>NZ_JBMDIW010000017.1:0-129243 GCF_057808875.1 Caulobacter sp. FG7
GCCGGTTAACAGCCGGCTGCTCTACCACTGAGCTACCGCGGAACAGGTCGCTCTCAGTTGAGGAAGCGGTTGATAGCGGCCGCCGTGACTCGACGCAAGACGCATGAACGTCGCATCGAAGACAAAAGCTTATGTTCTTGTGGAGGAATTTCTCAACCAGGCGACTTCGACGGATCGAAGGAAGAATGGCTCCGCGGGTAGGATTCGAACCTACGACCAGCCGGTTAACAGCCGGCTGCTCTACCACTGAGCTACCGCGGAACAGGTCGCTCTCTGTCGAGGCGCGGTTGATAGCCGCCCGACTGACTCGGCGCAAGCGCCTTCTGACAAAAAAAAGCCCGGCCAGAAAGCCGGGCTGTGAAAAGTTGAGTGATGGTGGGGCGCCTTCAAAAGAAGACATCCACAGGCTCGCCAATCATGGTTAACCAGATCCTAATTTGGACCACGCCTGCCAAAAGGTCGCAGCTACGACCTTACTTCGACGCTCACTGATCGCGGATCAGGCAGTCACGGCCCAAACCGTCGCGGCAATATGTAACGACGATACGCCGCTCCCTTCCCGCGACGCGACTCGGTCGCTAAAGCGTTCATGATGAACGAACCCGACGACCAGTGGTCCGTCACGCTCCAGCGCGGCGTGGCCAGTCTCGACTTCAACGTGACCCGTGACCCGACCGTCGGCGCCCCGGTGATGACGGGCGCGCTGGGCGACGTGCGCGGCGCCCGGGCGCTGGTCCAGGCCGCCGCCCTGGCCGCCGTCGAAGCCGATCGCTGGGTGGCCGCCGGCGCCGGCGACGTTCCTATTCCGCGCGACCTGGTGCTGACCCGTCGCGACCTGGCCAACGCCAAGGCCGCCGAGCCGCCCGGCAGCACGACCTCCCCGTTCACCGCCGGCTACGCCGCCGTCTATCGCCTGGAACTCGCCCGCCTGCTGTGGTCGGCGATCTCCGACGCGCCCGCACGCCGACTGGAAGAGCTGGCCCGCCGCATTCCGTCCTGAGCCTTCAGAAGCGACGCCACACCGCCAAGACCGCGCCCCGCTCACGCAGGGCGTTCCGGCCCGAGGCGGTTCCGACGGCGCCGGCCTGCACCGACCAGCCGGCCGGCAGGTCGTAGACGGCGGTGAGCTGAACATTGCGATAGCGGTAGGCCTCGAAGACCCCCTGCCCCGCCCCGACCGACGCCACGTCGAACACCTGAGCCATCAGCATCAGCCGCCGGGCTGGACGGCCGCCGACAGTGACCTCAAGCCGGCGCTCGTCAGGAGCCTCGCCGTCACGGCGGCGAACGCCGGCCTGCAGGTCCAGGAAGATCGCCTTCCCAGCCACCGTCCCGCTCTTTCCCAGCAGAAACCGGCTGTCGTACTCGGCGTCCGGCGAACCGCGCTGCGCAGCGCCAGGGTCACCGTCGCCGCCGGGCAGCCGCACCGCGCTCTCGCTCGACAGCACCCAGGTCTCGCCAGACAGGATCCTGTAGCGGACGGCCAGTTCGAAATGCCCTGGCTCGGTGTCCCGGGCATTGCGCGTGCGCAGACGGCGCACCGAGCCCTGCGCCCGGACGGTGAGGCGATCCGACAGGCCGTACTCGGCGAAGCCCTGCAGTTCGGTCTTGCGGTAGTCGACGATGTCGACCGCCGCGCCATCCAGATCGAAGCCGTGGGTGCTGTCCTGGCGATGGACGCTGACGATGATCTCCTTGCCGCCTTTGGGCTGGGTCCAGGCGGCCGCCCGCGCCGACCCCGCGACCAGCACGGCGCAAGCCGCGCACCCAAGCAGCATCGATCGCCGCGCCATGCCATCCCCCACACGACCGCAAGACGGAGATAGAAGCACACACTATCGCATAGAGTGTATATGATTTTATGAGATTGACTCGCAACAACAGCAACCCTAGACATTGTTGCGATCAATTCTCAAATCCGATGTCGGGTTTCCTCCCCTCGCCCACATCGACTGCGTCCGGCGGGGCTCCCCTCCGCCGGACGCCTTTTCCCGCCTGGAGCCCTTGATGAGTTGCGCCTGCGGACTGGACCTGGATTTCGAAGACACCGGCCCCGAAGGCCTGGCGCGTGGCGAGCGGCTATTGCTGTGGGGCATGCGAACCTGGGCGGCCCTGCGCCTGCAGGGCCAGCCGGCCGACGCCACGATAAGAGCTGCCTTCGCACGCGCGGCCTCGCCCCGCACGGCCTCTCTGTTCCTTCAGACCATGATGCTGATCGAGGGCGAACTGGTGCGCCCGCTACAGATCCAATGCCCGCACTGCGTGGGCTACGCCATCGACGAGCAGCGCCTGGTGACGGCCTGCGGCCTGGCCGCGGCGGCCCCGGGCCTGGCCTCGCGCCTGCTGTCGCCGCTGGTGGCTCGCCCGGACGTGACGGCGGTGCTGGCCCGCGCCCTCAACCACGCCATGGCGCTGGATGGCGCGCCCCTACCGGTACGCATGGGCGAGCCGGCCGAGGATGCGCGGCCGATACAGACGGCGACGCTGCACTGAACCCTAGATCGAGACCTCCAACCGCATGCCGTCATAGGCCGGCTCTACGCCCGGCGGCAGCCTGGCGGCCAGGGCGTTGTAGTCGAGGTCGATGTGCAGGTTGGTGAGGATGGCTCGCCTGGGCTTGGCCCGCTCGATCCAGGACAGGGCCCGCTCGACATTGGCGTGGGTGGGGTGCGGGGTCCAGCGCAGGGCGTCGACGATCAGCACGTCCAGTCCTTCTAGCACCGGCCAACTGTCCTCCGGGATCTGAAGCACGTCAGGCGCATAGGCCACGCCGCCGAATCGGAAGCCGGCGGCGCGGATCTCGCCGTGGTCGACGTCGAAGCTCGTGACCGGGATCTCGCCGCTGGGCCCGTCGACGCCCCAGCTCATGCCATGCGGCGGCAGGTGGCGGGCCTCGCAGATAGCCGGATAGCCGCCCTTGGTCTCGAAGACGTAGCCGAAGCGCGCCAGCAGGCCGTCATGGGTCGCCGGATCCATGTAGGTCGGGATCCTGAAGCGGTGATTGAGGAAGAACGGCCGCACGTCGTCGATGCCGTGGGCCTGGTCGGCGTGGTCGTGGGTGAACAGCACCGCGTCGATCCGCCCGGCCCCGGCCCGCGCCGTCTGCAGCCGCAGGTCCGGCGAGGTGTCGACCAGCACCGTGGTGTCGCCGCGCGGATCGCCGCCCGACAGCCGGCGCACCAGCATCGAGCAGCGTGAGCGGTGATTCTTCGGCTCGGCCGGATCGCAGTCGCCCCAATTGCCGTCGGCGCGCGGCACCCCGCCCGAGGAGCCGCTGCCGAGGACGGTGAACTCGAGCCGGCCGCCGGTCATGGACGCGGTATCGCGTCGAACAGGGCGAAGAAGGCGTCTTCGGAGCGCTTCTCGGCGTCGGCCCGGGTCCAGCCGCGGATCTCGGCCAGCTTGTCGACGATATGCGGCAGGTGGGCCGGCTCGCAGCGGCGGCCGCGCATCGGCACCGGCGCCAGATACGGGCAGTCGGTCTCGACGATGATGCGGTCGGCGGGCATGTCGCGGATCACCGCGCGCACGTCCTCGGCCTGCTTGAAGGTGGCGATGCCCGAGACCGAGAACCAGGCGCCGAGCGCGGCGGCCCGGCGGGCGAGGTCCGCGCCGCTGGTGTAGCAGTGCATCAGGATCTTGAAGGCGCCCTTGGCGTGCTCTTCTTCGAGGATCTGGCCCATGACGTCGTCGGCCTCGCGGGTGTGGACCACCAGCGGCAGGCCCGTCTCGCGGGCGGCGGCGACATGTTCCCTGAAGACGGCGGCCTGCACGTCACGCGGCGACAGGTCGTAGTGGAAGTCCAGACCCGTTTCGCCGATGCCGACGACCTTGGGCTTGCCCGCCAGTTCGACCAGATGAGCGGTCGTCAGGTCGATGTGGTCCTTGGCCTCGTGCGGGTGAGCGCCGACGGTGCACCAGATGTCGGCCTCGGTCATCGCGATGGCGTGGACGGCCGGGAAGTTGGGGATCTTGTCGCAGATGGTCAGCATCATTTCGATGCCGGCCTCGCGGGCGCGGGCGATGACCGCGTCGCGGTCCTCGGCGAACTGGGGCGCGTGCAGGTTTACGTGGCTGTCGATGAGCATGCGGTCAGATGGAGGCCTTCGCCGCGGCGCGCAAGTCCGCAATCGCCGTCCAGAACACGTCGGCGCGGTCGAGGTTCACGGCCTCGGCCTCGATCGGCCATCGCACCAGACGCTCCCAGGCGGCGGCCCAGCGGTCGAGGCCTGAGGGGGTACGATCGCCGGCCATGCCTACGGCCATGGCGTGGATCTGGTCGGCCAGGCGCTCGAACAGAAGCTCGAAGCGGGCCTGCCCCTCGGCCCCCTTGAAGGTGTCGGCCAGGGCCAGCATCGCGGCCTCGTCGATCTCGGGCAGCTTGCGCAGGATCTCACCGGCGGTGTCGTCGGCCTCCAGGGCCTTGGCGGCGGCCAGCTGCAGCGCCTTGCCGGGCGCGCCATGGGCCATGCGGCCCAGGCGCTCGGCCTGGCGGCGATCCAGGCCCAGGCGGTGCTCGACCATGTCGGCGGCGCGCTCGACGCCCGGCGCGGGCACGGCCAGGCGCCGGCAGCGCGAACGGATCGTGGGCAGGAGCTTGCCGGGCGAATGGCTGATGAGAAGGATGATCCCGCGCGGCGGCGGCTCCTCCAGCGTCTTGAGCACGGCGTTGGCGGCGTTGACGTTGAGGTCGTCAGCGGCGTCGATGATCGCCACCCTGTAGGGCGAAGTGGCCGGCGAGTTGGCGAAGAAGCCGGGCAGCAGGCGGGCCTCGTCGACGGGAATCGACTTGCGGGCCTTGCCGTCGTCGGTGGCCCGCTCCAGCACCATCAGGTCGGGATGCGAGCGGGCGGCGACCTGGCGGCTGACGAAGTCGGACGGGGCCGAGCCCAGCACGCCGAAGGATTTGTCCTCGCGCGCGCCCAGCAGCCGGCGGGCCATGCGGTAGGCCAAGGTGGCCTTGCCCACGCCCTCGGGGCCGGTCAGCAGCCAGGCATGATGCAGGCGACCGCGGCCCAGGGCGTCGAGGAACGACAGCTCGGCCTTCTCCTGGCCGTCCAGCGAGAAGACGTCGCGCGGATGTGGAGGCGCGTCGCTCATGCCAGGTCCAGCCGTTCGCTGACGGCGGCCCAGACGGCGCGAGAGACCTCGTCGATCGAGGCGGTGGCGTCGATGACCGCGCAGCGCTCGGGCTCGCGGCGGGCGATCTCCAGGAAGCCGGCGCGCAGGCGCTCGTGGAAATCCAGGCCCTTGGATTCGAAGCGGGCGGCGCCGCCCCGGGCGCTGGCCCGCTCCAGGCCTACCGTGGCGGGCAGGTCGAAGACCAGGGTCAGGGCCGGGATCGTGGCGCCCAGCACGTGCTCTTCCAGGCTGGCGATCAGCGAGGCAGGCGCGTCGCCGCCGGCGCCCTGATAGGCCCGGGTCGAATCGGCGAAGCGGTCGCAGACGACCACCGCCGCGCGCGCCAGGGCCGGACGGATCACCCGCTCCACGTGGTCGCGGCGGGCGGCGTACATCAGGAGGGTCTCGGTGACCGGCGACCAGCGGTCAGCCGCGCCGTGCACCAGAAGCTCGCGGATCGCCTCGCCGCCAGGGCTGCCGCCCGGCTCGCGGGTCAGCACGACCTCGCGGCCAAGCTCTTCCAGGCGCTGCGCCAGGAGGCGCACCTGGGTGGATTTGCCGGCGCCCTCGCCGCCTTCGAAGCTGATGAACGTTCCGCTGGCCATCGGCCTCAAATCGGCCGGAACGCCCGCCTTGTCCAGACCCGCTTAGGGCCGGAGCACCGTGGCGTCGCCAAAGCCCAGCGAAGCGACGCGATCGCGCACGCTCCAGGCCAGGCCCTCGTCGTCTCCGGCGCTGACCAGCACGCGATAGAGCGTGCCGCCGGCGCGCTCCATGGGCTCGACCGTCACGCGGCCGGCGCCCGACAGGCGTTCGGCGGCGCGCTCGGCGTTGTCGCGGTTGGCGAAACTGCCCGCCTGGACGCGATAGGCGCCGGGCGGCGGGGCCGAAACATTGACGATCTCGGGCTCGCGCGGCGGCGGGGCCACGGGCGGGCGATAGGGCGCGACCGGCGGCGGCTTGACGGGAGCCGAGGCATAGCGACGGGGCTGGTCGGCGGCGTTCTTGGGCGCCGGGCCGATATAGCGCACGCGCACCTTGGCCAGGCCCTTGCCGCGATAGCCCAGCTCGTCGGCGGCGGCCTTGGAGAGATCGATCAGGCGATCGCCGACGAACGGCCCGCGGTCGTTGACCCGCAGGCGCATCTTGCGACCGTTCTCCAGATTGGTGACCTCGACGATCGACGGCAGCGGCAGCGTCTTGTGGGCCGCCGACGGCAGGTCCATGTCGAAGACCTCGCCGTTGGCGGTGCGGCGGTTGTGGAACTGCTCGCCGTACCAAGAGCCGGTCCCCACCACGTCGTAGTTCGGATCGGCCTTCGGATAGTACCAGATACCCTTGATCTGATAGGGCTTTTCGGTGCCGCGCAGGCCCTGGCCGTAACCGGGCGGCGGCGGACCGTGATACTCGCGATCTGGCGTGGACTTCGGGACGCCCTTGGCGATCGGCAGGCGCGGGGTCGGCGTGGCGCAGGCGGCCAGGCCCGCGGCGCCCAGCGCCACGAGGCCCAGGACCTTCAGCGCCCGGATTTCAGATCTGTGCTCGCGCCGCATACGTCGCCAAAACTCCGGATGGTCAGCCCCCATCATGGTTTCAGCTTCGTTCAGATGTTTTTAGGCTTGGTTAAGGATGCCTGCGACAGATCGTTCTGGAGCCGAAGCACAAGCGCTGATATAGCCGCCCGCTCCGGACAGGTGGCCGAGTGGTTTAAGGCAGCGGTCTTGAAAACCGCCGTAGGTGAAAGTCTACCGTGGGTTCGAATCCCACCCTGTCCGCCACTCCTTCGTCGTCGTCGCCGTGCTATCCCGGCGACATGACCTTTCGCTCCCTCCTCCGCTCAGCCGCCCTGGTCGCCGCGCTCGCCTGCGCCGCGCCAGCCATGGCCAACGACAGCTCGGCCGAGCTGGCGGCCGGCGGGCTGGTGCTGACCAGGACCACCGCCGTGGCCATGCGGTCGGAGGACCTCTACATCTCGCCGACGGCCGTGCGGGTCCGCTACGTGTTCGAGAACACCAGCGGCAAGGACGTGACGCTGCGCGTGGCCTTCCCGATGCCCGACATCGGCGGAGACGGCTTCTTCATGGGCGACGTGTCGATCCCGGTGGACGATCCGGCCAATATCCTGGGCTTCTCGACCAAGGTCGACGGCAAGCCGGTGAAGGCCCAGGTCGAGCAGAAGGCGTTCGGCGGCGGCGTCGACCGCACGGCCTGGCTGGTCGCCAACAGGATCCCGCTGGCCGTGCACCAAGAGGCCGCGACCAAGGCCATGGAGGCCCTGCCGCCCGCCAAGCTGAAGGAAGCCCAGGCTCTTGGCCTCTACGACGAAGACCAGGGGCCGATCTGGGTGCTGAAGACCACCTATCACTGGCTGCAGGCCTTCCCCGCCGGCAAGCCCATCGTGGTCGAACACGCCTATACGCCCTCTGTCGGCGCGACCGTGGCGACCTCGATCGGCACGGAGTACGGCGCGGAGACGGAAGGCCGGTACTGCGTCGACCCAGGCATGGTCGCGGCGGTGAAACGCGCAAGCAGCGACGGCTCGGCCTTCATCGAGAAGTGGATCGACTACGTGCTGGTCACCGGCGGCAACTGGAGCGAACCGATCGGCGACTTCCGGCTGGTGGTCGATAAGGGCTCCCCGAAAAACCTGGTCAGCTTCTGCGCCGATGGCGTGAAGAAGATCGGCCCGACCCAGTTCGAGGTGCGCCGCAAGAACTGGCGGCCGGAGAAGGACTTGCAGATCCTGCTGCTTGAGCGGCGTGAGCCGTAGGGGGCCTATTGAGCCCTCTCTCTTAGAGAGGGACTATTTAGCTATCCCAGCCTCCCCAGGATATCATCCGTCCGCGTGACCACCGCGTACTCGCCGTCGAGGTTGGAGAGGCTCATCAAGTGCCATTCCTCGGCGTCGCGGACGACGCCTTCGAGATCGGCCTTGTCGAAGGTGAAGCAGGCGTCGGCCGGTACGGCGACGTCGAAACCCAGGCAGGCGGCCGAGCGGACGCTGGCCTCGACCGAATTGTTCGTGGCCACGCCGACCACGACCAGGTGATGCACGTCGCGCAGGCGTAACCAGCGCTCCAGGCCACTGCCGGCGAAAGCGTCGGGGACGTTCTTCTCCATCCGGTGCTCGGACGGCAGCGGCTCGAACCGCGGCTGGAACCCGCAGTTGGAAGAGCCGGGCCAGAACGAGCCTTCGGGCGAGCGGCTCATATGGCGCACATGCACGATCGGAAGGCCGCGAACACGCCAGGCGTGCAGCAAATGGGCGGCGTTGTCCTCGGCCTCGGGATTGTTGCGGGGTCCGGTGCTCTCTGGAAGCATGCCGCGTTGCAGGTCGATGAGGATGAGGGCCGTGGCGTTCATGGTGAAAGCTTGCTTCGACGCCCCACGCCAAGCAATGCCCGCGAGCGGTCAAAGCGTGAAAGTCTGGCGTCGCGGGCCAGCCCAAGGTAACCAACGCCCCTTTCCCGCCCTTCGCGTTCCACGGCCCAAGATCCTTAGCTCATGACCGATACTGCCTCCGCCGCCGTCTATGGCTTTCCTCCCCGCGAGGTGATCGAGACGCCGCGCGGCGCCGTGCAGACCGCGCCGACCGTGCCGGGCGCGCAGCCGCTGGAAGGTCTGGCCGACGCCTCGCTGGACACTTTCGTCGTTCTGGCCCCGGCCGGCGCGGTGGAGCGCCGCTATGTGCTGGCCCAGGCCCTCCGCGCACTTAAGCCCGGTGGCCGCCTGACCGTGGCCGCGCCCAAGGATCGCGGCGGCCTGCGCCTTAAGAAGGAACTGTCGGCGTTCGGCTGCACCATCGGCGAGGACGCCCGTCGTCACCACCGCATCTGCGTGACCCTGCGCCCCGAAGCGCCCACGGGCCTCTCCGAAGCCCTGGCCGAAGGCGCGCCGCGCCGCATCGACGGCGAAGGCCTTTGGACCCAGCCGGGCGTGTTCAGCTGGGACCGACTCGACACCGGCACCGCCCTCCTCATGCAGGCCCTGCCCGCCTTCTCCGGCGCCGGCGCGGACCTGGGCTGCGGCATCGGCGTGCTCGCCCACCAGGTGCTGGCCTCGCCCAAGGTGACCAAGCTTGCCTTGGTGGACATCGATCGCCGGGCGCTGGACGCGGCGCAGCGCAATGTCGACGACGCGCGGGTCAGCTTCTCGCACGCCGATATCCGCCTGGGCCTGCCGGAATTGTCGAACCTCGACTTCGTGGTCTCCAACCCGCCGTTCCACGAGGGCGGCGGCGAGGACAAGGCGCTGGGGCAGGCCTTCATCCGGGGCGCGGCCGCGCTGCTGAAGAAGGGCGGCGTGCTGTGGCTGGTGGCCAACCGCCACCTGCCCTACGAGGCCGTGCTGGCCGACCACTTCACGCGCGTGAAGCCGGTGGTCGACCAGGAAGGCTTCAAGGTGCTCGAGGCCGTGAAATGACCAAGGCGCTGATGGCGCGGCTGGACCGGCTGCTGGCCAATCTGGGCTATGGCGCGCGGCGCGAGGTCCAGGCCCTGGTGGCGGCCGGCAAGGTGACCTTCGACGGCGCGCCGCTGAAGGACGCCGGCAAGCGCATCGCCGTGACCGCCGACCTGCCCCAACATCTGTTCGTTCGCGGCGTTCCGATCGATCCGCCCGCGCCGCTGGTGCTGCTGATGAACAAGCCCCTGGGCGTGGTGTGCTCGCACCGGGAGGACGGGGCCAAGATCTACGACCTTCTGCCCCGCCGCTGGCAGATCCGCGATCCGGCCCTGTCGAGCGTAGGGCGGCTGGACAAGGACACCTCGGGCCTCTTGCTAATCACCGACGACGGCGACTTCCTGCACCGGGTGATCTCGCCCAAGCGCCATGTGGCCAAGACCTATCTGGCGAGCCTGGACCGGCCGCTGTCGGGCAAGGAAGCCGAGGCCTTCGCCAGCGGAACGCTGATGCTGGAAGGCGAGGAAAAGCCGCTGCTGCCGGCGCAGTTGGACGTGGTGGACGACAAGACCGCCCGCCTGACCATCACCGAGGGTCGCTATCATCAGGTGCGCCGGATGTTCGCGGCCATGGGCAACCATGTCACAGCGCTGCATCGCGAGCGGATCGGCGGCATCACGCTGCCGGACGACCTGGAGCCGGGCAAGCATCGCATCCTCAGCGCAGAGGAAGCCGAGCAGGTGTTTTCGTGAGCGACATCGAGGTCGACGCGCGCGGCCATCGCTGCCCGGTGCCGACCCTGCGCCTGCGCCGCGCGCTGGAGCACGCGCCGGCCGGCGCGACGGTGCGCCTCCTGGCCGACGACCCGCTGGCGCGCATCGACGTGCCGCATTTCGCCCGCCAGCTGGGTGCGACGCTGGAAGGCGTCGAGGACCTGCCGTCGGGCGTGATCAGCTTTCGGGTGACGAAGGCGCCTTGAGGGCGATGGCCTTGGGTCCGTCGACAAGGGCCTGGGGTCGCTCGTCCAGCGCGATCTCGACCTCGGTGGCCAGGGCGCCGCCGAAGAACACCGCGTTCACGCTCCACGACAGCCAGATCAGGAAGATAATCACGGCCGAGATCGAGCCGTAGGTCGCGCCCAGGTGAGCCACCTTCTCGACGTAGAAGGCGCTGGCCCACGACATGAAGACGCAGAACAGGCCCGCCGCGAAGCCGCCGGTCAGCGAGGCGCGCCAGCCCACCGGCTGGCGGGACATGGCGTAGCGATAGATCAGGGTCATGCCCACGATCAGGCCCATGGTCGCCCAGGTCCATTCGCTCTGGATCCACGACACCCCCTCCAGCGGCCGCAAATCGAGGGTGCTGGCCAACAGCCGGAAGGTCAGAAACACCCCAGACATCAGGAACAGCAGGCCGAAGGCGGCGATCAGCACGAACAGCGCCATCAGGTTGAAGCCGAAGAAGCCGCGCTGGTCCTCCTCGTCGTGGATGAACGACAGCCCGGCCAGCAGGGCCTTGAAGCCGCGATGGGCGGCATAGACACCGATGACCAGGATCACGAGGCTCTGCAGCGAGACGGTGTAGACCGGCGCGTGAGCCAGCCGCTGCATCTCGTTCTGGAAGATCGGCCGCGCGCCGGTGGGCATCATGAAGGCCAGGGCGTCGGCCTGGCGGGCTGCGGTGTTGGGATCAAGCAGGAGGCTGTAGAGGCCGATCAGGATGGCCAGGCCGGGAAACACCGCCAGCAGGGCGAAGAACGAGACGCCGCCCACATAGAGCATGACGTCGCGCCCCCACAGCCGGGACAGGGCCAGGCCGAGAACGCGAAGGATTTCCTGAACCCAGTGGATCGGGTCGAGATCGAGGTCTCGCCAGCGAATGGGGGCCTTAGGGGGCTGCATTCGGCGGAAACTGCCCCCGGCCGTCCTGTGAAGCAACCCTTGGACGGCGCCGCTCTCCAGAAAGTCGCGCTTGCCTGGATAGTCAAAGACGCGCCGCCTCAGGGAAAGCGACGCGTCTCCGCAGGTCTTGCCTGAACCGGCCGCCACATCGAGGGACGGGTTGGCGCAGCGGCCGGTCACAGTTCGAAGGTAGGATTCGCCGCCTGAACCGCATCTGAACGCGGTTGTCAGCTTGCGTCAGAGTGCGCCGGTCGCCTCCAGTTCGGCGATCGCCGCCGCGTCGAAGCCCCAGTCGCCAAGCGCCGAGGCGTTGTCGGCTCCAATCTTGGGCGGCGGCCCCTGGATCACGCCCGGCGTAGCCGAAAAGCGCGGCGCGGGCGCGGGCTGGATGACGCCGGCGACCTCAACGAAGGTTTCCCGGGCCTTGTTGTGGGCGTGGCCCGGCGCCTCGTCCATCGACAGCACCGGCGCGAAGCAGACATCGGTGGCGTCCATGATGGCGCACCACTCTTCGCGGGTCTTGGTGACGATCACGGCGGCCAGCTTGTCGCGCAGGGCCGGCCAGTCGTCGCGGCTCATCTGGGCCTGGAAGTGCGGGTCGGTGATCCCGGTCTTTTCCAGCAGCAGCAGATAGAACTGCGGCTCGATGGAGCCGATCGACACCCACTTGCCGTCAGCGCACTGGTACGTGTCATAGAAGTGGGCCCCGCCGTCGAGCAGGTTGTTGCGCCGGCCCTCGCGCCACATGCCCATCGCCTTGAAGCCGTAGAACATGGCCATGAGCGAGGCCGCCCCGTCGCTCATGGCGCAGTCGATGACCTGGCCCTGCCCGGTCTCGCGCGCATGGATGACGCCCGCCAGCAGGCCGAAGGCCAGATAGAGCGCCCCGCCGCCAAAGTCGCCGACCAGGTTCAGCGGCGGGATCGGCTTGTCCTCAGTGCCGATGGCGTCGAGCGCGCCGGTGATGGCGATGTAGTTCATGTCGTGGCCAGCGGCCTTGGCGTAGGGACCGGTCTGCCCCCAGCCGGTCATGCGGCCGTAGACGAGCCTGGGATTGCGGGCCAAGGCGGCTTCGGGCCCGAGCCCAAGGCGCTCCATCACGCCGGGCCGGAAACCCTCGAAAACCGCGTCCGCGGTCTCCATCAGCTTCAGGCAGGTCTCCACGGCGGCGGGCTGCTTGAGATCCAGCGCCACGGAGCGGCGGCCGCGGGCGGTGACGTCGGCCGGCGAGGAGCGGCCCGAGCCCTTGCGGTCGATGCGCACGACGTCGGCCCCGAGGTCCGACAGCAGCATGCCGCAGAACGGCCCGGGGCCGATCCCGGCGAACTCCAGCACCTTCAGTCCCGACAGCGGTCCCTGGCCCATCGCTTCTCCTCCCGTTTCGATCTCGTTGGAGGCAGTAGGACCCGGTTGACGCCCGGTCAGGCAAGCCCGGGTCAAATCGCCTGTCGACAAGGTAAAGACTGCGACCACGCATCCCTTTGCCGCACCCTCGCCTCTGCTATGTTGGCTCGCGAATCGAAGGCCTGCGCCAGCGGAGAACGAATTTGGCGGTGAACGCCCGGATCCTGATCGTGGCGCGTGACGACACGCGGGCCGGTCCCCTGTCCGAAGGGCTGGACCGCCTGGGCTGGCGCACCATCACCGCGCGCGGCCCCTACGCCGCCCTCGCCGCGCTGGGCGACCTGCAGATCGAGGCGGTGATCGTCGACCTGGACGCCGCCGGTCCCGACAGCCAGACGCTCGCCCGCCGCCTGAAGGCCGCCGTGGCCCCGCGCCGCCTGCCGGTGATCGCCATCGGCGAGCCGGGCACGGACGTGGGCCAGAGCGCCTTCGACCTGACCCTGTCGCCGCCGCTGCACCCGTCGCAAGCGGTGCTGCGCCTGGAATCGCTGGTCCGCACGGCCATCGCCGAGGAAGAGTTCGAGCTTCGCCTGACCACCTTCGGCGACCGCGGCCGCAGGCTCGACCTGCCGGAAGCCTCCGCCGCGCCCTACCGCGTGCTGGCCATCGGCGAGCCGGCCCCGCAGTTCCTGGCCCTGTCCAACGCCCTGACCCGCGGCGGGGCCGACGTGGTCGGCGCCTTCACCGCCTACACCGCCTTCGACTACCTGCACGAGCGGGCCTTCGACGCGGTGGTGCTGTGGGCCGGCGAGAACCAGCAGGAAGCGCTGTCGATCGCCGCCGGCATGCGGCGCAACACCCGCCTCTTCCACATCCCGGCGCTGCTCTACATGAACGCCGAGAGCTACGTGACCATGTCCGAGGCGTTCCATCGCGGCGTGTCGGACGTGGCCTCGCCGCAGACGCCGGAGGGCGACACCGCCCGCCGGGTGATCGAGCTGGCCCGCAACTATCGTCGCGGCGAAGCCATTCGCGGCGCGCTGGAGAAGGCCCGCAGCTCGGGCCTGATGGATGCGGCCACGGGCCTCTTCACCCGCGACCTGTTCGCCGCCCATCTGGCCCGGCTGGCCGGCGCGGCCCGCGAGCGGGGACGTCCGCTGTCGATCGGCGTGCTGCGCGTGGCCGACAAGGCCGACGTGGTCTGGGCGCGCCAGAACGGCTGGCTCGACCGCGCCATTCCCCAGATCGGCTCGATGGTCGGGCGCCTCGTCCGCGTCGAGGACACCGCCGCGCGCCTGGCGCCGGAAGTCTTCGCCCTGGCCCTGCCGGCCACCAACCTGACGGCCGCCAAGGCCGCCGCCGAGCGCATCGCCGCCGTCATCGGCTGCACGGCCTTCGACGCCGGCGAGGACCGCAGCCCGTTCGTCTGCGAGTTCGATATCGGCGTCGCCCAGATCGAGCCGGGCGAGACCGCCATCCACGCGCTGGAGCGCGCCGCTTCCCAGGCCCTCCAGAAGGCCATCTAGTTAGCTGTAGGAGTTCTCCCATGGGCCAGCCGATCACCGTCGACGTCGTCGCCGACGTCGTCTGCCCGTGGTGCTATCTCGGCTGGCGCCGGGTGAAGAGCGCCCTGGCCGCGCGGCCCGACCTCGAGCCGATCGTCATCTGGCGTCCCTACCAGCTGGACCCCACGCTGCCCGAGGAAGGCGTCGATCGCGCCGCCTACATGGCCGGAAAGTTCAAGGACCAGACCCGGCTGAAGGCGGTGCACAAGGCGCTGCAGGACGCCGGCGCCGAGGAAGGCATCGACTTCGCCTTCGACAAGATCGCCCTGTCGCCCAACACCAGCGCCGCCCACCGCCTGATCCGCTGGGCGCGCGGCGCGGCCGTGCAGGACGCCGTGGTTGAGGGCCTGTTCGCCGCCTATTTCGAGGAAGGCCGCGACATCGGCGATCCCGTGGTGCTGGCCGACATCGCCAAGGCCGCCGGCATGGACGAGGTCGCGGTGCTGGGCCTGCTGGCCGAGGGCGCCGATAAGGACGTGATCGCCCAGCAGCACGCCATGGCCGTGCAGGGCGGCGTCACCGGCGTTCCGGTGGCGATCTTCGCCGGCAAGGTGGCGGTGGTCGGGGCCGAGAGCCCGGAAAACCTGCAGAAGGCGATCGAGCAGGCGCTGGCCTGAGTCCCCTCCGGCCCTCCGGGCCACCTCCCCCAGAGGGGGAGGATCTTGAGACGCCGACGCCAGGATGCTCCCCCTCTGGGGGAGCTGTCGGCAAAGCCGACTGGGGGGTCACCTCAGCGCCGGCTGCGCCTCCAAACGCATCCGGTAGGCCATCACCGCCGTGTGGCCGAGCTTTTCGACAAGGCGCCAGTTGACGATCGCGCCCACCGGCGCGCCGACGATCGGCAGCAGCTGAGCCAGCTTCGCGAGATCGATGTGATCGCGGTACTGCTGCTGGAAAGCTCGCCAGTCGAAGCCGGAAAGGTCGGTCGGATGCGGGCGCGCGTCCCAGCCGTCCATGGCCTCGAACACTCTGGCGCGGTGTGCAGAGTCCGAGAAGGCCAGTTCGAAGATGTGCAGGATGTAGAGGCGCTCCGACAGTTCCGAGCCCTCGTGGCCGAAGGCGGCTGCAATCTCGAACAGGAGCTTGATCTTGAAGCTCATCAGCAGCGGAAAATCGGCGGCGGCCAGCACGAAGCCCCCTGCCCCGGCGATCCCGCCCTCGGCGGCCGCGGCCTTCTTCCAGTTGTCGATCGCCGCACGCACGCGCTCCAGCCGCTCGTCGAGCGTGGCCTGAACCAGCGGCGCGCCGGTGGCGAAGTCCGAGCCGGTGAGGATCGCCCGGGTCATGCCCTGCATCGCCGTGGTGATGGCGGCATGGACCTTTTCCGGAATGATCCGATTGACCTTCAGCTGGACGGCGCGGGCGGCCAGGCCCAGCGCGCTGGGCGGCCTGGTCATCTCGTCGCGCCAGGCGGCGAGGTCGGCGGTTGCGGCGGTCTGGGCCAGGTTGAAGCTCCGAAAGTGAATCGCGGCGACGCCGAAGCGTTCGCCGCCGGATCATGCCGCAGTCAGCGCGGCGGCCGAAGTCCCCAGAAGATTAACGCTCAACAGGGCCGTGGATCATTTGACCACGGCCGTCCACACCGGCGTCCACACGAGCATCCACACCCGCTTCCTGCGTCCACACCTATAGTGGCCTATATCCCCAAGACCGCCCGCCCGCCGTCTCGCGGCGCAGCGGCCCGCCGCCTATACCTTCCCTACCCATTCACCATGTGACTTCGCGACGACCTTGAGCCAGCTGAAATTGCCGTTGGAACGCCTGCCCACCTTCGAGCGGGTCGACTTCGCCGTCTCGCCGGCCAACGAGGACGCCGTGCGCGCCGTCGACGCGTGGCCGGCATGGCCGAACGGCCGCCTGGCCCTGATCGGCCCTTCGGGCAGCGGCAAGACGCACCTCGCGCGCGCCTGGGCCGCGCAGGCCGGCGCCGTCATCGTCGACGCCACCGACCCCCACCAGGCGCCGCTGAACCTGCCGGCCCTGCGCGGCCGCACCGTGCTGGTCGAGAACGCCGACCGACGCGCCCTGGGCGGCGTCGTGTCGGACGAGGACCTGTTTCACCTCTTGAACATGGCCGGCGTCGACGGCGGCAGCCTTCTGCTGACCGCCCAGACCGCGCCGCTGGAATGGCAGACGATCGTGCCGGACCTGCGTTCGCGCCTGAACGCCATGACCGCCGCCGTCATCGACGAGCCCGACGACGTGGTGCTGGAGGCGGTGCTGCGCCGCGCCTTCGCCGACCGCCTGATCCGCCCCGCCGACGACGTCTACGCCTATCTGCTGCGTCGCATTCCCCGCAGCGCGCCGGAAGCCGTGGCCCTGGTGGCCCTGCTGGACGAAGCGGCCTCTGAAGGCAATCGCGGCATCACCCGCGCCTTCGTCGCCCAGGTGCTGGCCTTCGGCGAGGACGACGCGTTCGAGGACTGAACGGGACTGATCGAAAGCCCGGCTTTTCTTTAAGAAATCAGCGTTTGTCTTGCGACTGTCATCGGGCTCGTCCACCATGCCGGGCATTGCCTTGGAGTAGACGATGACAGACGCCGCCGCCCTCGCGCCCGCCCCTCACAAGGTGGAGCCCGCGCCCGAGGATTGCGTGCGCCTGACCCTGGACGAGGACCTGCTGGCCTCGCCGGAACGGTTCTTCAACCGTGAACTTTCGTGGCTGGCCTTCAACCAGCGCGTGCTCGAGGAAAGCGCCAACCCGCGCCACCCGCTGCTGGAACGCCTGCGCTTCCTGTCGATCAGCGCCAACAACCTCGACGAATTCTACATGGTCCGCGTGGCCGGTCTTAAGGGCCAGGTGCGCGAGGCCGTGCGCGTCGTCA
Source organism: Caulobacter sp. FG7 (assembly GCF_057808875.1). Classification (NCBI taxonomy): domain Bacteria; kingdom Pseudomonadati; phylum Pseudomonadota; class Alphaproteobacteria; order Caulobacterales; family Caulobacteraceae; genus Caulobacter; species Caulobacter sp. FG7. The sequence goes on from NZ_JBMDIW010000017.1 coordinate 17,158, forward strand.
GCCAGGACGGCCTGACCCCTGGCGAACAGCTGACCCGCATCAACGCCTCGGCCTTCGAGCTGATGAGCGAGCAGCAGAAGATCTGGCGCGAGGTGCGCGCCGAGCTGTGGGCCGAGGGCCTGAAGCTGCTGGACGCCAAGGACATCGTCGGCGCCGACCGCGAGCGCGCCGAGGAGATCTTCAAGTCGCGCATCTTCCCGGTGCTGACGCCGCTGGCGGTGGATCCGGCCCACCCGTTCCCGTTCATTCCGAACCTGGGCTTCTGCCTGGCGCTGAAGCTGCGTCGGATCGCCGACGACAAGCACCTGTACGCCCTGGCGCCGATCCCCAACCAGGTGCAGCGCTTCTGGGAGATCGCCAGCACCGCACGCGGCCGCAAGCGCGAGCGAAAGATCGTGGCGCTGGAAAGCTTCATCATCCTGTTCCTCGGCCACCTGTTCCCCGGCTACGAGGTGGAGGGCCGGGGCCTGTTCCGCCTGATCCGCGACAGCGATCTGGAGATCGAGGAAGAGGCCGAAGACCTGGTGCGCGAGTTCGAGGCGCGCCTGAAGAAGCGCCGCCTGGGCCGCGTGGTGCGGGTGAAGATCCAGACCACCATGCCCGCCGACCTGCGCGAGTTCATCATCGAGGGCCTGCGCGCCCAGCCCGAAGACGTGGTGCTGGTGGACGGCAAGCTGGGCCTGGCCCAGATGAGCGAGCTGATCCCGCCCGATCGTCCGGACCTGAAGTTCAAGCCCTACAACGCCCGCTTCCCCGAGCGCGTGCGCGACCACGGCGGCGACTGCTTCGCGGCGATCCGCGAGAAGGACATCCTGGTCCATCACCCGTTCGAGAGCTTCGACGTGGTGGTGCAGTTCCTGCGCCAGGCCGCCCGTGACCCCAACGTGCTGGCCATCAAGCAGACCCTGTATCGCACCTCCAAGGACAGCCCGATCGTGGCGGCCCTGATCGAGGCGGCCGACAACGGCAAGAACGTCACCGCCCTGGTCGAGATCAAGGCGCGTTTCGACGAGGAAAATAACCTGAAGTGGGCGCGCGACCTGGAGCGGGCGGGCGTGCACGTGGTGTTCGGCTTCGTCGACTGGAAGACCCACGCCAAGCTGTCGGTGGTGGTGCGCCGCGAGGGCGACGCCTTGCGCACCTACTGCCACTTCGGCACCGGCAACTATCACCCGCAGACGGCCCGGGTTTACACCGACCTCAGCTTGTTTACCTGCGACCCGGCCATGGGCCGCGACGGCGGCAAGCTGTTCAACTTCATCACCGGCTACGCCCAGCCCGGCGCGCTGGAGAAGCTGTCGTTCTCGCCCCAGACGCTGAAGCCCGACCTGCTGGCGATGATCGCCGCCGAGGCCGCCAACGCCCGCGCCGGCAAGCCGGCCGGCATCTGGGCCAAGATGAACGCCGTGGTCGATCCGCAGATCATCGACGCCCTGTACGCCGCCAGCCAGGACGGCGTGCAGATCGACCTGGTGGTGCGGGGCATCTGCTGCCTGCGCCCGGGCATTCCGGGCCTGTCGGAGAACATCCGCGTCAAGTCGATCGTCGGCCGCTTCCTGGAGCATGCCCGCGTCGTGGCCTTCGCCAACGGCGCCGACATGCCCAGCGCCCAGACCCGCGCCTTCATCAGCTCGGCCGACTGGATGCCGCGCAATCTCGATCGCCGGGTGGAGAGCCTGGTGCCGATCGAGAACCCGACCGTACACCAGCAGGTGCTGAGCCAGATCATGGTCGCCAACCTCAACGACGAGGCCCAGAGCTGGCGCCTCGACCACGAGGGCCACTACGCCCGCGATCCGGCCTGGGACGGCAAGGGCGCATTCTCGGCCCACGAATACTTCATGACCAATCCCAGCCTGTCGGGCCGTGGCCACCACGTCCAGGACCTGCCGCGCGCCTTCGACCACGTCGGCCCCAAGCGGAAGCGCTGAAAAACTGGGGAGCGACGGCTTTCGTGACGGTTTCGTCCAAGGCCGCCGCTTCCCCTGCGCGACGAATGCGTTAAACCAGCCTCATGCCTCTCTCGGCGCCGCGCGACGCGGCCGTGATCGATATCGGCTCCAACTCGGTCCGCCTGGTGGTGTACCGACTGGAAGGTCGCGCCATCTGGACCGTCTTCAACGAGAAGGTGCTGGCAGGCCTTGGCCGTGAGCTCGGCTCCAAGGGTCGCCTGGCGCCCGACGGCGTCGCCCAGACCCTGGCGGCGCTGAAGCGCTTCAAGGCGGTGCTGGAAGCCGTGCAGCCGGCCGAGACCTTCGTCGCCGCCACCGCCGCCGTGCGCGAGGCCAGCGATGGCGCCGCCTTCGTCAGGCGCGTGGCCGAAGAGACCGGCCTCACCATCCGCGTGCTCTCCGGCGAGGAAGAAGCCCGTTACGCCGCGCTCGGCGTGCTGGCCGGCGCGCCCGACGCCACCGGCGTGGTCGGCGACCTGGGCGGCGCCAGCCTGGAACTTGTGCGCCTGGAACCGACCGGCGCTGGCCAGGGCGTGACCCTGCCGCTGGGTCCGTTCAGCCTGGGCCTGACCGAAGGCTTCGACGCCGACCGTGTGCGCCGCCTGGCCGCCCAGCGACTGGCTCCGGTGGCCGAGGTGTTCAAGGCCGACGCCTTCCACGCCGTCGGCGGCGCCTGGCGCAACCTCGCCTTGCTGCACATGCGCCTGTCCGGCTACCCGCTGCAGGTGGTGCACCAGTACGAGATCGGCCGCAGCGAGGCCCTGGAGGCCGCGCGCCTGGTCTCGCACCAGTCGAGAAGTTCGCTCGAGCGTATCGAGGGCATGTCCAAGAAGCGCATCGAGACCCTGCCCTACGCCGCCGTGGTGCTGGAAAGCCTGATCGAACGCCTGGACCTCAAGCGCATCGAGATCTCGGCCTTCGGCGTGCGCGAGGGCCTGCTGTTCGAAGCCATGGCGCCGCGCGTGCGGGGCCTGGACCCGCTGATCGAGGGCAGCGCCTCGCTGACCGCCCGCCAAGGCGTGGCGGACGACCTGGGCGTGGCGCTGCAGGCCTGGCTGGAACCGGCCTTCGGCAAGCTGGAAAGCCTGTTCGACGGCCGCGACGCGGTGCTGGTTGCGGCCGCCTGCCGCCTGGCGGACCTCGGCGCACGCCTGCACCCTGACCATCGCGCCGACCTGGTGTTCGAGCAGGTGCTGCGGGCCCCGATAGCCGGTCAGACCCACGTGGAGCGCGCCTTCCTGGCCGCCGCCGCCTTCGCCCGCCATTCGACGCCGTTCAACCCGCCCGAGATGGACGTGCTGGAACGGCTGCTGACCCCGGCTCGCCTGAAGCGCGCCCGCGCGCTGGGGGCGGCGATCCGACTGGGCTGCGACCTGTCGGGCCGCAGTCCCGCGCTGCTGTCTCGCTCGCGACTAGCCATCGAGAAGGCCGACGTCCAGCTGTCGGCCGAGCCCGGCTATGCGGCGCTACTGCTGGGCGAACAGACCGCCAAGCGCGCCAGCGCCCTGGCCCAGGTGCTGGGCCTGAAACTCAAGGTCCTGCCGCTCTAGGCCGCGACAGCGGGCCGCAGGCGAACGGCGTTCTACCAACATGGTTTGTTAGTCACGCCACGCCGAAGCTTCTCCCCCCTCAGCACGGGGAGAAAACCGACATGCAGAAGCAGGTCGTCTACGACATTCAAGACCAGATCGACACGGCTCGACAGCCGCCGGTGAAGCCCGAGGCGGTCCGGCTGGCCGGTGCCGCCGCCAAGCCCGTGGACAGTCCGGCCAGGCAGTTGCAGCGCGACGTCGCCGCGGCCTTCGGCGCCAGGCGAGGATGGTCGGTGCGACGGACGGTCGTGCTGGGCGCGGCCTATCACGGCGTGATCCTGTCGGCGCTGGTCCTGGCGGCCGCCGAGACCTTCGGTCACGTCGCCGGCTAGGCGGCCTCCTCGCCGCCGAGCACCCGCAGCAGGACGGCGTATAGCCCGCTGACTTCGAACGGCTTCTCGACGAAGTCCTGCATGCCTGCGGCCCGGCAGGCGGCGATGTCGCCCTCAGCCACGGCGCCGGTGACGGCGATCACGGGCGTGAGGCGGTTCAGTCCCTGCGCGCGCAGGCGGCGGGTGGTGTCCAGTCCGTCGAGACCCGGCATGTTGACGTCCATCAGGATGGCGTCGAAGCGGGTCTCGCCGGCCAGCAGCAGCGCCGTCTCGCCATCTGCGGCGAGGACGACCTCCAGGCCGAAGGCTTCCAGCACCTGAGCCAGAGTGCGGCGGTTGATCTCGTGGTCGTCGACCACCAGCACCGTCGGGGCGTCGGAGAAGCCGTCGGCGGGCGCATCGAGCGGCTCGGGCGTCGGCGGTTCCTCGCCTTCGGGGGCCGGCAGGGTCAGCAAGAAGCGCGCGCCGCGCCCCTCGGCCGATTCCGCCGTCAGATCGCCGCCCATCAGGCGGGAGAGGTCGCGGCTGATGGCCAGGCCCAGGCCCGTACCGCCGAAGGTGCGCGTAGTGTCGGCGCCCAACTGGTCGTAGGCCGTGAACAGCCGCGCCAGCTGTTCGGGACCAAGGCCCGGCCCGGTGTCGGTCACCGCCAGGCTCAGCATCAGCCCGCCCTCGGCGCGGGGCGTCATTTCGAGTTCGATGCAGACCCGCCCATCGGGCGTGAACTTGATGGCGTTGGACAGCAGGTTGTTGAGCACCTGGCGCAGGCGCACCGGGTCGCCCTTGATCCAGCGCGGCAGGCGCCGGCCGCCTTTGAATCGCAGAGCAAGACCCTTCTCGCGAGCCTCGGCGCGCCAGAACCGCAGGGTGTCGCAGATCAGGGTGCGGGGCGCGAAATCGATCGTCTCGACGGTCATGCGGCCGGCCTCGATCTTCGACAGGTCGAGCAGGTCGTTGAGCAGGGCGCGCATCATCACCCCGGCGTCGGCGATCAGTTCGGCCTTGGCCTTGGCCGGACCGCCCGCGCCCCGGGCGAGTTCGCCCGCTCCGGCCAGAATGGCGCTGAGCGGCGTGCGCAGTTCGTGGCTGACCATGGCGACGAAGGCGCTCTTGGCGGCGTCGGCGGCCACGGCCTGTTCGCGGCGGATTTCGGCGGCGGCGCGAGCCTCGCGCTCGGCCAGCAGGGTCTGGCGCGACCAGCCGAAGACGAGCGAGGTGACCAGCACCATCAGCCCGCTGCCGATGAGGAAGGCCTTCACGCCCACGTCTTCGTGGTTGGCGGCCAGGATCGGGGCCGCGAACAGATAGCTCAGGTGCGGCGTGGCGGTGGCCGCGAAGGCCAGGCGCGAGCCCTTGGCGCCCATCAGGGCGGTCATCACCGAGCCGGCCAGCAACAGGGCCGCGCCCGCAGCGCCGGCGGGCAGCCCTGTCCGCCACAGCGGCACCGACAGCCAGCCGAACGCGACGGCCAGCAGGAAGTCTGCGGCCAGACAGGGCAGAACCCACGCGCGCGGATTGCGCCCGAAGGCGTGCAGGACAAACGCCTGCAGGCCTTGAGCCGCCAGGCAGGCCAGCGTCCAGGGCAGCATGAAGGCGAAGCGCGGCTGCACGCCGACCGCCGCGCAGACCATCGCGATGACGAACAGGCGCAGCGGAATCTGCTGCCGCAGGGCCTTGGCGGGCCTTGCATAATTACGCGCGGCCCTGACCAGCCACGGATCCGGTTCCGCGTACGCCAACTCGACCTAGTTCCCCAGTCTTCGGCCGTCCCCACAGCCGACTGCCCCCGCGACGCTTATAGCGCCCGGAGGTCAACAATCATTTTTCAAAGCATGTCGGCCATGAGGCAACTGTGGCGTCTTGCACAAAGACGTCGCTGGCACTTCGCGCCGGAGACGACGACGGCGCAACCCTCTTTTGAGTCGCGCCGCCGACAGGTCTCGATCAGGCCGGACGCGGGGTCCGGCGAACTTCCACGACGCGGACCTTGACCCCGTCGAGCACCAGGGCCAGTTCGCCCCGCTTGATCTTCAGGGCGTCGCTGCCGAAGGCCTCGCGACGCCAGCCCTGCAGGGCCGGCGTATCGGCCTCGTCGTCGGCGGCGATCTTTTCCAGGTCAGAGACCGTGGCGATCAGCTTGGAGGCCACACCGGCTTCTTCGGCGCGGGCCTTGAGCAGCACCTTCAGGAGTTCGACCACGGCGCCGGCCGAAGGCGGCGGCGGCGGACCGGGCTTGTCGACCACGGGGGCGTAACCCTCGGGATCGGCCAGGGCGGCCTTGATCGCGGCGATCAGGTCGGGACCGAACTTGCTGCCGCCGAAGCCCTTGGGCACGCCGCGCAGGGTGTTGAGCCCCTCCAGCGAGGTCGGGGCCTGGGTGGCCAGCTCGTCGATGGCCTCGTCCTTGAGGATGCGGCCGCGCGGCTGGTCACGCTGCTGGGCGGTGCGCTCGCGCCAGGCCGAGACCGACTTGAAGACGGCCAGGTACTTGGCTTGCGTCTTGCGCGGACGCAGGCGGCGCCAGGCCTTCTCCGGATCGACGTCGTAGGCGGCCGGATCGCTCAGCGCCTTCATCTCCTCCTCGACCCAGGCCAGGCGGCCTGATTCCTGGAGGCGATCGCGCAGCACCGGGAACAGGCGCGCCAGGTGCGTCACGTCGGCCAGGGCATAGGCCAGCTGGGCGTCGGTCAGCGGGCGGCGCGCCCAGTCGGTGAAGCGGCTCGACTTGTCGATCTCGATCTTCAGCATCTGGCGCACGAGGGCGTCATAGGCGATCTGCTCGCCGAAACCCGCAGCCATGCCGGCCACCTGGGTATCGAACAGAGGCGTGGGCATCGCCTTGAGATTGTTGAAGATCTCGACGTCCTGACGGGCGGCGTGGAACACCTTCAAGAGGGTCTCGTCGCGCATCAGCTCGAGCAGCGGCTCAAGGTCGAGGCCCTCCGCCAGCGGATCGATCACCGCGTCGGAAACGGGCGAAGCGACCTGGATCAGGCAGAGCTTAGGCCAATAGGTGGTCTCGCGCATGAACTCGGTGTCCACGGCGATGAAGGGCTGCCCCTTCAAACCATTACAGAACTCCGCCAGCTCGGCGGTGGTGGTGATCGGCGTCATCGGCTGCTAATAGCCTCGCGCACCCCCGAGTCTGCAAGCGTCAAGCGTTGCGGAGCAGCCACTTTTCTGTCCCAAAGCGCCGAACAAGGGTCGCCGAGGGCCTGGAACCACAGATGAGCGACCCGATGAGCGATCCGAAGACCGACCAATCCGGCGGCCTGACCTACGCCCAGGCGGGCGTGGACATCGATGCCGGCAACGCCCTCGTCGACGCGATCAAGCCGCTGGCCAAAGCGACTCGCCGTCCGGGCGCGGAAGCCAGCCTCGGCGGCTTCGGCGCGCTGTTCGACCTCAAGGCCGCCGGCTACGAGGACGCCCTGCTGGTGACCACCACCGACGGCGTCGGCACCAAGCTGCGCATCGCCATCGACGCGGGCATGCACGCCACGGTCGGCATCGACCTGGTGGCCATGTGCGTCAACGACCTGCTGGCCCAGGGCGCCGAGCCGCTGATGTTCCTGGACTACTTCGCCACCGGCAAGCTTGACGTCGAGACCGCCAAGAGCGTCGTCGCCGGCATCGCCGAGGGCTGCAAGCTGGCCGGCGCGGCCCTGGTGGGCGGCGAGACCGCCGAGATGCCGGGCATGTACGGCGACGGCGAATACGACCTGGCCGGCTTCTCGGTCGGCGCGGTCGAGCGCGACGGCGTCCTGCCCAAGCTGGACAAGCAGCGCGCCGGCGACGTGATCATCGGCATCGGCTCGTCGGGCCCGCACTCGAACGGCTATTCGCTGGTGCGCCGCGTGGTCGAGCGCTCGGGCCTGGCCTGGGACGCCCCCTGCCCCTTCGAAGAGGGCAAGACCCTGGCCGAAGCCCTGATGGCTCCGACGCGCATCTATGTGAAGTCGATTCTGCCGCTGCTGCAGTCGGGTCGCGTCAAGGGCGGCGCCCACATCACCGGCGGCGGCCTGATCGAGAATCCGCCGCGCTGCATCGCCGAGGGCCTGGTTCCCGAATTCGACTGGAACGCCTGGGCCCTGCCGCCCGTGTTCGAATGGCTGCAAGAGGTCGGCCAGATCGACGCCCACGAACTGCGCCGCACCTTCAACTGCGGCGTCGGCTTCATCCTGATCGTCGCACAGAGCGACGTCGAGCCGGTGCTGGCCGCCCTGCTGAACGCCGGCGAAGACGCGTTTGTCTGCGGCCAGTTGGCCAAGGCCTGATCGGCTGAGTGAAATCCTCGTCCTTCGACAAGCTCAGGATGAGGATTTCAGTTCAAGCGCCTCAGTAGCCCTCATCCTGAGCCCGTCGAAGGACGAGGGCGGTTCCACGAAAGCCGCCGCGTGACCACCAGAACAAAAGTCGCCGCCCTGATCTCGGGCCGGGGCTCCAACATGGAAGCCCTGGTCCGAGCCGCCCAGGACCCGGCCTGCCCGTTCGCGATCGCTCTGGTTCTGGCCAACAAGGCCGACGCCGGCGGTCTCGCCACCGCCCAGGCCGCCGGGATCGAGGCCCTGTGCGTCGAGAGCAAGCCGTTCGGCAAGGACCGCGAGGCCCATGAACGCGCGGTCGACGCGGCCCTGCGCGAGCGGGGCATCGAAGTCATCGCCCTGGCCGGCTACATGCGGATCCTGACGCCGTTCCTGGTCGACGCCTGGGAAGGCCGGATGCTGAACATCCATCCGTCCCTGCTGCCCAAGTATCCAGGCCTCGACACCCACGCCCGCGCCATCGCCGCGGGCGAGGCCGAGGCCGGCTGCACCGTGCATCTGGTCACCGCCGGTGTCGACGAAGGCCCGATCCTGGGCCAGGCCCGCGTGGCGATCGAAGCCGGCGACGACGATCATGCGCTGGCCGCGCGGGTGCTGGCCGAGGAGCACAAGCTCTATCCGGCGGTGCTGGCGGAGTTCGTGCGGGGGCTTTGAGATAAGCTTCAACTATCTTGCTTTCCTCGCCCTTGTGGCGAGGACCCATGCGTCCTCCTGCTCAGACGATTCAGGACGAGCATGAACGGCCGAGCTTTCGCCCGACGCTTTTGAGATCGCTCGAACATGGATCCTCGCCACAAGGGCGAGGAAGGCAGATCCAGGAAACTGGAAAACAACGGCTTTTCAGCTGGCGCTTTTTCCAGGCTCCACCTCACGCTCCCCAGCATGACCAGCGAAGAGCGCTACATCGCCGTCTACATCATGGCCAACGAGCGCCTGAAGACGCTCTACATCGGCGCGACGGGGTATCTGAACCGGCGTGCGTGGGAGCACCGCGAGGGCCTGATCCCAGGCTTCACCAAGAAGTACGGCCTGACCCGGCTGGTCTGGTACGAGCCCCATGAGGACATGGCGACCGCGTTTCAGCGAGAACGGTCGCTGAAGCGTTGGCCCAGGCAGTGGAAGATCAACCTGATCGAGCGGACGAATCCGTTCTGGGACGATCTGTATCCGGGGCTGGCTTAGGGATTCGCGCAGACCCAACGTTAGACACCAAATTCGCCTTCCTCGCCCCTGTGGCGGGGATCCATGCGTCCTCCTGCTCAGAAGTTTCAGGGATTGCAGGCACGCCGAGCTTCATCGGCACAGGTCTGAGATCGCTCGAACATGGGTCCTCGCCACAAGGGCGAGGAAAGCAAGATTGGGGGACGCGGAGGTGGAGAGCACGCAAACAAAAAGGCCGGCGGGTCGCCCCGTCGGCCTTTTCATAACCTAAAGCTCGAAAGCCTTAGCCGACGATGTCGGCGTCGGTGAAGAACTGGGCGATTTCGATGCCGGCGTTCTCGAGGCTGTCCGAACCGTGGACCGAGTTTTCGCCGATCGACAGGGCGAACAGCTTGCGGATGGTGCCTTCGGCGGCGTTGTCCGGGTTCGTGGCGCCCATGACTTCGCGGTACTTGGCCACGGCGCCTTCGGCTTCCAGGACCTGCACGACGACCGGCTCGGCGGTCATCTGGGCGACGAGTTCACCGTAGAACGGGCGCTCGGCGTGGACTTCATAGAACTTCTTGGCCTGAGCTTCGGTCAAGTGGACGCGGCGCTGAGCGACGATGCGCAGACCAGCTTCCTCGATCACGGCGTTGATCTTGCCGGTGATGTTGCGGCGGGTCGCGTCGGGCTTCAGGATCGAGAAGGTACGTTCGGTCATTCCGAAAATCTCACAGAGAAAGTTTGTGAATTGGGAGGTTGCGGGCTTATAGCCGTGCGCCTCCTCCCCGCCAACCCCGCGTTCCCAGATGCTTCAGATCAACGACCTTACTTTCGACGCCTGGGGACGCCGGTTCTTCGAAAAGGCGACCGTCAGCCTGCCGCCCGGCGCCAAGGTCGGTCTGATCGGCCGCAACGGCGTGGGCAAGTCGACGCTGTTCAAGCTGATCCTTGGCCAGCTGACCGCCGCCGGCGACGAGATCAGCCTGCCCAAGAACGCCCGCATCGGCTCGGTCGACCAGGAACACCCGGCCACGCCTGTCAGCCTGCTCGACACCGTGCTGGAGGCCGACGAGGAGCGCCACACGCTGCTGACCCGCCTTGAGACCGCCGATCCCGAGGAGATGGGCGAGATCTGGGGCCGGCTGATCGAGATCGACGCCGACTCGGCTCCGTCGCGGGCTTCGGAAATCCTGGCGGGCCTGGGCTTTTCCCAGGACGACCTGCAGCGGCCGATGAGCGAGTTCTCGGGCGGCTGGCGGATGCGCGTGGCTCTTGCTGCCGCACTGTTCGCCGAGCCCGACATGCTGCTGCTCGACGAGCCGACCAACTATCTCGACCTCGAAGGCGCCCTCTGGCTGGAAGCGCGGCTGAAGAAGTACCCGCACACCGCCCTGATCGTCAGCCACGACCGCGAGCTGCTCAACAACAGCTGCACGCACATGCTGCACCTGGCCGGCGGCAAGCTGGAACTCTACACCGGCGGCTACGACGACTTCGAAAAGCGCCGCGCGGAGAAGGCTCGTCTGCAACTGTCGGCGAAAGCCAAGCAGGACGCCGAGCGCGCCCACCTGCAATCGTTCGTGGATCGCTTCAAGGCCAAGGCCTCAAAGGCCGCCCAGGCCCAGTCGCGGATGAAGCGCCTGGCCAAGATGGAGCCGGTGGCGACCACCATCGAAGAGCGCGTCGCGCCCTTCACCCTGCCCTCGCCGCCCAAGCCGCTGGCTCCGCCGCTGATCCGGCTGGAGAAGGCCGACGTCGGCTACGAGGCCGGTCGCGCGATCCTCAAGAGCCTCAACCTGCGCATGGACCTGGACGACCGCATCGGTCTTCTTGGCGTCAACGGCGCGGGCAAGTCGACCTTCGCCAAGATGATCGCCGGCGCGCTGAGCATCCAGAAGGGCGAGCTGCACCGCGACAAGAAGATGAAGGTCGGCTGGTTCCACCAGCACCAGATCGAGGCGATGGATCCCAAGGACACGCCGCTGGAAATCGTCCGCCGGGCCATGCCCGACGCCAGCGAATCCTCGCGCCGCTCGCGCCTGGCCCAGTGGGGCCTGACCTTCGAAAAGCAGGACACCACGGTGGCCAACCTGTCGGGCGGCGAGCGCGCCCGCCTGCTGCTGAATCTCGTGGCTATGGACGCCCCGCACGTCCTGATCCTCGACGAGCCGACCAACCACCTCGACATCGACAGCCGCCGGGCCCTGCTCGACGCGCTGAACGACTACGAGGGCGCGGTGCTGCTGATCACCCACGACCGCTCACTGATGGAACTGGTCGCCGACCGCCTGTGGCTGGCCGCCGACGGCAAGGTCGTTCCGTTCGACGGCGACATGGACGACTACGCCAAGTTCGTGCTCGAACGCGCCAAGCAGGCGGTGAAGCCCACCCAGGTGGCGCGCGAGCCGGCCAAGACGGAAACGGCGTCAGCGGCCGCTCCGAAGAAGGTCGCCGTCGAGCCCCTGCGCCGCAAGGTCGAGGCCGCCGAGCAGGTGATGAACCGCAAGACCCGGGACCTGGCCGAACTGGAAGCCCAGCTGGCCGACCCGCAGCTCTATGTGAAGACGCCGGCCAAGGTGCCGGAGCTGGAAAAGCGCCGCGACAACGCCAAGGCCAAGCTCGACGAGGCCGAGGCCGCGTGGATGGAGCTGGCCGAGCAGTTGGCCGAGGCCGAGGGTTAGATCCGCAACTCTCGGTAAACGCCAGTAAACCAAGAGCTTTAGCCGTTCCGACAGACCTTCGGGCCTATCAATGCGGCCATGACCGCAGCCCTTTCCAGCCGCAACCACGTCGTCGCCAACCCCGAAGGGTTGTCGGCCGCCGCCGTGCTGGAAGCCTTCGCGACCTGGCTCGACCAGCGTCTGGCCGAGGCCACGCGGCTGGAGATGGACCTGGCTTTCCGCGACCGTCCGTTCGACGTCGAGATCGGCCGCACGCCCGCCCTGGTGGGCTGGGAGCACCGCTATCTCGCCCCGGGCGCCGCGGCCCCCAAGGGCAAGATGTGGACGGTCTATCGCCTGCACGACCAGACCGGCCGCCCCAGTGAATTGGCCGCGGCGCGCGCCCAGGCCGACAAGCTGGAAGACCTGACGCCGCTGCTGGGCGAGCTTGGCTATCTCGGCGTGTTCGACGGCGAGGCGGCGATGTTCCCAGGCCTGGGCAAGCGCTAGCGCCGCTAGAGCCGTGCTTCCTCCGCCTTGAGCGCCTCGGCGATCCAGGCCTAGCCGGGGCATGACTTTCCGGCGTAGCGGCAGCTGAGAACGCCCCCCTCCGGGCCGCCTCCCCCTTCAGGGGGGAGGATCTTGGATCAACGCTTCGTCAGGCTCACGGACGTCGCCTCCGCCGCGCCGTCGGAACGCAGCACCAGCACGTTGCGCCCCGCCAGCAGGGTCACCGCGCCGCCCGAGGCCACCGCCGCCCCGCCGTTGGCCGAGACCGTCATCGGCCCCCGCCCCTCGATCCGCACCGCATAGGTCCCGGCCCGGTCGGCGGTCACCGTGTAGCGCAGCCATTCACCGGCGGTGAAGTCGGTGACTCCTTTGCCGTCGGGCGAGATGTCGACGCCGTCGTTGCGGCCGGTGCGGCCGTTGTTCCAGAGCGTGCGTTCGCCGCCGGTGGCGACGTGGTAGTTGGCGGCGTCCTTGTCCCAGTAGGCCTTGCCGATGGGGCCGAGGTCGTAGTCGATGGCGGCGATCGTCCCGCCCTTGCCCGTGATCCGGTACGGCTTGAACGGTCGGACCGTCGCGTCGTGCGGCTGGCGCAGCATGGCGTCGATCACTTCGGGATGGGCCGTGTTGTTCGCCAAGCGCACGTCGTGCGAGGCCAGCTTCATCAGCACCGCATAGGCCTTGTCGGCCGGGACCGGCGTTTTGGCCTCGCCCGTCAGCGTGGCGGCCACGGCGTCGTAGTCAGCGCCGACCTCGACCTGAAGGGGCTGGTTGAAGCCGATCTTCTTCAGCGGCCAGAAGGCCCAGCCGATGCCGTGGCTCTCGACGAGGCGGATGGCGTCGGCGAACCAGACGTTGGAGTTCTCGCCCGACTCGCCCAGCCACACCGGAAGACCCGTTTCCTCGCGCAGCTTGAGGAACGGCTCGAGGGAGGCCTCGTCGTTGCGGTTCCAATACTTGTGGAACGACAGGGCCATGTTGGCGTCCCAGGGCTTGCCCATGCCCTTGTAGTTGTTGCCCCAGCAGTTGCCCTCGATGATCACCAGATGGCGCTGGTCGACCTCGCGGATGGCCGCAGTGATGCGGCGCTGGAAGTCCCAGAGCAGCGCCTGCTTCTGGTCGCCGCAGCCGTTCTTCGTCGCGGGCTTGTCGAAATCCCAGTTGGGCTCGTTGAGCACGTCGTAGGCGGCGACAGTCGGTTCGTCCTTGTAGCGGTCGGCGAGCTTCTTCCAGAGGGCGATGGTCTTGCGCTGGTTCTCCGGGCTCTCCCACAGCGACGGCTTGGCCGGATCGCGATCGGAGATGGCCAGATCATTGCCCTGCCCGCCCGGCGCGGCGTGCAAATCCAGGATCAGGTGCATGCCGGCGGCCTTGGTCCAGGCCAGCAGGTCGTCGATGCGCCGAAAGCCGCCCTCCTTCCAGGTGTCGGCGCCGGGAACGGGCTCCTGGTCGGCCGGCAGGGTCAGCAGCGCGTAGTGCATCGGCAGGCGCACCGAATTGAAGCCGGCGGCGGCCATGTAGTCGATGTCGGCCTTGGTGGTGTGGTTGTCGAGCCAGGCGGTGTGGATCGCCGCTTCGCGCTCGGCACCGACCAGGGCGGCCACCTTGCCGCGGATGACGTGCTCCTGGCCGAGCTTGGAGAGGCGCAGCATGTAGCCCTCCTGCAGCATCCAGCCGCCCAGGCCCATGCCGCGCAGGATCACCGGTGCGCCGGTCTCGTCGACGATGCGACCGTCTTTCGCCTTCAACCACTGGGGCCCAGGCGCAGACGCGGGATCGGCGGCGAAGGCGGAGCAAACGGCCAGCAACGAGGCGGCGGCGGCCAGGACGGCGGCGAACTTCATGCTCAAACTCCCCGGGCGCGCGCGGCTGGTTGGGAGCGCCGCGACGTCGCGCGGAGACTTGGCCCGGGGACTTGGATTCTGTCTAGATGGACTCCGCATTTGTCCATGAGGACAAATGGTTAGGGGGATTTTCTGGGATCGAAATGCGAAAGCGACGTCGAGCGCTTTAGACGGAAACCTCGTCCTTAGACAGGCTCAGGATGAGGTTTCTCTACCACCCAGCCTCTCGAGTTCGGGCCTTTCAATGGTCCTCATCCTGATGCCTGTCGAAGGACGAGGACCACGCAACGGCGAGCCTTCAGCTCACCCGCACTTCACCTGCTGCACCACCCCGGTATCCGGGTTGAACAGGATGTTCAGGCGGTCGGCGCGGTAGTCCATGGTCACCGGGCAGGTGGTGCAGGCCACGCGCCAGCGCGAAGGATCGACGGGGGCCGGCAGCTGGGTGCGGTTCTTGCCGACGAAGGCCTGCGCCTCCTTGAGGCCGCACTGGTCCTTTTCAGGCTCGGGAGGCTTGGGCAGGGCGATGGCCGGCGGCGCCACGGGCGTCTCGGGCGGCGGCGGGGGCGCGGGTTCGGGCGTGCTGGTCGAGCAGGCCGCCAGGACCATGGCGGCGCCCAGAGCCGTAAACAGCCGCTTCATGCCTTCTTCTCCCATCCGCGTTCGGCCTGCTGCCAGTAGGACACCGGGTGGCCGGCCGCCTTGAACGCCTTCCAACGGCCTCGCGCCAGCCGCAGGGCCTCTTCGTCACGGCCGTCGAACAGCAGGATGCAGCGCGCGAAGTCGCTGAGATCCCCCGGCTCGGCGCCGTCGAGCAGGAACAACGCATCGCCGCCGTTCGGGTTGTCGAGCGCGGCGCTCAGCAGCACCGGCTGGCGCTCGGCCAGCGGCTCCTCGGCCAGGCCGTGCGGCAGGAAGCTGTCGTCGCGAAAGGTCCAGAGGTGGGCGTCCAGCGCGTTGAGACGCGCCGGATCCCCTCCCCGGACCAGAGCCTTCCAGCCGCGCCCCAGGGTCTTTTCCAAGAGCTCGGGCAGCACCTGCTCGGCGCTGCTTCGCTCCAGGTGGTAGAACCAGATCTCGCAGGGCGCGGCTGACATCAGGCGGATCAGCCCTCGTAGGCGTCGGCGACGAGGCGGTTGAGCAGGCGCACGCCGAAGCCCACCGCGCCGTCCGGCACGGTCGGGTCGGACGAGCCCTTGCGCCAGGCGGTCGAGGCGATGTCGAGGTGGGCCCACGGCACGCCGTTGACGAAGCGCTGAAGGAACAGGCCGGCCGTGATCGAGCCGGCCGGGCGGCCGCCGATGTTCTTCATGTCGGCGATCGGGCTTTCGATCTGCTTCTCGTAGGCCTTGGGCAACGGCAGGCGCCACAGCGGCTCGCGCTCGGCGTCGCCGGCGGCCAGCAGCTTCTCCGACAGGCCGTCGTTGTTGCTGAACAGGCCCGCATAGTCGTTGCCCAGCGAGATGATGATCGCGCCGGTCAGGGTGGCCAGGTCGATCATGAACTTCGGCTTGAAGCGGTCCTGCGTGTACCAGAGGGCGTCGGCCAGCACGAGGCGGCCTTCGGCGTCGGTGTTGATGACCTCGATGGTCTGGCCCGACATCGAAGTGACCACGTCGCCAGGGCGCTGGGCGTTCCCGTCGGGCATGTTTTCGACGAGGCCCAGCACGCCGATGGCGTTGACCTTGGCCTTGCGGCCGGCCAGGGCGTGCATGACGCCGGCCACGGCGGCCGCGCCGCCCATGTCCCACTTCATGTCTTCCATGCCGTCGGCCGGCTTGATCGAGATGCCGCCGGTGTCGAAGCAGACGCCCTTGCCGACGAAGGCGATCGGCTGGGCCGACTTGTCGGCCGCGCCGTTCCACTTGGCGATGACCAGCTGGCTTTCGCGGACGCTGCCTTGGCCGACGCCCAGCAGCGAGCCCATGCCCAGAGCGGCCATTTCCTTCTCGCCGAGGATCTCGACCTCTAGGCCGAGGCTCTCGAGGCCCTTCACGCGGGCGGCGAACTCTTCGGGGTGGAGGATGTTGGCCGGCTCGGACACGAGGTCGCGGCTGAACAGGATGGCGTCGGCGATCGGCTCCAGGGCGGCGAAGGCCTTCTGGGCCTTGGCCGGATCGGCGGCGGCGACCTTGACGGTGGCGACCGAGGGCTTCTTCTCGGCCTTCTCGGTGGTGCGGTAGCGGTCAAAGCGGTAGGCGGCCAGCTTGACTCCGAAGGCGACGCGGGCGGCGGTCTCGGCGTCGCCGCCGAGCTTGAGCAGAAGCTCGGTGACGCCCGAGGTCTTGACCGCGTTGTAGGCGTGGGCGGCGGCGATCTCGACCGTCTCGGGCTCGACGACGCCGGCGCCGTCGACGCCGATCACCACCACGCGGGCGGCGTCCAGGCCGGCCGGGGCGACGATGTCGAGCACCTGGCCCTTGGCGCCGATGAAGCGGCCGCCCGCCGCGGCGCGGGCGATGGCGCCGCCGGCGGCGTCATTTACGGCCTTGGCCTCGGGCGAAAGGGCCGCCGCCTCGTAGGCGAGAACTGCAAGGGCGGCGGTGGCGCCGGCCTGGCTGTCGGCGGGGACGAACTCGATACGCATTGAGCGCTCCTCAGGAAGCGGAAGATCCTGTCGCGGCGCGGCCTTGAGAAGGCCGCGATCCGACGCGACAGGACGTGAACGCCCGGCATAGTCCATGCCGATCCTTGGGAAAAGACCGTCGCCGTTCACAGCCCCGTCACGCCGTCCCACATGATGTCTTCGGTTGTGCCAAGCCGAGCCAGACGTGTAGAACACGCCAACGCCGGGGTTCGCCGCGCGAATCCGTGAAGCCCCCGAAATCACCCCCTGCATGCGCCTGATCGAACGCTATCTCTTCCGACAGCTGGTCGGGCCGACCATCCTGGCCACCGCGGCCCTGGCGGCCCTGGCCCTGTTGGCGCGCAGCCTTTCGGAATTCGACATCCTGATCGAGCAGCGCCAGACCGCGCTGATCTTCGCCAAGATGATTCTGCTGGCCCTGCCGCAGCTGCTCAACATCATCATGCCGGTGGCGCTGTTCGTGGCCGCCCTGGTGGCGCTGAACCGCCTGCACACCGAGCAGGAGATCGTCGTCTGCTTCGCCGGCGGCATGAGCCGCTGGCGGGTGATCTCGCCGGCGATGCGCCTTTCGGTGTTCGCCGCGCTGATCTCGCTGGCGCTGGGCCTGTGGGCGCAGCCCTGGTCGGCGCGGCTGATCCGCGAGACGGCCTTCGACATGAAGACCGATCTGGCCTCGACCCTGGTTCGGCCCGGCGAGTTCACCGAGCCCGGCCCCGGCCTGACGGTCTATGCCCAGACCATCGACCGCGACAACCTGATCAAGAACCTCTTCATCCACCAGGAAAAGCCCAACGGCGGCTCGGTCACCTACACGGCGCGCGAGGGCGTGATCGCCAAGCGCAACGACCTGCCGGTGCTGATCATGCGCAAGGGCTCGAACCAGGAGTTCAACAGCGCGGGCGTGCTGAACTACCTCTCGTTCGAGGAATACGTCTTCGACCTGTCGACCCTGTTCCAGAGCGACGAGCTGCTGCACTACAAGATCGCCGACCGCTATCCGCACGAACTGTTCTTCCCCGACCTGACCCAGGACTGGGAGCAGCACAACCGGGTGAAGATGCTGGCCGAGGGCCATTCGCGTCTGTCCAGCCCGCTCTACAACATCGCCATGATGGCCATGGCCCTGGCGGCCGTGATCGGCGGCTCGTTCAGCCGCATGGGCTACGGCAAGCGCATCGCCGCCGTCGGCGCGGCGGCCGCCGTGGTGCGGATCCTGGGCTTCGGCGTCCAGGCCGCCTGTGACGACCAGGCCTGGCTGAACATCCTGCAGTACGCCGTGCCGATCGCCGCCACGTGGTGGGGCCTGGCCCAGATCTTCCGCCAGAAGGTCCAGCGCTACGTGCCGATCAGCGCGAAGGGCGACCTGCAGCCGCTGGGAGGCGTGTCGTGATCGGCATCGGCATGCTCGAGCGCTACGTCCTGCGCAAGACGCTGGCCTCGCTGGGCGCGGCGCTGGCGGTGCTGGGCGCGCTGGTGATGCTGATCGCCTTCGTCGACATCACCCGCAACGTCGGCACGCGCTCGGAAGACGCGGGCTTTGGCCAGCTGCTGTACCTGACCGTGCTGCAGGCCCCGGCCACCCTGCTGACCCTGACGCCGTTCATCTTCCTGTTCGGCACCCTGGGCGCCTTCGTCGGCCTCAACCGCCGCAGCGAGCTGATCGCCATGCGCGCGGCCGGCGTTTCGGCCTGGCGCTTCATCCTGCCGGCGGCCTTCGCGGCCTTCGCCATGGGGATCGTCACCGTCACTCTGCTCAACCCGCTGACCTCGGCGATGAGCACGCGGTTCGAGACCGAGCGCGACGCCCTGCTGGCCGGCTATCTGAAGAACACGCCCAAGGGCGCCTGGCTGCGCCAGGGCGACGACAAGCGCCAGATCGTCATCCGCGCCCGGATGCGCGACATGATCGACGGCGCGGTGCGCCTGCGCGGGGTCTCGTTCTTCGTCTATGACGTCAAGCCGGACGGCAGCCTGGTGTTCACCCGCCGCTACGAGGCGGCCGAGGCCCGCCTGGAACCGGGCTTCTGGCGGCTGACCGGCGTCAGCGAGGCCACGCCGGGCGCCGGCGCCCTGCGCTCGGAAAGCGCCTCCGTGCCGTCCGACCTGGACGAGCGCACCGCCGCAGACCGCTTCAAGAACCCGCAGGCCGTGGCCTTCTGGCGGCTGCCCGAGACGATCGCCCGCACCGAGGCGGCCGGCTTCTCGGCGACGCCGTTCAAAATGCGCCTGCAGCAGATGCTGGCCACGCCGCTGCTGTTTGCCGCCATGTCGATCCTGGCCGCGGCCTTCTCGCTGCGCCTGATGCGTCTGGGGGGCCTTGCGGCCCTCGCCGGCTCTGGCGTCGCGCTCGGCTTTGGCTTCTTCTTCTTCAACGAACTGTGCGGCGCGCTCGGCAAGGCCGACGTCCTGGGGCCGATCCTGGCCGCCTGGACCCCTCCGGTCGCGGCGCTTTTGGCGGGGCTGACCCTGCTTTGCTATACCGAGGATGGTTGAGTCTGTGACGCCGGCATCGAGGCCCCTGATGATCGATCTAAGCCCAGCGCCGGGCGCGGCGGTTCGCAAGCTGCTGATGGCCGGTGTCGCCTGGCTGGCGGTGGCGGCCGCGAGCAGCGCCGCGCAAGCCCAGCAGTCGCTCGCCACCATCCCGGAAGTGCCGGCCAAGCCGGCCGCCGCCGACGATGGCCTGGGCGACCAGGGCTACTATCTCGAATCGGACCTGCTGATCCGCGACAACGCGTCCCAGACGATGACGGCGCGCGGCTCGGTCGAAGTCCGCTACCAGGGCCGCACGCTGCGCGCCCAGGAAGTGATCTACGACACCAAGACCGGCGTGGTGACCGCGCACGGCAAGGTGCAACTGATAAACGCCGACGGCACGGCCCAGTTCGCCGACGACCTGACGCTGGACAAGGACATGCGCGCCGGCTTCGCGCGCAACTTCTCCACGCGCATGGACCAGAACGTGAAGATCGCGGCCGCCACCGCCATCCGCCGCAACGAGCAGGTCACCGAGCTCAACCAGGCGATCTACACGCCCTGCGACGTCTGCGCCGAAAAGCCGACCCCGACCTGGTCGATCGAGGCCGACAAGGTAGTCCAGGATAAGAACCGCCAGATCGTCTACTATCACGGCGCCAAGATCCGCCTCTGGGGCGCGCCGCTGATCTACCTGCCGCTGTTCTGGCACCCGGACCCGCAGGCGCCGCGCAGTTCGGGCTTCCTGACGCCGAAGGTGGGCCTGTCGCAACGCCGCGGCCTGTCCTACCAGCAGCCCTACCTGCAGGTGATCTCGCCGTCGCAGGACGTGATCATCAGCCCGCAGATCAACACGAAGGTGAACCCCTTCCTGAACGTCAATTACCGCAAGCGCTTCTATTCGGGCATGCTCGAGGCGCGCATGGGGGCGACGTACGAGAAGGAATTCGACAACCGGGGCAACCGCTTCGGCGACGCCACGACCCGCAGCTACATCCTGGCCAAGGGCGTGTTCGACATCGACGAGAAGTGGAAGTGGGGCTTCAGCGCCGAACGCGCCTCCGACGCCCTGATCTTCGACAAGTACGACATCAACGACGTCTATGAGCAGCGCGGGCTGTTCACCAGCGAAGACCGCCGCCTGACCTCGCAGATCTATACCTCGCGGCAAGACGCCCGCTCGTGGCTGTCGATCTCGGCCGTCTCGGTGCAGGGCCTGCGCGTCGTCGGCACCGACGCCAACACCGGCATCGGCAACAAGTTCGAGAACAGCGGCGCCTTCCCGGTGATCGGCCCGCTGGTCGAGGGTCGCTGGGAGCCGGAATCGCCCGTGCTGTTCGGCCGCCTGCGCCTGCAGGGCTCGGGCGTGATGCTGAACCGCTCGGAGTCGCAGTTCGGCGAGTCGCCCTACCCGGGCTTCATGCAGAACGCCTACGGCCACCAGGAAGGCGCCGACAGCGCCCGCGGCAGCGTTCAGGCCGACTGGCGCGCCAGCGCCGTGGTCGGACTAGGCCTGCGCATCCAGCCTTTCGCCCAGGCGCGGGCCGACGCCTACAAGATCAAGGGCATCTACCTGACGACCGAAGCCCTGGCGGCCGGCGACGACGCCTCGGTCAACTACACGCGCGCCATGGGCGTGGCCGGGGTCGATCTGAGCCTGCCTCTCTACAAGGGCCTGAAAAAGGGCGGCAGCATCATCCTCGAGCCGCTGGTGCAGATCGCCACCGGTTCGGACAGCTCGAGCGTGCCGGTGGTCGTCGCCCGCAACGGGAGCACCACCTACCTCTACAACGAGGACAGCTCGGCCTTCGAATTCGACGAGACCAACCTGTTCCGCACCAACAAGTCGCCGGGCTTCGACCTCTACGAGGGCGGCACCCGCATGAACGTCGGCGGCCGGGCCACCTTCAACACGGCCGACGGCCGCGGCGGCAGCGTGCTGGTCGGCCGCAGCTTCCGCACCGAGTACGACCCGCTGCTGCCCGGCCGCACGGGCCTGCAGGAAAAGTCGTCGGACTGGATCGTCGCGGCCACGGTCACGCCGGTGCGGGGCATCAACGCCTATGTCCGCACCCGCCTCGACTCCGACACTACCAAGATCAATCGCCTGGAAACGGGCATGGACGCCTCGACCTCGCGGCTGCAGGGCTCGTTCCGCTACCTCAAGGACAACGTCGACTCCAACGGCGAGCGCCAGGAGAACTTCGAGACCCGCGGTCAGCTGCAGCTGACCAAGAAGTGGGCCCTGACGGCCTTCGGCCAGCTCGACCTGGTGGCCGAGACCTGGCGTCGTCGCGACCTGGGCGTGGCCTATACGGACGATTGCATCCGCATCGACATCATCTATCAGCATGAAGACCGCTATAGCTCGACGGTGACCGGTCTCAGGCTCCAGCCTGACCGTTCGGTCGTCGTGCGCCTAACGCTCGCCACATTGGGTGATACAGGGTACAGCGACTAAGCAATCCTACGTCCGGGGGGACGTGCGGGCGTCCGCACGCGTCCCCGTGACGCAACCAGACGTGACCGCCCGAGGCCTGCCGGAAGGTCGTCGCGTCAAAGACATTGAAATCGAGACCGGCCGGCCAAGCCGGGCTCCAGAGGAACGACACTACCCATGCGGTCTGCGCGTAGCGTGACGACTTTTGCGGCCAGCGCCGCGTCCATCCTCGCCCTGACCGTGGCGGGCCTTCCCGCCCAGGCCCGTCAGGCCGCGCCGCTGGTCGACGCCCCGCCGGCGGCCGCTGCCGAGCCTCGCGCCAATCCGCTGTCGGAAAGCGTCGCGGCCGTGGTCAACGACGACATCATCTCGTCGTACGACCTGATGCAGCGCATGCGCCTGCTGATGGTGACCTCGGGCCTGCAGCCGACGCAGGAAAACCTGC
This sequence comes from Caulobacter sp. FG7, assembly GCF_057808875.1. NCBI lineage: Bacteria > Pseudomonadati > Pseudomonadota > Alphaproteobacteria > Caulobacterales > Caulobacteraceae > Caulobacter > Caulobacter sp. FG7. The sequence goes on from NZ_JBMDIW010000017.1 coordinate 39,463, forward strand.
CCCAGCTGGAGCAGGAAGCCCTGCGCTCGCTCATCGACGAACACGTGCAGATCCAGGAACTGCGTCGCGTCGAGCGCGAACAGAAGATCACGATCATCTCGACCGACAAGGAAGTCGACGAGGAGATCGCCAGCATCGCCCAGGGCAACAAGATGACCGGCGAGCAGTTGCTGGCGAGCTTGGCGGCCCAGGGCGTCAGCGCCGACACCTGGCGCGCCCAGATCCGCGCCGAGAGCAGCTGGCAGAACTGGATCAGCGGCCGCTACGGCTCGCGCCTGCGCATCGGCGAAGACCAGATCAAGGCCTTCCAGCGCCGCCTGGCCGATTCGGCCAGCAAGCCGCAGTACCAGGTCAGCGAAGTGTTCATCGACGCCGTGCGCGTCGGCGGTCCCGAAGTGGCGCTGAACGGCGCCCGCCAGCTGGTGGGCCAGATGCAGCAGGGCGCGCCGTTCGCGGCCGTGGCCCGTCAGTTCTCGGCCGCCTCGACGGCCGCCAACGGCGGCGACGCCGGCTGGGTGAGCCCGGGCGAAATGCCCGCCGAGGTCGACGCGGCGCTCGAACAGCTGCGCCCCGGCCAGCTGTCGGCCCCGATCCCGGTCAAGGACGGCGTCTACATCGTCTATCTGCGCGACAAGCGCTCGGGCGCCAAGGCGACCCTGGTCGACCTCAAGCAAGTGGCCGTCGGCCTGCCCAAGGACGCTCCCGAGGCCGACGTCCAGGCCGCCACGGCCCTGCTGGCCGGCCTGAAGCCCAAGCTGACCAGCTGCCAGACCCTGGAAGCCGAGGCCGGTAAGGTGAACGGCGTCGTGGCCGGCGACCTGGGCGAAGCCGAGATCGGCGATCTGGCCCCGTCGTTCCAGGAGGCCGCCAACGCCCTGAACGTCGGCCAGGTGTCGGATCCGATCCGCACCGATGCTGGCCTGCACCTGATCGCGGTATGCGGCAAGCGCCAGTCGGGCGGCGGTGCGCCGTCTCACGACCAGATCGAAAATCGTCTTAAGGGTCAGCAACTTGCGCTGATCTCCAAACGTTACCTGCGAGACCTGCGCAACTCCGCCACCATCGAGACCCGGTGAAGACAGACACCCTGGCCCTGAGCGTCGGCGATCCCGCCGGCGTCGGGCCCGAAATCATCGCCAAGGCCTGGGCGGCGCTCCGCGAGAGCGGCCCGGTGTTCATGGCCGTCGGCGACCTGCAGAGCCTGGCCGCCGCCGGCGGCGGGGTGAAGGTCAGGGCCGTCACCGGCCCCGTCGAAGCGGCCCAGGTGTTTTCCGAAGCCCTGCCTGTCCTTGACCTGCCGCTGCTGTCGCCAGTGGTGGCCGGCAAGCCCTCCAGCGCCCACGCCGGCCAGATCATCCGCTGGATCGAGACCGGGGTCGGCCTGGCGCTTTCGGGCGCCGTGGCGGGCCTCGTCACCGCGCCGATCGCCAAGGCCCCGCTCTACGAGGCGGGCTTCAAGTTTCCCGGCCACACCGAGTTCCTCGCCGAGCTGACCGCGCCGGCGCCCTTCGAGGGCGCGCGCGGGCCGGTGATGATGCTGACCGCCGGCGACCTGCGCGCCACGCTGGTGACCATCCACCAGTCGGTGGGCAGCGTGCCGGCCGCGCTGAGCGTCGAGCGCATCGTCGAGGCGGGCCTCGTCACCGCCCAGGCCATGAAGACCGATTTCGGGATCGCCGCGCCGCGCCTGGCCGTGGCCGCCCTGAACCCCCACGCCGGCGAAGGCGGGGCCCTGGGCCGCGAGGAAATCGAGACGATCATCCCGGCCGTCGAGGCCTTGCGCGCTCGCGGTGTCGACGCCCGCGGCCCGGCGCCCGCCGACAGCCTCTTTCACGCCGACGCCCGCGCGACCTACGACGCGGTGCTGTGCATGTATCACGATCAGGCCCTGATCCCGGTGAAGATGCTCGACTTCTGGGGTGGCGTGAACGTGACGCTGGGCCTGCCGATCGTGCGCACCTCGCCCGACCACGGCACCGGCTTCGACATCGCCGGCCGCGGGATCGCTCGCCCCGACAGCCTGATCGCCGCCATCCGCCTGGCCGCCGACATCGCCGCGCGGCGCAACGCCTAGAGCCGGCTAGGCTTTCGAGGCTTTTGGCTCTAGAGGGAGGCGATGACGTCCCCTTCCCTCGCCGACCTGCCGCCGCTGCGTGAGGCGCTCGAGCGCCACGGCCTACTGGCGCGCAAGAGCTTCGGCCAGCACTTCCTGCTCGACCTCAACATCACCCGCAAGATCGCGCGCCTCGCCGAGGTGGGCGAAGGCGACACCGTGATCGAGGTGGGCCCCGGTCCCGGCGGCCTGACCCGGGCCCTGCTGGAGACCGGCGCCAGGGTGGTGGCGATCGAGAAGGACAGCCGCTTCCTGCCGCTGCTGGGCGAGATGGCCGACGCGGCCGACGGCCGCCTGACCCTGGTCGAGGGCGACGCCCTGCGCGCCGACATGGCGGCGCTGACGGACGGCGGCCCGGCCCACATGGTCTCGAACCTGCCCTACAACGTCGGCACCCAGCTGCTGATCAACTGGCTCACCGGTCCCTTCCGGCCGCTGTCGATGACCCTGATGTTCCAGAAGGAGGTCGCCGACCGCATCGCCGCTCAGGACGGCGACGACGCCTACGGACGCCTGGCGGTGCTGTCTCAGACGGTCTGCAGCGCCAAGGTGGTCATGGACCTCCCGGCCCGCGCCTTCACCCCGCCGCCCAAGGTGGCCTCGGCCGTGGCGCGTCTCGTGCCGCTGGACCCCGCACCGGACAAGGCCCTGGTCTCCGCCCTGGAGCGGGTGACGGCGGCGGCCTTCGGCCAGCGCCGCAAGATGCTGCGGTCCAGCCTCAAGCCGATCGGCGGCGGCGCGCTGTGCGAGGCGGCGGGCATCGACCCCGACGCGCGGGCCGAGACGATCCCGATCGAGGGCTTTCAGGCTTTGGCCGCGGCGCTGCTGAAGGTTTAGGGCGGCTCGACCACGGCTTGCATTCGCGAGCGGGTGGAGGAATCTTCACCACATGCAGCCCGCGCCTGAGCAGCAACATCTGGTCCTGGTGGTCGACGACGACCCGCTGGTGACCGAGTTCGTCAGGTTTCGGCTGGAAATGGAGGGCTTCGCGGTGGAGGTCGCCCACAACGCCGAGGACGCCTTGGCCGCCGCCCTGCGCCGGCCGCCGCACCTGTTCCTGCTGGACGTCGCCATGCCCGAGATCAACGGCCTGACGCTGCTGCGCCGCCTGCGGGCGGAAAAGCGGTTGAAGGCCGTGCCGGCGATCATGATAACCGCCTCGGCCGAGGGGGCGAACGTCAAGGCGGCCGTCGAGGCCGGCGCGGTCGGCTATGTTCTCAAGCCCTTCTCCGTCACCGACCTGCTGGCGCGGGTGAGGACGGCGACAAAGAATCAGTCCCGCGTCTGGTTGTGACGCGTCCCCGGAGTTGCGCATGACGTCCCGCCCCCTGGCCCTGGTGATCGACGACGACCCGCTGATGCTGGAGTTCGTGTCGACCGCGCTCGTCGATGGCGGCTTCGACGTGGAGACCGCCGAGGACGCCCAGCGGCTGCTGGCCGACGTCCAGGACCGCCATCCGGCCATCGTGTTCCTGGACGTGCGCATGCCTGGCGAGACCGGTATCGAGGTTCTGCGCCGCCTGCGGGTCAGCGACTGGGGCCGCGAGGTGCCCGTGGTGATCATGACCGGCGAGCGGCGCCTGGACCGCGTGGTCGAGGCGATGAGCGCTGGCGCGACGACCTACATGATGAAGCCGTTCACGCCCGTGCAGATCGTGCTGCGGGCCCGCGAACTGATCCAGCCGCGCGAGAGCGGCAGCTTCCATTACTGAGTGGGGGTGAAAACCTCGCCCTTCGACAAGCTCAGGGTGAGGTTTTCAGTCGCCCGATCCACCAGTGATCCTCATCCCGAGCTTGTCGAAGGACGAGGATCACGCAGGACGTCGCCCCTCAGATATCTTCCGCCAGCAGGTCGTCGACCAGATCGCCGATCCAGGGGTTGCGCGAGCGCTTCTGGCGTTCGGCGTGATAAATGTGGGCGAGGTCCGCATAGGCCTTGTCGAAGTCGTCGTTGAGCACGACGTAGTCGAACTTCTCCCAGGCGGCGACCTCGTCCTTGGCGCGCGACAGGCGGCGGGCGATGACTTCCTCGCTGTCCTGGCTGCGGGCGTGCAGGCGGCGGCTCATCTCGGCCAGCGACGGCGGCAGGATGTAGACCAGCACGCTGTCGGGGCCGGCCTGCTCGTGCACCTTCATGGCGCCCTGGAAGTCGATGTCGAACAGCACGCTCTCGCCGCCCTCCAGCGCTTCCATGATCGGGGCCTTGGGGCTGCCGTAGTAGTTGCCGTAGACCTCGGCCCACTCGAAGAAGGCGTTCTCCTCGATCATCTCCTTGAACTTGTCCTTGGAGACGAAGTGGTAGTCGCGGCCGTCGTGCTCGCCGGGGCGCGGCTCGCGGGTGGTGGCGCTGATCGACAGGTGCAGGTCGCCGTGATCGGCCACCAGGCGGCGCGTCAGCGAGGTCTTGCCCACGCCCGACGGAGCCACGACCATCAGCAGGAGGCCGCGGTGCTTGCGCCCGCTCTTCTCGGCCGGGTTATTCGACATTCTGAACCTGTTCGCGAAACTGTTCGATCGTGGCCTTCAGCTCGAGGCCGTGGGCCGTCAGCGCGGTCAGCGCCGACTTGCTGCAAAGGGTGTTAGCCTCGCGCATGAACTCCTGCGAGAGGAAGTCCAGGCGGCGGCCCGAAGCGCCGTCGCTGGCCAGCAGGGTGCGAGCGGCGGCGACGTGGCCGGCCAGGCGGTCGAGCTCCTCGCGGACGTCGGCCTTGACCGCCAGGGCGGCGGCTTCCTGCAGGATGCGCTCCTGCGAGGCGCTTTCGCCCAGAAGTTCGGCCATGCGGCGCTCGAAGCGCTGCTTGAGGATGGCCGGCTGGCCCTCGGCCTCGGCGGCGGCGAGGCCCGTCAGGGTCTCGATGCGGTCGACGAGGCCCGCGAGCACGGGCGACAGCGAAGCGCCCTCCTCCAGCCGCGCGACCTTCAGGCCGTCAAGGGCCTGGTGGATGCTGGCGGCGATCGCCGCTTCGAGGGCGGCGCGGGCCTCGGGATCCTCGTCGTCCTCGCGGACCTCGATGACCCCGCGCAGGGCCAGCAGGCCGTCCAGACTGGGCTTGCCGACCATGCCGGTCGCCACATAGGGGCTGCCGGCCTTGAGGTAGCGTTCCAGCACCTCGACATTGACCTGAGGCGCGGCCGCGGCCTCGGCCTTGCGGACCTGGACGCCGAGCGTGAGCTGGCCGCGCTGGAAGCGGGCCTGCGCCCCGTCACGGGCGGCGCGGTCCAGACTTTCGAGGCCCGGCGGCCCCCGGAAACGGGTCTCGAGGTTGCGGCCGTTGACACTGCGCGCCTCGACGGCCCAGCTCCAGTCGCCCAGAGCGCCCTCGACGCGCGCGAACCCGGTCATGCCCGACAGCGCCATGGTCAGTTCCCTGCTGCTTCCGAAGCCTTGGCCTCGCGCTCGATGCGACGCCATTGGGCGACGTTGCGCTCGTGCTCTTCGTAGGTCCTGGCGAAGACGTGGCCGCCGGTGCCGTCGGCGACGAAGTAGAGCTCGTCGGTCTTGGGCGGGTTCATCACCGCCGCCAGGGCCTCGCGGCCCGGATTGGCGATCGGCGTCGGCGGCAGGCCGGTGATCTTGTAGGTGTTGTAGGGCGTGACGGTGTCGAGTTCCGAACGACGCAGGCCGCGCCCCAGCGGCCGGCCGCGGGTGATGCCGTAGATCACCGTCGGATCGGTATCGAGACGCATGCCCAGGCGCAGGCGGTTGGTGAACAGCGCCGCCACGCGCGGACGCTCGCTGGCCAGGGCCGTCTCCTTCTCGACGATCGAGGCCAGGGTGACGGCCTCGTCCTTGGTCTGGAACGGCAGGCCCTGCTGGCGCTGCTCCCACAGGGCGTTCAGCACCTTGTCGCGGTCGTCCATCATCCGTTGCAGGACGGCGGCGCGCTCCTCGCCGCGCTCGACCTGATAGGTCTCGGGCAGGACGGCGCCTTCCGGCGGGGTCGGCACGTCGCCGACCAGGACCGGCGAGCGCTGCAGGATCTCGACCACCATTTCGGAGGTCACGCCCTCGGGCACGGTGACCTGGTGGCGCACCACCTTGCCGTCGCGGACCATGGCCAGGACGGTGGAGAGCGAGGCGCGATTGGGGAATTCGTATTCGCCGGCCTTCAGCCGCCGCGCCGCGCCGGTGACCTGGGCGGCGGTCAGGAACAGCGACGAGGAGTTGATGGCGCCGCCGGCTTCCAGGGCCCCGGCGATTTCCGAGACGCTGGCGCCGCGGCGGAGCACCACCGAGGTGTATTCGCCGTTCTTGGCCTTGGGGCCCGGCCCGCTGTAGAGCCAGACAGCCCCGCCGCCGACGGCGAGCGCCGCGACCGCCGCGACCACAAGGCCGCCGCCGGCCATGGCGGCCAGGCGACGTCCCAGGGTGGCGGTCTCTCGCTTGCGAGCCTTCGACGCCCGCTTGGGCGCCGAGGCCTTCTTTTGCGGACGCGGCGGCTTGCTCACAAGACTTGGCTCACGAGATTTTACGGAACACGACGGAGGCGTTGGTGCCGCCGAAGCCGAAGCTGTTGGACACGGCCACGTCGATCTTCATCGGCACGGCCTTGTGGGGCGCGAGGTTCATCGGCACGTCGACATCGGGATTGTCGAGGTTGATGGTCGGCGGCGCGATCTGGTCACGGATGGCCAGGATCGAGAAGATCGACTCGATGGCGCCGGCCGCGCCCAGCAGGTGGCCGGTCATCGACTTGGTCGACGACATCACCACGTTCTTGGCGTGATCGCCGAGGAACGCGGCCACGGCGCCGGCTTCCAGGCCGTCGGCCATGGTCGAGGTGCCGTGGGCGTTGATGTAGTCGATGTCCGAAGGCTGGAGGCCCGCATCCTTGACGGCCGCCGCCAGGGCGCGACCGCCGCCTTCGCCGTTCTCCGACGGAGCGGTGATGTGATAGGCGTCGCCCGACAGGCCGTAGCCGACCACTTCGGCGTAGATCTTCGCGCCACGGGCCTTGGCGTGCTCGTATTCCTCGAGCACCAGGACGCCGGCGCCTTCACCCATGACGAAACCGCCGCGATCCTTGTCGTACGGACGCGAAGCCTTCTCGGGCGTGTCGTTGAAGTCGGTGGCGACCGCGCGGCAGGCGATGAAGCCGGCGATGCCGAGCTTGCAGACGGCCGCTTCCGCGCCGCCGGCGATCATCACGTCGGCGTCGCCGTACTTGATGAGGCGCGCGGCGTCGCCGATGGCGTGGGCGCCCGTGGCGCAGGCCGTGACAACGGCGTGGTTAGGACCCTTGAAGCCGTACTTGATCGAGACCTGGCCCGAGATCAGGTTGATCAGGGCCGAGGAGATGAAGAATGGGCTGACGCGACGCGGGCCCTTGGCTTCCAGCTCCAGCGCGGTGTCGGCGATGCTCGACAGGCCGCCGATGCCCGAGCCGAGGATGACGCCCGTGCGCCACTTCTGCTCGTCCGTCTCGGGAACCCAGCCCGAATCCTTCACGGCTTCGTCCGCGGCGGCGATGCCGTACAGGATGAAGTCGTCGACGCGCTTCTGGTCGCGCGGGCTCATGGTCTGGTCGGGGTCGAACGAACCTTCGACGTCCGGACCGCCACCGCCACGACCGTCGACGCGCGGCACTTCGCACGCGACCTGACAGGCATAGTCGGTCGGGTCGAAAGCGGTGATGCGACCCGCGCCGGACTTGCCGGCCACGATGTTCTTCCAGGACACTTCGACGCCCTGGCCCAGAGGAGTCAGCAGGCCCAGCCCGGTGACGACGACTCTACGCATGGATTGCTCCCAAACCTTCCGACGCGCCGGCCTGGACGAAAGGCGAAAGCCCTAGGCCAGGTTGCGGCGCGAATCTTGGCCACATACGAAAACCGCCGCGCGCACGATGGCAATAGCCCGTGCTGCGCGGCGGCTGATAGTCTTGTTCGCCCGTAAGGGTACGAACCCGACGCCCTTAGGCGCCGGTCTTTTCCGTGATGAACTTCACGGCGTCGCCAACCGTCTGGATGTGCTCGGCGGCGTCGTCCGGAATTTCGATGTCGAATTCTTCTTCGAACGCCATCACGAGCTCGACGTTGTCGAGGCTGTCGGCGCCCAGGTCGTCGATGAAGCTGGCCTTCTCGGTGACCTTCTCGGGATCGGCATCCAGGTGTTCGATGACGATCTTACGCACGCGCTCGAGAATGTCGGACATTCTGTTAGTCCCTCGTTTTGAAATCTGTTTACCCCCGGACGGTATGAAATCTGTTTCACCGTCCGTGAGATGTCGGGTCACCGCCTATCACGTTCCTTTTCGGGTGACCAGCGGGTCAGCCGCCAAGAAGCATGGCCGTTGTGGACCAAGGCGGCGTTCGCCTAGATCATGGCCATGCCGCCGTTGACGTGCAAGGTCTGACCGGTGACGTAACCGCCCTGATCGCTGGCCAGGTAAACGCAGGCGGCGGCGATATCGCTCCCCTCGCCCAGCTTGCCGGCCGGAATGGTCGACAGGATGCCGGCCTTCTGCTGGTCGTTCAGGGCGTCGGTCATCGGGCTGGCGATGAAGCCGGGGGCGACGCAGTTGACGGTCACGCCGCGGCTGGCCAGTTCCTGGGCCAAGGCCTTGGAAAACCCGATCATTCCGGCCTTGGAGGCCGCGTAGTTGGTCTGGCCGGGGTTGCCGGTGACGCCCACGATCGAGGTGATGCCGATGATGCGGCCGGCGCGGCGCTTCATCATGCCCTTGGCGGCGGCGCGAGCCAGGCGGAAGTAACCTTCCAGGTTCACCTTGATGACGGTGTCCCAGTCCTCGTCCTTCATGCGCACGATCAGGCCGTCGCGGGTGATGCCGGCGTTGGCGATGACGATGTCGAGCGGGGCGCCGGCGGCTTCCTCGGCCTTGGCGACCAGGCCGTCGACCGCTTCCGCGTCCGAAAGATTCGCCACCACGAACGAGGCGCGCTCGCCCAGCTCGTTCTTCAGCTCGGTCAGCGCCGATTCGCGGGTGCCCGAGAGCACGACATGGGCGCCCTGGCCGTGCAGGGCGCGGGCGATGGCGCCGCCGATGCCGCCGGTGGCGCCGGTGACGAGGGCGGTCTTGCCGGTGAGGTCGAACATTCTCAGGTTTCTCCGTTCGGAGGGATTGGGAGTGAAACCCTCGTCCTTCGACAAGCTCAGGATGAGGATTTCAAACGGATCGCCGCGCCAGTCGTCCTCACCCTGAGCTTGTCGAAGGGCGAGGACGTGGCAAGGCGGAAGATCAGAGCGAGGCCGCGAAGGCTTCGAGATCGGCGGGCGTGTTCAGCGGGGTGGCCTCGGCGTCCGGAGCGATGCGCTTGGCCATGCCCGACAGCACCTTGCCGGCGCCGGCCTCGGCGAAGCGGGTGACGCCGCCCTCGCCGGCCAGCCAGGTCATGCTTTCACGCCAGCGGACACGGCCGGTGACCTGCTCGACCAGCAGCTTGCGGATGACGTCCGGGTCGTGGACCGGGGCGGCGGTGACGTTGGCGACCAGCGGCGCGCGCGGGGCCAGGATCGTGGCGGCGGCCAGGGCGGCCGCCATCTCGTCGGCGGCCGGCTGCATCAGCGGGCAGTGGAACGGCGCCGAGACGTTCAGCGGAATGGCGCGGGCGCCCAGTTCCTTGGCCTTCTCGATGGCCTTGTCGACGGCGGCCTTGGCGCCGGAGATCACGACGTTGCCGTTGTTGTTGTCGTTGGCCACGACGCAGACGCCGACTTCCGAGCCGGCGGCGGCGGCGGCTTCGGCCAGGGCGATGTCGGTCTTGGGACCGATCAGCGAGGCCATGGCGCCCTCGCCCACCGGCACGGCGCGCTGCATGGCCTGGCCGCGCAGCTTCAGAAGGCGCGCGGTGTCGGCCAGGCTGATGGCGCCGGCGGCGGCCAGGGCCGAGTATTCACCCAGGCTGTGGCCGGCGACGAAGGCGGCGCGGTCGACGCCGACGCCGAATTCCTTCTCCAGCGTACGGGTGACGGCCAGGCTGACGGCCATCAAGGCCGGCTGGGCGTTCTCGGTCAGGGTCAGGTCGCCCTCGGGACCTTCGCGCATCAGTTGGAACAGTTTCTGGCCCAGGGCGTCGTCGACTTCCTGGAACACCTCGCGGGCGGACGCGAAGGCCTCCGCCAGCTCGACGCCCATGCCGACCGATTGGCTGCCCTGTCCCGGGAAGATGAAGGCGATGCTCATGACGGCCCGCTCCTCTAAGATTCAATGTCTTGGGCGCGGAGGGTTAGGGGAAAGCCGGTGACTGGGCAAGCCGGACCGCTGTTTTGCCGATACTTGCTTTCCGTTGGGGCACGTCCACATTGCTGGCCACGCCGCATCCAAGGCCCCCCGGAGTCGCCAAGATGAACCGCCCCGCCCTCGCCGCCTGCCTGCTCGCCCTGGGCTTCGCCGCCGCCTCGCCGGCCCTGGCCGCCCTCAAGCCCGGCGACAAGGCCCCCGACTTCACCGCGCCCGGCGCCCTGGCCGGCAAGGACTTCGAGTTCAAGCTGAGCAAGGCTCTGAAGAAGGGGCCGGTGGTGCTCTATTTCTTCCCGGCCGCCTACACCTCGGGCTGCACGGCCGAGGCCCACGAGTTCGCCGAGGCGACGCCCGAGTTCGAGAAGCTCGGCGCCACCGTGATCGGGGTCACCGGCGGCAACGTCGACCGGATCAAGGACTTCTCGAAGGAGCACTGCCGCGACAAGTTCGCGGTGGCCGCCGCCAGCCCGGCCCTGATCAAGGACTACGACGTCAAGCTGCCGCTGAAGGACAACATGTCCAACCGCACCTCCTACGTCATCGCGCCGGACGGCAAGATCCTGCTGGCCTACAGCGACTTCAACTTCCAGGGCCACGTGAGCAAGACCATGGAAGCCGTGAAGGCCTACAAGAAGAAGTAAGCGGCAGCGCTCCCCTCATCGTCATCCCGGAAGCCGCACAGCGGCTATCCGGGACCCAGGGGGACTGGGCGCGGCGCTCCGATCAAGCGACCCACGCCACGGCCGGCGCAGTGCGCCGGCCGCTGGGTCCCGGCTCTCCGCTACGCTCCGGCCGGGATGACGACGGAGGGGGAGCTAGAACTTCACCTTCACGCCAGCGCTCCACATGGCCGGCTCGTCGGCCAGGCGATAGACGATCAGGCCGGGGATGAAGACGGCGCCCGAGACGTAGTCCTGGGCGTCGAAGACGTTGCGTCCCTGAACGAACAGCCGCCAGGCCGCCGAGGGCGATTCCCAGGCGAGGCTGGCGTTGACGCGGTCGACCGAACCGATGCGGCCGGCCTCAGCGTTCGTCGCCTCGGCATAGCGCGGACCGCGGTGGCTGTAGTCGGCAGAGACGATGATCGCCCCGCCCTTCAGCGCCTGCGGCTCGATGCGCCAGGAGCCGCCGACCTGGGCCTGGACCTTCGAGATCAGCGGCAGGGTCTTGGCCCCGGCCTGGGCGGCGGCGGTGGCGGGATCCAGCTTCTCGTACTCGGCGTCGGTCAGGGCCAGCGAGGCGAAGAGATCCAGTCCCTTCACCGGCGTGGCGGCCGCCTCGACCTCGAGCCCGGCGATCCGCGCCTCGGCGGCGTTCTGGGTCAGGATCGAGCCGTTGCTGATGACGTTCTGCTGCAGGTCCTTCAGCTGCTGGACATAGGCGGCCAGGTTCAGGCGGGCGCGGCGGTCGAAGGCCTCGATCTTGGCGCCGGCCTCGTAGGACCAGGCGGATTCAGGGTCGTAGGCCTTGGTGAAGATCGAGGGCTCGGCGATCGACAGGGCCACGAAGCCGCCGGCGCGATAGCCGCGCGCGATCGTGCCGTAGACCATGACGTCGTCGCTGGCCTCGTACTGAAGATTGAACTTCGGGGTCCAGACCTTCCATTCGCCCTGGTTGGCGCGGCTGGTCAGGCTGGGCGGATAGCCGGCCAGACCGTCCTGGATCGTGCCGGCGATGGTCTTCTCGTCCCGCGTCCAGCGCAGGCCGGCCGAGCCCTTTAGGCGCTCGGTGAAGCGCCATTCCATCTGCCCGTAGGCGGCGATGCTTTCCGAGGTCGCGTGGATCGTGGTCGGCAGCAGCGGTACGGGGAACGGGCCGTAGATGCCCGAGCCGACGATGTCGGACAGCACCTGGCTGCCGGTCTCCTTGAACCAGAACAGCCCGCCGATCCATTGCAGGCGGCCGTCGAAGGCCTCGCCCAGGGCCTGCAGCTCCTGGCTAGCCTGCTCCTGCTGGGTGGAGCTGCCGCGCAGGAAGCCGGGAACCAGACCCGAACCGGTGACCAGACCGCCGGAAAAGTCCAGGTTCCAGCGGTCGTCGAGGCGCTGGTAGGCGGTGATCGACTTCAGCTGGACGCCGGAAAGGTCGTAACCCAGGTGCAGAGCCAGGCTCTTCTGCTCGGTCTTGGTGTCGGTGTTCAGCGGCGAGCGGGTCGCGCCGAACCCGCCGCCGGCCAGGGGCGCCAGGGTTGTCGGATCAAGCGGCGAGAAGTGTTGGCCGTCCGTGTCGGTGCGGGCATAGGCGGCTGAGAAGGTCGCGCTGAGCGGGCCGGTGTCGATCAGACCGAGGGAAAAGCGGGCGCCGGCGTCGCGACGCTCGCCCACGCGGCGCTTGAGGGCCGTGTTCTGCTGCCAGCCGTCGCGGTCGGAGAACAGGGCCGAGACCGTGGCCCCGACATGGTCGGTGATCCTGCCGCCGGCGCTGCCCCGATAGCGCTGCAGGCCATAGTCGCCCCATGAGGCCTCGACGAAACCGCCGGACGCGTCACCGGGCTGGCGGGTCACGTACTTCAGGGCGCCGGTCATCGAGTTGCGGCCGTAGAGCGTGCCCTGAGGCCCGCGCAGCACCTCGACCCGCGTGACGTCGGCCAGGTCCAGGTTCGCGACCGACAGGCGGGCCTGGTAGACGTCGTCGACATAGATGCCGACGGGCGGCTCCGACGTGATCATGCCGCCGGTCTGGTCCAGCGCGCCACGCAGGGCCACCTGCACCGTCGAGGGCGAGGCGCTGATCTGCGAGACGTAGAGGCTGGGCACGGCCGCGCCCAACGTCTCGGCCCTGGTGATCTGCAATTGATCCAGAGCCTTGGCGCCGAAGGCGCTGACCGCCACGGGCGCGTCCTGCAGCTTCTGCTCGCGCCGCTGGGCGGTGACGACAAGGTCCTCGACCGCGACCGGCGCCTCCTGGGCCAGGGCCGGCGCCGCGCCGACCAGCACGGCCGCCGCCGAGACGCCCCATAGAACCGACTTCTGCATGTATCCGCTCCCCCTCTGGTGGAGCGATCAGGAGGGAAAACCCCGCGCGCGGGCGCAAACCCGCCTTCGCCGGCGCCCGCTGGTCGGACAGGCTTTCGGGAAAGCTCAGGCGGATTGTCGGGATAGCGGCGCGACTGCGCCGTTGCCTACCAGTTGGTCTTTACCAGCTTGACCATGAAGCGGCCGTCCTGGACGCGTTCGTCCTCGGCACGGACGCTGACCGAGAACTCGGCCGGGATGTCGAACGGGCGGATCAGGCTGAAGTCGACGCCCTCGTCGCCCATGGTGCCGCCGCCCAGGCCGATCGAGGCGATCTGGCGGCCGTCGAGGGTCAGGGCCGAGCGGACGTTGGCGCGGGCGATCGGAATCGACGCCGGCAGAACCATCGAGCGCGTGGCGTTCATGTCGACCGAGACGCTGACATAGTTGGACTTGGGCAGGTCGCCGAAGCCGAACAGCCGCGACAGCGACGAGCGGACGCCGGCCTCGCGCTTGTTCAGCGAGGCGCCCAGCGCCAGGGCGCGGGGGCTGGGCCCCTGTTCGGCCTTGGCCGTCATGTTCAGATTGAAGTCGTAGGTCGGCTGCTCGATGCTGCCGGCGACCTTGGCCACGAAGGTGGTGCTTTCGGCGTCGGACGACAGGTCGAGCGGCAGGGCGGCCGAATAGCCCGTGAAGCGGCCGTCGTTGGACGACACCGACAGGTCGGGTTTCTTGATCGCCTGGGCCGACACCGGGGCAGCCGTCATCGACAGCGCGAACGCGCCGCCAAGGATCAGGCTCTTCACGGTTGCACCCCGCATGCCCCTTCCCTAACCACCTGAGGTATTAACGGCAAGCTGCCTTCCGTCAGGAAAGCGACTCCGCCGCCGCCTTTTATCAGAGTCGCCCAGGAGACAGGCGCCGCCGAGCCGCCACGTCGGCGGCAAAAGGCAAGGCCAGCCTTGCTTCCGCCTCCTGTTTCCTGTAGTAGCGCGCGTTCTCACGGAAGGCGGTCTTGCGCGAACCCTTCACGGGGTCGGGATTATCCCGCTCGTCGCACAGGATCCATCGTGGTCGTCGGACTTCCGCCGCCGACCGCGCCGCTTTCCATAACGGAAGAGGAAAACATGTCGTTCTACGAACACGTGGTCATCGCGCGGCAGGACATCTCGCCGCAACAGGCCGAAGCTCTCAACGAGCAAATCAAGACCCTGATCGAAGAAGGTGGTGGTCACATCGCCAAGATCGAATACTGGGGTCTGCGTAACCTCACCTACCGCATCAAGAAGAACCGCAAGGGCCACTATTCCCTGCTCGCCATCGACGCTCCGGCGGCGGCGGTGAAGGAAATGGAACGCCAGCTGTCGATCAACGAAGACGTGCTGCGTTTCATGACCATCCGCGTGGAAGAGCTGGACCTGGAACTGTCGCCGGTTCTGGCCCGTCGCGACCGCGAGCGCAGCGATCGCCCCGAGCGTTCGGACCGCCCTGAGCGTTCGGAACGCCCTGAGCGCCCGCGCGAAGACTTCGCTCCGCAAGCGTAAGGGAGAAATAGATCATGACCGATACGACTGCTCCCGAAGCCGCGGCTCCGGCCGCCGCCGCCGCTGGCGGCGCTCGCCGTCCGTTCTTCCGTCGCCGCAAGGTTTGCCCGTTCTCGGGCGCCAACGCTCCGAAGATCGACTACAAGGACGTGAAGCTGCTGCAGCGTTACGTTTCCGAACGCGGCAAGATCGTGCCGTCGCGCATCACCGCGGTGTCGGCCAAGAAGCAACGCGAACTGGCCAAGGCCATCAAGCGCGCTCGCTTCCTGGCTCTGCTCCCCTACGTCGTGAAGTAAGGGAGACGCCACGATGAAAGTGATCCTGCTCGAACGAGTCGAAGGCAAGGGCGTCCTGGGCGACGTGGTGACGGTGAAGGACGGGTTCGCCCGTAACTACCTGCTGCCGCGCAACAAGGCTCTCCGCGCCAACTCGAACAACCTGAAGGCTTTCGAAGCGCAACGCGCCGAGATCGAAGCCCGCAACGTCCGCAACCGCGAAGCCGCCGGCAAGTCCGGTGAGGCGCTGGACGGCACGCAGTACGTGATGATCCGTCAAGCTGGCGAAAGCGGCCAGCTGTACGGTTCGGTCGCGGGCCGCGACGTCGCCGACGCCATCAAGGCCGAAGGCGGCAAGGTCGACCGCTCGATGATCGTGCTGGACAAGCCGATCAAGACGCTCGGTGTCCACGAAGTGAAGGTGAAGCTGCACGCTGACGTGACCGTGACGGTCACGCTCAACATCGCGCGCAGCGCCGACGAAGCCGAGCGCCAAGCGCGCGGCGAAAACGTCATCGCCTCGCAGTTCGAGGAAGAGCGTCTGGCCGACGCCGAAGCCGCCCAGGACCTCCTGGAAGGCGGCGCCGGCTCGCAAGAAGGCGACTACGAAGCCTGATTTTTCAGGACCTTCGCAGACGAATGAGAACGGCGCGGAGCAATCCGCGCCGTTTTTTTCTGCGCCGAAACCTAGAATTGCTCAGATTGTAGGACGAGCGGCGTTCGCGCAGGTTGAACCTGTCTAACCGCCTGTCGGCCAGAACGAGACGCGAAAGCGCCCCCGACCGACAGCGTTTTGAGGGGATTACACCATGCGTACTCAACTGCTGCTGCTCGCCGCCGCCTCGGCTTCGGCCCTGGCCGTCTCCACCGCCAACGCTCAGACCACTGACGACCAGACCGCCGTCGAGGAAGTCGTCGTCACCGGCACCCGCACCGCCGGCCGCTCGCGCCTCGACACCGTCTCGCCGGTCGACGTCGTCGACAGCAAGGCGCTGACCCGCCAGGGCTCGACCGAACTGGCCCAGGCGCTGTCGACCCTGGCCCCGTCGCTGAACTTCCCGCGCCCGTCGGCCGTGGACGGCACCGACTCGGTGCGTCCGGCCACGCTGCGCGGCCTGGCGCCCGACCAGACCCTGGTTCTGCTGAACGGCAAGCGCGGCCACGCCGCGGCCCTGGTCAACGTCAACGGTTCGGTCGGCCGCGGCTCGGCCGCCTTCGACCTCAACACCATCCCGACCGCCGCTCTCGACCGCGTCGAGATCCTGCGCGAAGGCGCGGCGGCCCAGTACGGCTCGGACGCCATCGCCGGCGTCGTCAACCTGCGCCTGCGCGAGGCCCGCAGCGGCGGCGGCGCGACCGCCAGCTACGGGCTCTACAACACCGAGGTGAAGACCTCGCGCGACACCGACGGCCGCAAGGCCACCGACGGCGTCACCTACACCGCCTCGGTCTGGCAGGGCTTCGGCATCGGCGAGGACGGCTACCTGACGGTCACCGCCGACTGGTCCAAGCGCAACCCCACCAACCGCAGCGACGTCTCGTCCGCCTTCAGCCCGGGCGTCGTCACCGGCCGCTACGGCGACGCCGAGATCGAGAGCAAGTCGCTGTTCGCCAACGCCGGCGTGCCGATCGGTGAAACCTGGAAGGCCTATGGCTGGCTGGGCTACCAGCACCGCGACGGCGAAAGCGCCGCCTTCCCGCGCCTGTCCAACAACGCCGCCAACATCCCGTCGATCTATCCCAGCGGCTTCCTGCCCAAGATCGCCACCGACATCGACGACTACAACGCCGCCTTCGGCGCCAAGGGCGAGGCCGGCGCCTACACGATCGACGCCAGCTTCACCTACGGCCAGAACGACATCGAATACGGGGTCAAGGACAGCCTGAACGCCTCGTACGGCCCGGCCTCACCGACCTCGTTCAAGGCCGGCTCGATGCGCTACCGCCAGGCCGTGGCCTCGCTGGACATCACACGCCCGGTGACCATCGCCGCCTTCGCCCAGCCCTCGACCCTGGCGTTCGGCGCCGAGTACCGCAAGGAAAGCTACGACATCGTCGCCGGCGAGCAGGCCTCGTGGGCCAATGGCGGCTACAACGGCCTGGCGGCCGGCGCGCAGGGCTTCCCAGGCTTCCGCCCGAGCAACGCCGTCGACGTCAGCCGCGACAACTACAGCTTCTATGTCGACCTCGACAGCCAGGTGACCGACAAGCTGGACGTCGATATCGCCGCGCGCTTCGAGGACTATTCGGACTTCGGCACCAAGACGACCGGCAAGATCGCCGCCCGCTACGACATCCTCGACGGCTTCGCCGTGCGCGGCGCGGTGTCGACCGGCTTCCGGGCTCCGGCCCTGCAGCAGCAGTATTTCACCGCCACCTCGACCAACATCATCAGCGGCACGGCCACCGAGGTCGGCACCTTCCCGGCCACCAGCCCGGTCTCGGCCGTGCTCGGCGCCAAGGCGCTGGAGCCGGAAGAGAGCACCAACTACTCGCTGGGCCTCGTCTATCACCGCGGCCCGTTCGAGGTGACGGTCGACGCCTACCAGATCGACATCGACAACCGCATCGTGCTCTCGGAAAACATCCAGGGCAGCGCCACCGGCACGGCGACCCAGCAGGCGATCTACGCCCTGCTCGCCCCCTACGGCGTGACCACGGCGCGCTTCTTCATCAACGGCGTCGACACGACGACCAAGGGCGTGGACGTGGTGGTGCGCTATCGCCTCGACGCGGCCGAGGCCGGGCGCTTCGACCTGACCCTGGCGGGCAACTACAACGAGACCGAGGTCACCCGCCTGCCGACGACCAACACCCTGTCGTCGCTGCCGGTCCCGCCGGCCCTGTTCGCCCGCGTCAACGTGCAGACCTTCGAACGCGGCACCCCGCGCACGAAGTTCGTGGCCAGCGGCGACTGGAGCAAGGGTCCCTGGGGCGCGACGCTGAAGCTGACCGGCTACGGCACCGTGCTGCAGCCGAACGCCACGGCCTCGCTGGACTACTGGACCGGCCGCAAGGCGGTGATCGACCTGGAAGCCCGTCGCACCTTCGCCGACAAGCTGACCTGGGCCGTGGGCGCCAACAACCTGTTCGACGAATATCCCAACCGCACGCCGGCGGCCGTCAACAGCACCAGCGGCGTGGTCGGCTTCCCCAACTACTCGCCGTTTGGTTTCAACGGCCGGTTCCTCTACACCCGCCTCAGCTACAACTGGTAAGTTGACCTAGGGTAAGACTCGAAGGGGACGCGGCGATCAGCCTGCGTCCCCTTTTGTCGCCTCGAAGATATACACAGAACATCCCCATCCATCTGCGCCGTTGACCACGCTCCGAACGCGCGTCGCGGCCTCGTTCGCGTTAACTTATGGCGATGTCCCTGGTCCCTGCACTCGACCTGCGCCCGCCCGCGCAGGATGCTCCTCAAATCACCGTCGCACCGCACAACCTGGAAGCCGAACAGGCGCTGCTGGGCGTGCTGCTTTACGACAACTCGGCCTATGAGCGGCTGACCGACAGCCTGCAGGGACGCCACTTCTACGAGCCCTTCCACCAGCGGCTGTTCCAGTCGATCGAGACCCACATCCGCAAGGGCCAGCTGGCCGAACCGATCCTGCTGGCCGACGAATTCAAGCGCGATCCGGCGTTCGAGGAACTGGGCGGCATCCGCTACCTGGCCGACCTCGTCGACCGCGCCCCGCCGGCCGCCAATGTCGGCGACTACGCCCGGGCGGTGTTCGACCTGGCCCTGCGCCGCGACCTGATCCGCATCGGCGGCGAGATCGCCTCCGCCGCCCACGGCCACGGCGACGAGAAGCGCCCGGCCCGCGACCAGATCGAAGCCGCCGAACAGCAGCTCTACACCCTGGCCGAAAGCGGGACGGCCAGCTCGGGCTTCGTCAGCTTCGGCGACGCCCTCCGCGGCGCCGTCGAGATGACCGCCGAGGCCTTCCAGCGTGACGGCGGCATGTCTGGCCTGGCGTCGGACCTGATCGACCTCGACCAGAAGATCGGCGGCCTTCACCCCTCCGACTTGATCGTGCTGGCCGGTCGTCCGTCGATGGGCAAGACGGCGCTGGCGACCAACATCGCCTTCAACGTCGCCAAGAAATACGCCTGGGAGCCCCAGCCCGACGGCAGCCGCAAGACCGTCAACGGCGGCGTGGTCGCCTTCTACTCGCTGGAAATGAGCGCCGAGCAGCTGGCCCTGCGTATGCTGGCCGACGCTTCGGGCGTGTCGGGCGACAAGCTGCGTAAAGGCGAGATCGACGCCAGCGAGTTCGGGCGCGTGCGCGACGCGGCCATGGAACTGCAGGAAGCGCCGCTCTACATCGACGCCACCGGTGGTATCTCGATCGCCAAGCTGACCGCCCGGGCCCGACGCCTGAAGCGCCAGGTCGGCCTCGACCTGATCGTGGTCGACTACCTCCAGCTGGTGACCGGCTCGGACCTCGGTTCGAACGCCAGCCGCGTGCAGGAAGTCTCGCAGATCACCATGGGCCTCAAGGCCCTGGCCAAGGAGCTGGCCTGCCCGGTCATCGCCCTGTCGCAGCTGTCGCGTCAGGTCGAAAGCCGCGACGACAAGCGCCCGCAGCTGTCTGACCTTCGTGAATCCGGCTCGATCGAGCAGGACGCCGACATGGTGTGGTTCGTGTTCCGCGAAAGCTACTACGTGGGCCGCGCCGAGCCGCGCGAGGGCACGCCCGAGCACCTGACCTGGCAAGAGGAAATGGACAAGCTGCAGGGCCTGGCCGAGGTGATCATCGCCAAGCAGCGTCACGGTCCGATCGGCACGGTGCGCCTGTCGTTCAACAGCGACACCACCCGCTTCGGCAACCTGTCGCGCGACCACTATTTCCACCAGATGCGCAGCGGCGACGACGAATAGCCGCCTCGCGCTTTACCTGCATCGGCGCGTCGGGCAACGCTCGGCGCGCGATTCAGGGAGAACGCGCGCGTCATGGAATTCAGCCCCCTGCCCGTCTCGACCTTCGTCGGGGCGTTCCTGCTGGCCTTTCCGGCCCTGTTCTCGATCGTCAATCCGGTCGGGGCCGCGCTGATCTTCCACCAGATGCTGGCCGACCATCCGGCAGAGACGCGCAAGCGCCTGGCGCCGACCATCGCGCTCTACGCCTTCTTCATCCTCCTGGGCTCGCTGCTGCTGGGCGGCTACGTGCTGAACTTCTTCGGGGTGAGCCTGGGCGCCCTGCGGGTGGCCGGCGGACTGGTGGTCGCGATCCGCGCCTGGGCGCTTCTGATGGCGCCCGAGGAACATGAGGAACGCAAGGCCGATCAGGCCAACTCCCCGGCCAAGGCGCGGGCCGAGGACATGGCCTTCTTCCCGCTGACCATGCCGTTCACGACGGGACCGGGCGCGATCTCGGTGGCCATCGCGCTGTCGTCCCAACGCCCGGCCGAGGGCCATTCGGTGGTTCCGTTCTTCATGGGCGCGAGCCTGGCCGTCGCCGTCATCGCCCTGATGGTCTGGGTGTTCTATCGCGCCTCGGACCGGGTGCTGTCGCTGCTCGGCGTCAACGGCGCGCGGGTGATGTCGCGGCTGATGGCGTTCCTTTTGATGTGCATCGGCGTGCAGATCGTCGCCAGCGGCGTCGAGGCGCTGGTGGGCCAGTTCCTGAGCACGCGCTAGGCCGCATCTCCACAGCTTCTGCACTGGCCTTGCGGGCGCGGGTCGGCTACCTCCGCAGCCGTGACCGACGCCCGCCTGACACTCGACCTCGACGCCCTCGCGGCCAACTACGCCCTGCTGAAGGCGACGGCCGGCGACGCCGAGCTGGCCCCGGCGGTGAAGGCCGACGGCTACGGCCTGGGCGCGGGCCTGGTCGCCCGCCGCTTGTGGGACGAAGGCGCGCGCAGCTTCTATGTGGCGCGCCTGTCGGAAGGCGTGGCGCTGCGCAAGGCGTTAGGCGAGCGCGAAGCCAGGATCCACGTGCTGGACGGCGCGACGCCGGGCTCGGGCCCGACGCTGGTCCAGGCCGGGCTGATCCCGGTGCTCAACAGCCTGCCGCAGGTCGAGGCCTGGAACAGCCAGGCCGGCAAGGGCGTGCTCGAGGCGGCGATCCATGTCGACACCGGCATGAACCGGCTTGGCCTGCGCCATGAAGAGGCGGCAGTCCTGACCGCCTCAATGGACCGGCTCAAGCATCTGAACGTCTCACTGGTGGTCAGCCACCTGGCCTGCGCCGGCGAGCCGCAGCATCCGCTCAACGCCCGCCAGCTGACGCGCTTCAAGGACGCCGCGGCGCTGTTTCCGAACGCCCGCAGGAGCCTGGCCAACTCGGCCGGGGTGTTCCTGGGCGGAGACTATCATTTCGACCAGTGCCGGCCGGGCATCGCCCTCTACGGCGGCGGTCCGCGCGACGTGACCGACACGCGCCTCAAGGCCGTGGCGACGCTGGAAGCGCCGATCCTGCAGGTGCGGGTCGTGCCGCGCGGCGAGTCGATCGGCTACGGCGCGGCCTTCACCGCCGACGAGACGACACGGGTGGCGGTGCTGGCCTGCGGCTATGCCGACGGCGTGCTGCGCGGCTCCAGCCCCGCCGGCCACGTGTGGTTCGACGGCGCGCGTCGGCGCCTCTTGGGCCGGGTGTCGATGGACCTGATCGCCATCGACGTCACCGACTGCGACGCGGCGCGTCCCGGCGCCCTGGTCGAACTGATCGGCCCCAACCTGCCGGTCGACGAGGCCGCCGCCGCCGCTGGCACCACGGCCTACGAACTGCTCGTGCGCCTGGCCGGCCGCGCCCGCCGCGTGGTGCTGGGCGAGGCCTAAAGGCCCCGCCCTTCCCCGCCTAGCGCGCCAGGCTCTTCAGCTTGCCGGCGTCGACCGAGGCCACCGCGCGCTTGAGGTCGTCGATGCTCTCGGCGTCGCCATTGGCCTCGACCGAAAAGCGGTTGCCGATCACGACGGTGTAGCCGCCCGACTTGGCCTCGCGGTCCCACTTCTCGGTGGTCAGCTGGCCTCCGGCGGTGCTGGTCTTTTCATAGCCGGTCTCGGTTTCCGAGGTGCTCTGGGCGTTCATCGCCGAGGCCATCGCCGTCATGCCGCCCAGCGCGCCCAGGTCGGTGACCGCCAGGGTGAAGCGCTTGCCGTCCTTCTCGTAGTCGCCGCGCGCCACCGACATGCCCATGCCGCCGGCGCCGCCAGAGCTGGATTCGACGGAGGTGCGGGCGTAGCCGCCGGCCGCGCCGGGCAGCAGGCCCTTGAGCACGTCCGGCGAGGTCAGAGGGATGTCCTTGCCGGCCTCGATCGAGGCGGCGGCCGCCTCCATCTTCTTGCTGGCTTCGTCCATCTTGCCCAGGTCGTAGGTCTGGCCGCCCAGCGTCACCGAACCGCTGTCGGTCGAGGCCTTCGACGCCGTATAGCTGCCGCCCAGGATCGCGCCGCCAGTGACCGCCGCGGTGACGAAGCCGATGATGAAGGACAGCACGATAGCGCAGACCACGGTGAGCGCGGTGTAGCCGATGGCCTTCTCCTTGGGCGCCTTCATCAGGCGCGGCAGGCCCGTATAGAGGAGGTAGAGCCCATACAGCGCCAGCAGGCCGCCGATGATCCCCAGCGGCGGAAACAGGCCGAACACCCCGGCGACCCAGCCCGCCGTGCTGGCGTAGACCGAGACCTTGAAGGCCTGCAGCCGGTTCTTCTGGCCATCGAAGGTGGGCGCCAGAGCGTCGATAATCAGGGCGACGATGAAGACCGACAGCAGCGACAGGCCGTAGGTCAGCACCGCGCCGAAGATCGCCGTGAACAGCTGCGGCTTCACTGTCACAACGCCGGGCACGCCGACGCCGAACAGTTGCCCGCCGATCAAGTTCGCCACGGGCGGGATCGCCGCCAGGATACAGGCATAGCCGACATAGAGGCCCTTGATCGTGGCGGGCTCGGTGTCGATGCGCTCCCACTCGGGCGACGGCGTCAGCAGGATCCGCTTCACGCGGCCCACGAGATCGGAAGAAACGGCTCCGGGTTCGACCACGGACATCTAGGCGCCTCCAGCAAGATCCTGAATCTGCGCCCCCCGATACTTATCTACACCGAACACACCAAAAACGGGAACAAGGTTCGGCGACATAGCCTCAGCCCCCTGCGTCCGGCTTTGGCGCAGGGCGGGCCCAGCCTGTAACCTGCACCCATTCGAGAATCAGGAGCCCCCATGGCCCGCGACAGCGCCGCCTACGCCTGCCAGTCCTGCGGCGCGGTCCAGACCAAGTGGGCCGGGCAATGCCCCGCCTGCCAGAGCTGGAACACCCTCGTCGAAGAGGTCGGCGTACGCCCGCCCGGCGCGATGGCCACCACCAAGGCCACGCGCTCGCGCGGCCTGCAGTTCACCGGCCTGGAGAGCGACACCCCCGCCCCGCCGCGCATCCTGACCGGCGTCGACGAGTTCGACCGGGTCTGCGGCGGCGGCGTGGTGCCCGGCTCGGCGATCCTGATCGGCGGCGACCCGGGCGTGGGCAAGTCCACCCTGCTGCTGCAGGTCTGCGCCAACGCCTCGAGCCGCGGCGTCTCGTGCGCCTACATCTCGGGCGAAGAGGCCGTCGAGCAGATCCGCGGCCGCGCCGACCGCATGGGCCTGGCCGGCGCCCCAGTGAAGCTGGCCGCCGAAAGCAGCCTGCGCGACATCCTCGACGGGCTGAAGCGCGACAGGTTCGACCTGGTGGTCATCGACTCGATCCAGACCATGTGGAGCGACGCCCACGAGGCCGGCCCCGGCACGGTGACCCAGGTGCGCGCCTGCGCCACCGAGCTGGTCCGCCTGGCCAAGCAGAAGGGCGTGGCCATCCTGCTGGTCGGCCACGTCACCAAGGACGGCCAGATCGCCGGTCCGCGCGTGGTCGAACACCTGGTGGACGCGGTGCTGAGCTTCGAGGGCGAGCGCGGCTATCCATTCCGCATCCTGCGCGGGGCCAAGAACCGTTTCGGAGCCACCGACGAGATCGGCGTGTTCGAGATGGGCGACGTCGGCCTGCGCGAGGTGAAGAACCCCTCGGCCCTTTTCCTCAACGAGGGCGGCGAGCGGGCGGCGGGGGCGGCGGTGTTCGCCGGCATCGAAGGATCGCGGCCCGTCCTGGTGGAATTCCAGGCCCTGGTCGCGCCTTCCGCGTACGGAACGCCCAGGCGCGCCGTGGTCGGATGGGATTCCGGACGCCTGGCCATGGTGCTGGCGGTGCTGGAATCGCGCTGCGGCCTTGGTTTTGGCGACAAGGACGTCTATCTGAACGTCGCCGGCGGGCTGAGGATCACCGAACCCGCCGCCGACCTCGCGGCGGCGGCCGCTTTGGCCTCTTCGGCCATGGATGTCGCCCTGCCGCAGGACTGCGTGGTGTTCGGCGAGGTCAGCCTCTCCGGCGAGATCCGGCCCGTGAGCCGAATGGAGTCGCGTTTGAAGGAAGCCGCCAAGCTCGGGTTCGGCCGCGCGCTGGGACCGCTGTCGGGCCTGCCCGAAGGCGGCGGCGCCCTGCCGGTGGCCGGCGCGGCGCGACTGGCCGATGCGGTCCGCCGAATCGAGAATGACATCTGGAGCTCGCACGCGTGACGCCGTTCGACATCATCGCCGGACTGATCCTGCTGGTTTCCGGCGCCGTCGGCTTCTTCCGCGGCGCCTCGCGGGAGCTGACCTCGGCGCTGTCGTTCATCGTCGCCGCCGTCGTCGCCCTGCTGGGCCTGCGCCTGACAGGCCCCCTCTTCCGCGAATTCATGGACCCGGACTGGGCGGCGACCGCCGCCGCCATCCTGGTCACCTTCGTCATCGCCTTCGTCGCCCTGCGCCTGATCGGCGGCCAATTGACCAAGACCCTGCACGCCGACGGCGCGCTGGGTCTGCTGGACCGCCTGGTCGGCCTGGGTTTCGGCCTGCTGCGCGCCCTGGTGGTGCTGGGCGTCTTCAACCTCGTCTTCCACATGGCCACGCCGCGCGACCGCGTGCCGGCCTGGGTGTCGGAGTCGATGTTCTATCCGCTGTCCAACGCCAGCGCCCAGGTGCTGAAGGTGTTCGCCCCCAAGGGCGCGGGCCTGGCCGGCAAGCTGGCCCCCGCCATCGAGGACGCCGTCCGCGACGGGACCAGCGACAAACCGTCCAGCGCCGAACGCGGCGAAGAAGGCTATGATAAGGACCAGCGTCGGAAGCTCGACGACCTGGTGGAGAAATCGCAATGACGACGTCTATCGGCCAGTCGACCGACCGCTTCTCGTCCGCGCCCTGGCGCGACCCAGAGGACGACACGCTGCGCCTGGAATGCGGCGTGTTCGGCGTGTTCGGCGCCCGTGACGCCGCCGCCATCGCGGCGCTGGGCCTGCACGCCCTGCAGCACCGCGGCCAGGAAGCCTGCGGCATCGCCGCCTTCGACGGCGCCCGCTTCCACACCGAACGCCACAAGGGCCATGTCGGCGACGCCTTCACCGGCGCCGACCTGGTCCAGCGCCTGCCGGGCAACATGGCGATCGGCCACACGCGCTATTCGACGGCCGGCGGCAGCGGCATCCGCAACGTCCAGCCGATGTTCGCCGATCTCGAGACCGGCGGCCTGGCCCTCGCCCACAACGGCAACCTGACCAACTTCCTGACCCTGCGCGAACGTCTGGTGCAGGAAGGCGCGATCTTCCAGTCGACCTCGGACTCCGAAGTCATCCTTCACCTCATCGCCCGCTCGCGCAAAGCCAAGATCGTCGACCGCTTCATCGACGCCATCGGCCAGATCGAGGGCGGCTACGCCCTGGTGGCCATCACCAACAAGAAGATGATCGGCGTGCGCGATCCGCTGGGCATCCGTCCGCTGGTGCTGGGCGACCTGGACGGCAAGCCGGTCCTGGCGTCCGAGACCTGCGCCCTCGACATGATCGGCGCCCGCTTCGTGCGCGACGTCGAACACGGCGAGATGGTGGTGATCAGCGACACCGGCGTGAAGTCGCTGCGCCCGTTCGCTGCCCCAGCCGCCCGCCCCTGCGTGTTCGAGTACGTCTACTTCGCCCGTCCCGACAGCGTGGTGAACGGCCGCTCGGTCTATGAAGTGCGCAAGCGCATGGGTCGCCGCCTGGCGATCGAGACCGGCGTCGAGGCCGACGTCGTGGTGCCGGTGCCGGACTCGGGCGTGCCGGCGGCGATCGGCTATGCGGCCGAAAGCGGCCTGCCCTTCGACCTGGGCATTATCCGCAACCACTATGTGGGCCGCACCTTCATTCAGCCGACGCAAGGCGTGCGCGAACTGGGCGTGCGCATGAAGCACAGCCCCAACCGCGCCGTGCTGGAAGGCAAGCGCGTCATCCTGATCGACGACTCGATCGTGCGCGGCACCACCTCGCTGAAGATCGTCCGCATGGTCCGCGAGGCCGGCGCCAAGGAAGTGCACCTGCGCTCGGCCTCTCCGCCGATCAAGTGGCCCGACTTCTACGGCATCGACATGCCCGAGCGCGAACAGCTGCTGGCCGCCACCAAGTCGCTGGAAGAGATGGCCAAGTTCCTCGAAGTGGACTCGCTCGGCTTCCTGTCGGTGGAAGGTCTGTACGAGGCCCTGGAATGCGCCCCGCGCGATCCGGCCGCCCCGCAGTTCACCGACCACTACTTCACCGGCGACTACCCCACCCGCCTGACCGATCGCGAGATCGCCGAAGGCCGCAACGACCAGGCCGAAAAGCAGCTGTCGCTGCTGGTCAGCGCCTAATCAGCGCCTTTCAAGGGTCCTTCGACTTGTTCGGAGGACCCAAGCTGCGCTACCCCCGGTATGCGGCCCGCCCACGCTGATCTTCGGCCGCTCGGATCGCCCGGACGGACCGGGCGACGATCCATTTGAGAGTCGCTTCTTGGCCAATCCCGTTTCCGCCGTCCTCTCCAAGCTGAAGATCGACGCCTACATCATCGCCCTGTTCGGCATGGTGGTGCTGGCCTCGTTCCTGCCGGTCCAGGGACAGGCGGCCGTGATCACCGGCTGGGTGGTCAAGCTGGCCATCGCCCTGCTGTTCTTCCTGCACGGCGCCAAGCTGTCTCGCGAGGCCGTGGTCGCCGGCGTCACCCATTGGCGCCTGCACCTGACGATCCTGGCCTTCACCTTCGTGCTGTTCCCGATCCTGGGCCTGGCGATCAGCAAGGTGGGCGTGCTGACGCCGACCATGGCGGCGGGGATGGTGTTCCTGGCCTGCCTGCCCTCGACGGTGCAGTCGTCGATCGCTTTCACCTCGATCGGGCGCGGCAACGTCGCCGCCGCCGTCTGCGCGGCCTCGGCCTCGAACCTGTTCGGCATCTTCCTGACGCCGGTGCTGGTCGGCCTGCTGATGAACGCCCACGGCGACGTCGGCGGCTGGGACTCGATCAAGTCGATCGTCATCCAGCTGCTGCTGCCGTTCGTCGCCGGCCAGATCGCCCGGCCGCTGGTCGGCAAGTGGATCGAGAAGCACAAGACCCTGGTCGGCCGCGTCGACCGCGGCTCGATCCTGCTGGTGGTCTATTCGGCCTTCAGCGCCGCCGTCGTCGAAGGCCTGTGGCGCAAGGTCTCGCCGCTGGAGCTGATCGTGCTGCTGCTGGTCTGCGGCGTGCTGCTGACGCTGGTCATGCTGGCCACCATGTGGGGCGCGCGTCTCCTGGGCTTCTCCAAGGCCGACGAGGTGGCGATCGTGTTCTGCGGCTCGAAGAAGAGCCTGGCGACCGGCGTGCCCATGGCCGGCATCCTGTTCCCGGGGGCCACGGCCGGCGTGCTGGTGCTGCCCCTGATGATCTTCCACCAGATCCAGTTGATGGCCTGTTCGGTCCTGGCGCAGCGCTATGCGGCGCGGCCGGCCGACGAAGACGCCTGATCCCCCGACAGATAAACGCCCGCGAGAGGCGCAGGAAACGCTCATGACCACCACCGACACGCCGCTGGCCGGCCGCATCGCCCTCGTCACCGGCGCCACGCGCGGCATCGGCAACGCCATCGCCCTGGGCCTGGCCAAGGCCGGCGCCCACGTCATCGCCATCGGCCGCACCCAGGGCGCGCTGGAGGCCCTGGACGACGCGATCTTCGCCGCCACCGGCGAGCACGCCACCCTCGTGCCGCTGGACCTGCGCGAGGCCGACGGCCTGGATCACCTGGGCGCGGCCCTGCACCAGCGGTTCGGCAGGCTCGACATCCTGGTCGGCGCGGCCGGCGTGCTGGGCGCCCTGACCCCCGTGGGCCACCTGGACCCAAAGGGCTGGGACATGATCCTGTCGACCAACCTGACGGCCAACTGGCGGCTGATCCGGGCCATGGACCCGCTGCTGCGCGCCTCGGACGCCGGCCGGGCCATCTTCCTGACCAGCAGCGTCGCCAAGAGCCACCGGGCCTTCTGGGGCGCCTACGCCGCCTCCAAGGCGGGCCTGGAGGCCATCGTCGACTGCTATGCCGACGAGATGGAGAACACCAAGGTCCGCGCCTTCAGCATCGACCCTGGCGCCATGCGCACCAAGATGCGGGCCGGCGCCTTCCCGGGCGAGGACCCGATGACCGTGCAGGACCCGGCCGAGATCGCTCCCTTCGTCGTCGACCTGGCTCGCCCTGGCCGCGAGCCGCCCAAGGGCGTGATTCGCTTCAAGGAACGAGGTCAAGAGTCAGCAAGCGTCAGCGCCTAACTGAACCCCGTAAACATTCGCAGGTTTAGTTGAACCGTATACAATACAGATTAATCCAGAAACTTTCGCAACTGACGGAAAATACGGATTTTCTGCGGTCAAGCTGGTGGTCGACTCCACGACACAAGACCCAAAAACACTAAACTGCGACAACCTGACGCAGATGACGCTTTCGGAAACCGACGCTCGTTAAGCATGGAATAAGACTCGAAGTCTCACCCTAAGGATGCAGCGCTGCCTGGGCGCGATCCCTCGGGGGTTTGGACAATGCCGTTTGCGTTCAAGCGTGGCCGCGCCGCGGCCGACGAGCGTCTCGCCGAGTTGGAAGCCACCGTCGCGGCGATCCACCGCTCGCAGGCCGTCATCGAGTTCCAGCTCGATGGCACCATCCTGACGGCCAACACCAACTTCCTGAAGACGGTGGGCTATTCGCTGGACGAGATCCGCGGCCGCCATCACAGCATGTTCGCCGACCCCGACTTCGCCCGTAGCAACGAATACAAGCAGTTCTGGCTGAACCTGGGCCGCGGCGAGTTCTTCGCCGGCAAGTTCCAGCGCCAGGGCAAGGGCGGCGTCGAGATCTGGATCCAGGGCGCATACAACCCAGTGTTCGACGCCGCGGGCAAGCCCTGCAAGGTCATCAAGTTCTGCACCGACATCACCCAGGCCGAGCAGGAGCGGATGGCCAACGAGGCCCTGCGCCGCACCGAGGCCGAACAGGGCGCGGTGGTGCTGACCCTGGCCGACAACCTCAAGCGCCTGGCCGGCGGCGACCTGACCGCCGACATCACCGCCGCCTTCGACGGCCGCTTCGCTTCGATCAAGAGCGACTACAACGCCGCCCTCCAGTCGCTGCGCCAGGCGATGACCGAGATCGGCCAGTCGACGCAGGGCGTGCACAACGGCTCCAACGAGATCACCGGGGCCTCCGAGGACCTCTCCAAGCGCACCGAGCAGCAGGCTGCTGCCCTGGAGGAGACCGCCGCGGCGCTCGACGAGATCACCGCCACCGTGCGCCGCAGCGCCGAGGGGGCCCGCGCGGCCTCGACCGCGGCCTCGACCACGCGGCAGGAGGTCACCCGCTCGGGCGAGATCATGCGCGACGCCATCGCCGCCATGGGTGAGATCGAGCAAAGCTCGGGCAAGATCGGCCAGATCATCGGCGTCATCGACGAGATCGCCTTTCAGACCAACCTCCTGGCCCTCAACGCCGGCGTCGAGGCGGCTCGCGCCGGCGAGGCCGGCCGAGGGTTCGCCGTGGTCGCCCAGGAGGTGCGGGCGCTCGCCCAGCGCTCGGCCGAGGCGGCCAAGGAGATCAAGAGCCTGATCGCCAACAGCAGCAGCCAGGTCGATCGCGGCGCCAAGCTGGTGAGCGACACCGGCCAGTCGCTGACCGGCATCGTCGGCCGCATCGCCGAGATCGACACCCTGATTTCCGAGATCGCCCAGTCGGCCCACGAACAGGCCACGGGCCTAAACCAGGTCAACACCGCCATCAATCAGATGGACCAGGTGACCCAGCGCAACGCCGCCATGGTCGAGGAGGCCACGGCCGCGGCCGCCTGCCTGCGCAACGAGGCCTCGTCGCTGGCCGAACTGGTCTCGCGCTTCGAGACCGGCGCGGCGCCCGCCCAGGCGATCGCCCGCCCGGCGTCGCCGGCCCAGCACCGCCCCGCAGCCGAAAACCCGGTCGCCGCGGCCCAGAGCCGCATCGCCCAGTCGTTCCGTCCGGGCGTCGCCGTCGGCCAGGACTGGGAGGAGTTCTAGGCTCCTCCCCGCCTCGAGCTAGCGCCCCTTGGGCTTGCCGCCAGGCGCCTTGTTGCCCCGCACCACGCGCGAGCCGGCCACCGGACGGCGCGGACCACCGGCCTTGCCGCCGGCCGTCTTGGTCCCGACCTTGTAGCTCGGGGTGGTCGAGACCTTCTTCTGGGTCTTGGGCCCCTGCGGCTTCACCGACTTGACGGCCGCCTTGCCGGGATCGGACTTGGTCGCCTCGCCCTTGCCGGCATCGGCCTTGATCGCCCCAGCCTTGCCGGAGGCGGCCTTGGCCGAGACAGCCTTGGTCGAAGCAGCCTTGCCCGCGGCGACCGCGCCGGCGTCCGCCGACGCTTCGGCCAGGATCGCGGCCCTCTGGGCCGATTTCTTGACCGTGTTGCGCGAGGCCTTCAGGCGGGCCTTCTCGGCTTCCTTCTTCTCGAAGGCGCGCTTGCCCTTAACAACATACCCCTGGTCGGCGTCGGCATAGGGGTTGGCGCCCGACTTGATGGTGATGCGCAGCGGCACGCCCGGCAGGTCGAAGCTTTCCCGCAGGCTGTTGACCAGATAGCGGCGATAGTGATCGGGCATCTGGTCGGCGCGGCTGGAGAACAGCACGAACGTCGGCGGACGGGCCTTGGTCTGCGCCATGTATTTGGGCTTCACGCGCTTGCCGTTGACGGCCGGCGGCGGATGCCTCTGCATGGCCAGCTGCAGCCAGTCGTTCAGGTCGCGGGTCTTGACCTTGGTCGACCAGTCGCGGTGCGTCTTGATCACGGCCGGCATCAGGCGCTCGACGCCGCGGCCGGTCTCGCCCGACAGCGCCACGACCGGCGCCCCGCGCAGCTGAGGCAGCATGCGCTCGGCGTGCTCGTTGAATTCCTTGAGGATCTGGCCAGGGTCCTCGATCAGGTCCCACTTGGCCAGCACGAAGACGACACAGCGCCCTTCCCGCTCGGCCAGGTCGGCGATCTGCAGGTCCTGGGTCTCGAACGGATGGGTGGCGTCCATCACCAGCAGCACGACCTCGGCGAAGGTCATCGAGCGGATGGTGTCCTGGGTCGAGAGCTTCTCGAGCTTCTCGTTGACCTTGGCCTTCTTGCGCAGGCCGGCGGTGTCGACGAGGCGGATCTTGCGGCCGTCCCAGGTCCAGTCGACCGAGATCGAATCGCGGGTGATGCCGGCCTCGGGGCCGGTCAGCAGGCGCTGCTCGCCGATCAGGCGGTTGACCAGGGTCGACTTGCCGGCGTTCGGACGGCCGATGATGGCGATCTTGATCGGCTTGGTGTCGTCGTCGTAGTCCTCGAACTCTTCCTGCAGCTCCTCGGGCGTCACCGCCAGAAGCGCCGCATAGAGATCGGCCATGCCCTCGCCGTGCTCGCCGCTGATCGGGATCGGCTCGCCCAGGCCCAGCTGGTGGGCTTCGGCGGCGCCGATCTCGGCCTGCTTGCCCTCGGACTTGTTCGCCGCGACCACGACCGGCTTGTTCCGGCGGCGCAGCATCTCGGCGAAAATCCGGTCGAGCGGCGTCAGGCCCTCGCGGGCGTCGAACACGAAGAGGGCCACGTCGGCCTCGTCGATCGCCAGTTCGGTCTGGGCGCGCATGCGCGACTCGAGGCTTTCGTCGGTGACGTCCTCGAAGCCGGCGGTGTCGATCAGCTCCAGATCGAGGTCGCCGAGGCGGCCGTGCGCGAACCGGCGGTCACGGGTGACCCCCGGCTGGTCGTCGACCAGGGCCAGCTTCTTGCCGGCAAGACGGTTGAACAGCGTGGACTTGCCCACATTGGGGCGGCCGACGATGGCGAGTTTCAAAGGCATAGGCGGTCAGTAGTCGATTTTTCGGGTCCCGGCAAAGCAACAAGCCCGGGCCGGCGATTCGCCAGCCCGGGCCCGGGACGGGTTACGAGTTCAACCGGGGTCCCGAAGGACCCCGGATCGGATCAGCGGATGGCGATCAGATCGGCGTCGTCGGTGGTGACGTAGATCTTGTCGCCCACGGCGATCGGGGCCAGCAGCACCGGCGCGCCGATCTTCAGGGTCCTTTCCGTGGCGCCGGTCTTGGGGTTCAGGGCCACGGCCTCGCCATAGCTGGACACCGTGATCAGGCGGCCCGAAGCCAGGATCGGGCTGGACCAGATGCGCGGACGCTTGGCCAGCTTCTTCTTCTGCTTCTTGGAGAGCTTGTCGGTCTCGTTCAGGTCGCGGATCCAGTGGACCTGGCCGCCGTCGCGGGAAGCGCAGATCACCTGGCCGGCCTTGTCGACCACGTAGACCACGTCGCCGGCGGGCCAGGGCGTGGTGATGGCGGTGACCGGCAGGGTCCAGCGGGCCTGGCCCGTGCGCAGGTCCGTGGCGGAGAACACGCCCGAGTGGCTGACGGCGTAGACGTCGCCCTTGTAGATCACCGGGCGGCCGGCGATGTCGCGGAGTTCCGATAGGGCGTTGGTGCGGCTGGCGCGGCTGAGGGCCTCGCTCCACAGGTCGTTGCCGTTGCCGGTGCGCAGGGCCACCAGTTCGCCCGAGGCGAAGCCGGCGACGACGGTGTCGCCGCTGATGGCCGGGCTCGAACCGCCCAGGATGCGGGCCGGCTCGATCAGGGCCTGGTAGGTCCAGCCCGGCGCGCCGTCGGCGGCCGCATAGGTCAGCAGTTCGTTGTCGGTCGAGACCACGAAGACGCGGCCGTCGGCCACGGTCGGGGCGGCGTGGACAGGCGTGCTGGTCGCCTGGCGCCAGTTTTCCTTGCCGGTGGCCGCATCGAGCTGGGCCACGAATCGGAAGCCCGACGAGACGTAGAGCTTGCCGTCGGCATAGGCCACGCCGCCGCCGAAGCCGCGCGTGTCGTCCTTGCGGCCGCCGATCCCCAGGAAGCCGCGCTTGCCCGGCTGGCGAGCAGGACGCAGGTCCTTGCGCCACAGCGTCTCGCCAGTGACGGCGTCAAGCGCCGAGACCTTGGCCTCGCCGTCGAGCACGAAGATCTTGCCCTCGGCCGAAACGGGGTTGGCCGTGATGTGGAAGGTGCGATTGGCCTTCTGGCCGAAGCCCTTGCGCCAGGCGATCTCGAAGTCCTTGCCGGCGGCGACGTGCTCGACCGATTGCTCGGGAGTGCCGCCCGGCAGGCGCCAGTCGGCCTGGGGTTGGGGTTCGGGCAGGAAGAAGTCGACGCCCTTCAGGCCGTCGGCCGCCTCGACCTTCTGGTCGAAGGCGATGACCGAGATCCGCTGGCCTTGGCTGGCGGTGGCCTTGTTCTTGTCGTCCTTGCCGAAGGGGTTGAGCTTCGACACCGTCGAGCAACCGGTCACCGACACCGCGGCCGACATCATCGCGGCGAGCAGCAGGGAACGCTTCAGAGTCATGGGTCGGCGGCTCATTGAGCTTGGGGTTGCAGGCCCGGCGGCAGTTGGCCGGGCGCGAGTTGAATCGGCGGCGGCAGCGCTGCCGCGGCCTTGACGGCGGCCGGCAGGGCCTTGGCCGAGCCGGAGTCGATCATCTGGATCGCCGCCTGGGCACGCTGGCGGGTGTCGTCCGAACCGTCAGATAGCAGCGAGAGCACGACGAAATCGCCGCGCGCCTCGGCCGTCTTGCCGGCCTGGAGCTTGGCGAACGCCAGGGCTTCCTTGGCCTGCACGCGGTAAGGGCTCTTCTCGCCGGTCAACGGGGTCAGCCTCGACTCGATCTCCTGATAAGGAGCCGTGTCCATGAGCGCGAAGGCGGATTTGAGGCGCGCTATGTCACCCATGACAGGATCGGGAGCAATCTTGGCCGCTTCGTCGAAATAACCGACAGCTTCCTTGGTCTTGCCCTCGTCCAGGCGGATGCCGCCCATCTGCATGAAGGCCAGCGCGCGATAGCCGGCGTTGCCTTCCTTCGACAGCTTTTCGAACTCGGTGAAGGCCTTGGCGGGCCCTTCCTTCTCGTAGGCTTCGAGGGTGGCCTGCACGGCTTCGGAGGCCTTGTTGGCGCGGCTGCTTTCGTAGGCGGTCCAGCCCCACCAGCCGCCCACGCCCAGAACCGCGACCGCCGCGACCGCGCCCAGGACGGGCAGCGACTTCAGCGCGAAGGTCTTGTAGCGGTCGGAGCGAAGCTGCTCTTCGACCTCGTCAAACACATCGACCACGAACGAGGCTCCAGTACGGGCGCCGGGGGCGCCGGGGCGTCGCTGCCCGGGCGGTTCCGGACGACGCAAGGTTGAAACATCAGGAGTCGGGGCTCTGGCCGCGACGCAGGCGGCGAACCTATAGCGTGTCCGCCGCCGCCGCAACGGCGGGGAACCCTGGTTTGGAAGGGTATCGACAACTGCCGGCGCAGACCCCCTCCGGCCCTCTGGGCCACCTCCCCCAGAGGGGGAGGATTTCGGGCCCAGATGCTCCCCCTCTGGGGGAGCTGTCGCGGAGCGAC
Organism: Caulobacter sp. FG7; assembly: GCF_057808875.1. Lineage (NCBI taxonomy): Bacteria > Pseudomonadati > Pseudomonadota > Alphaproteobacteria > Caulobacterales > Caulobacteraceae > Caulobacter > Caulobacter sp. FG7. The sequence goes on from NZ_JBMDIW010000017.1 coordinate 74,295, forward strand.
TGAGGGGGTCGTCCGCCCTCAATCCTTCTTGGCGTAGTACGTCTCGGCCGGACCGGGGAAGCTGCGGTCCTGCACGTCGCGGGCGTAGTCGGCGGCGGCCTTCTCGATCGCGCCCTTCAGGTCGGCGTAGCGGCGGACGAACTTGGGGGTCCAGTCGAACAGCCCCAACATGTCGTCGCTGACCAGCACCTGGCCGTCGCACCCGGCCGAGGCGCCGATGCCGATGGTCGGCGGGGCGATGGCTTGCGTGATCTCGCGGGCCAGGGCCTCGGCGACGCCCTCGATGACCACGGCGAAGGCGCCGGCGTCGGCGGTGGCGCGGGCCTCGGCCAGGATCTTCTGGCGGCCTTCCTCGTCACGGCCCTTGGCCTTGAAGCCGCCGTCGACCAGCACCGCCTGCGGACGCAGGCCCACATGGCCCATCACCGGCACGCCGCGGTCGACGAGATAGCGGATGGTGTCGGGCACGGTGGGGCCGCTCTCGACCTTCACCGCCTGGGCGCCGGTTTCCTTCATGATACGGACGGCGTTGGCGTAGGCCTCTTCGGGCGCGCCCTCGTACGAGCCGAACGGCATGTCGACGACGACCATGGCCTTCCTGGAGCCGCGCATGACCGCCTGGCCGTGCAGGATCATCATTTCCATGGTCACGCCGACGGTGTTGGGCAGGCCGTGGACGACCATGCCCAGCGAGTCGCCGACCAGCAGGACGTCGCAGGCGTCGTCGAGGGCGGCGGCCACCGGGGCGGTGTAGGCGGTGAGGCAGACAATCGGAACGCCGCCCTTGCGGGCGGCGATATCGGGGGCGGCGAGACGGCGGACCGTCTCCTGGCGATGGGCGGACAAAACTCGCTCCGGCTCTGTGACGACGACCGGAGCGCGGCGCGGGCCGCCCTCCGGATTAGAACTCTTCGACCAGTCGGGTGATGGCGAAGGTCAGAGCGATAGCCGCAAGGGCGGCGCCGAGCCAAAGGGTTTCTACGCTGGCAGGCGTGGAGACGAACTGATTCACCTGGGCCATCACCTTGTCGACGCCGAGGTCGACGCCCGAAACGCCTTCGCTGGACGCATGACGCAGGTCGGTCGCGAAACGGCTGGTGATCAGTTGCCCCACGGCGAACAGGCCGGCGACTCCGCCGGTCGCGCCGATCGCCAGTCGGCGCAGCGTCCACCCCCGGTCGAGACGGCTCTCCACGCGGGCGCGGAAGGCCTCGGCGTCGGAAAACGCCGGCGGATCGGCGAACAGCCGCGAGAGCTGGGCGTCGAAATCGCGATCAACCATGACCTTCCCTCCGCGCCGAGGCGTCCGTGGGCGGGGCCAGCCTGGCCCTGAGTTTATCCAGACCACGTTTGACATGGGATTTGACCGTGCCGATCGGGATGTTCAAGGCTTCCGCAGCCTCCGCATGAGACCAGTCCGCACCGTAGCAGAGCGAGACGCACAAGCGCTCGCCGCGCGACAGCCCCTTGAGCGCCTCGTCGAGATCCAGCCGATCGCCCGGCGCGTCGGCCGAGGCGGGCGGCGGAGCCTCCTCCGGCGCGGTGTCCGAGAAGATCAGCCGCGCGTCGCGCTTGACCTTGCGCAGATAGAGCCGCGCGGCGGTCTTCTTGATCCAGCCGCCGAAGGCCCCCTCGCCGCGATAGTCGGCGATCTGCTCGAAGCCGACCAGGAACGCGTCCTGGGCGACATCGTCGGCGGTGGCCGGATCGGCGCCCAGGCGACGCAGCAGGCCTCTGACGGACGAGCCGTGCCTGCGCACCAGCTCCCCGTAGGCCCGGCGATCGCCGGTGGCGGCCAGGGCCGCCAGCTCGACGTCGTGACCGGTGGTGGGTGGGCGTTCGCTGCCCATGATGAAAGTCCCCTCTTCCCCCAAGCGCCTGCGTCAGACGTCCGACTGGTGGCCCTTGTTGGGGTTGAAGAAGCTGAGGACGACGTAGGCGACGCCGATCAGGGCGGGAATGGCCGACACGCCCAGCAGCGGGTGCAGCGCATCGCCTTCGATCTGGCCGATCATGAAGCCGAGCACGGCGATGCCGGCGCCGACGGCGATCAGGATCACGCCGGTGCGCATGTCGCGTAGGGCCGACGAGACCTTGGCCGGCTTGACCTCCTTGGTCATCGCCTCGATCAGCTCGGGCGGCAGCGCCTGGCCCTTCTCGATGGCCGCGCGGACGGTGGCCTGCATCTCCCGGCGATCGCGGCTCTTGAGCCACATCGGGATGACGACGATGCAGACGACCATGATGAACGGCGCCAACGGCACCAGGATTCCAAGTTCCATGACCTGTTCCCCTCGAATTGTGTCGACGAGAGCCTGTCGCTTTCGTCTCGTACAGGGAAGAGGCTTTGACGGCGCCGTTTGGAGGCGCCGGCCGAGATGAAACTTTCGTAAGGCGGATCAGGCCGTGGCGACGGCCGGCGCGGCGGGCTGCCGGGTCAGGCTGGCGACGATGTCGTCAACGGCGTCGAGCAGCACGGTCGGCGCATGATCGACCAACAGCTGGCGGGTCGCATAACCCCAGGTCACCGCGCCGGACGCCAGGCCCAGGGCGTTGGCCGCGTCGATGTCGCGGGTCTCGTCGCCGATCGAGATCACCCGGCCAGGCTTCACCCGGGCGGTCTTGATGACCTTGGTGAACTTCTTGGCCTTGCCGAACAGCGAGGCGCCGCAGCCGTAGTGGTCGATCAGCTTGGCTAGGTCCGGCCCAAGCACGGTGCGGATCGTGGCTTCGCTGTTGGAACTGACCACGGCCAGGCGCACGCCGCCGGCCGACAGCGCCTTGAGCATGTCGGGAACGCCCGGGAACAGACCGATCGAACCGATCTCGGCGGCCATCAGCTTCTTGCCGTGGGCGGCGATGATCGGGATCTTCCAGGCCGAGACGCCCAGATACTTGATGATCTCGCGGTTCGGACGACCGCGCAGCATCTCGACTTCCTCGTCGGTGACGCTCTTGAAGCCGTACATCCTGGCCATCGGGTTGACGAGCTTCAGCACCACGGCGCCGCTGTCGGCCAGCGTGCCGTCGAAATCAAAGATCGCCAGATCGTAGGGAAGCCCCGAAGTCACGCCCACTCAATGCCCTGCCGCCGGACGAACCGGCTGTTTCCCCTAGACTTAGCCGCTGGACGCGGCGCTTGTCGCCCCAAAGTTCGCCAACTCGCGTCAATCGCGCAAGCGGCGTTTCGCTCGTCAGGCGAGAATGGCCGTATACTGATCGGGTTTGAAGCCCGCCAGCAGCTTGCCGTCGACGTCCAGCATCGGCCGCTTGATCATCGAAGGCTGGGCCAGCATCAGGTCGACGGCTTTCTTGGCGTCGATCCCGGTCTTGTCGGCGTCGGCCAGCTTGCGGAAGGTCGTGCCGGCGCGGTTCAGGACGGTTTCCCAGCCCAGGGCCTCGACCCAGCGCTCGACGTCGGCGCGAACCGCGCCCGAGACCTTGTAGTCGTGGAAAGCATAGGTCACGCCGTGCTCGTCGAGCCAGGTGCGGGCCTTCTTCATCGTGTCGCAGGCCTTGATGCCGTAGATCGTCACCGTCACCGGGCGCGCTCCAGAACTTTCGGCCGCGAGTCGGCCCCTTCCCCACCCGATTAGCATTTTCGCACCGGCCGCGGTCGGATTTGACCTGGAGCAGTTGCGTCTCAGTCGCGACATGACAACATGACCTTCATGACCGATCTCGCTCTCGCCCAAGCCCCGTCCCTCGCTAAGCGGCTCAAGGCCGGCACCGAAGCGACGCACGAGCACCTCGACAAGAGCATCATGGCCGGCCGGCCCTTCGCCGACCGAGAGCGCTATGGACGTTTCCTGGAGGTGCAGTACCGGTTCCATCGCGACATCGACGGCCTCTACCAGCGTCCGGAACTGGCCCATCACCTGCCCGACCTCGATGGCCGCCGACGCCTGGCGCAGATCGCCGCCGACCGGGCGGACCTGGGCCTTCCCTTCCCAGCCGACTTGCCGCCGCCGGCGTTCACGGTCGACAGCGAGCCCGACCTCGCCACCGCGCTGGGCTGGCTCTACGTGGCCGAGGGCTCGAACCTGGGCGCAGCGTTTCTGTTCAAGGCCGCGGCCAAGCTAGGGCTCGACGAAAACCTCGGCGCGCGCCACCTTGCGGGCCATCCTGACGGTCGCGCCGCCCATTGGCGGCAGTTCACCGCCGCCCTCGACGCGGCCGGACTGGACGAAGCGGGCGAAGCGCGCGCCATCGCGGGCGCGCAAGCCGCCTTCTCACGGGTGCAGGCCTATGTCGACGCCGCCTTCGGCTGAACCGCCGGCCATCGAACTGGACACCCCGGAAGCGCCGGTCCTGCCGGCCTCTCGCAGCGTGCGGACCGGCTACCTGATCGCGGGTTTCGCGTTTACGGCGCTCGGGATCATCGGCGCCTTCCTGCCGCTGATGCCGACGACGATCTTCCTGATCCTGGCCGCCGGCTGCTTTGGGCGCTCCTCGCCGAAACTCGAGGCCTGGCTGCTGAACCATCCGCGCTTCGGCCCCTCGGTGCGCGCCTGGCGAGCCAACGGCGCGATCCCGCGAAAGGCCAAGGTCTTCGCCTGCCTGGGCATGGCCGGCGGCATGGCGGTGTTCCTGCTCGCCGCGCGGCCCAAGCTGTGGCTGGGCCTGCTGGTCGGCGCGATCATGGCGGGTTGCGCGGCCTTCGTGGTCTCGCGACCGGCGCCGCCGACGGCCTGACAACGAGCTTGGCGCTGGGAACGGCCCCGCCGTCCCAACGGTTTTCTCCCGACAACCATAAGGAGGAAGCCATGTCCAAGGCCCCGCCCATCCCGCCAGAACAGCGCGCCTTCAAGGGCCAGAAGCCCGACATTGAGGGCCACGCCAGTCGCGAGGGCCTGCAGTCGCCCGATCCCGGCAACGCGGACGTCAACCTGTCCGAACAGGGCCGGCACGGGAACCTGCGCCAGAACACGACCCATTCAGGCAACGTGCAGGACCGCTAGATCACCCCCTGAGGGGCCAGCGCCCGAGCACGATGTGACGGGTCTGGCCCAGCAGGCTGTGGATCAGCACGAACTCGGAGACGGTCCACGACACCGGCTCGACCGGCGCCTCGGGCGCCAGGGCGCGATCGTACAGCAGCGTCACGTGCGGGTTGAACTGCTTGGCGACCTGCTTGCCCAAGCCTGCATGCGCCATAGAAAGGCCCAGGGCCTTCTGGAAGGCATGAAGGCTGGATAACCCCTCCCCGCCCTGCAGGACGAACGGGTTGTTGCCGCGGTTGTTGAAGCTGGCGGCCTTGTCGAAGCTCACCTCGAACGGCGCGGCCGAGGACGCCGCCCCGCCGGCCTCCATCGCCTGGGCGACGATGCCGCGCGGCAGTCCGGCATAGTCTCCGATGTGGTGCAGGGTGACGTGGAAGCGCTCAGGCGTCAGCGGCGCGCCCGAAAGGCCCAGGCGCCCCTTCAGGTCGCGAGCCCGGCCGGCGATGGCCTCGGCCACCGGGTCCTCGGGGAAGATCCCGAAGAACAGGCGGTCGGACGGCGGGCCGTCGAGTTCGGGAAAGAGCGACATCAGAATCGACCGCCGTTGAGAGCTGGCCTGCTTATGGCGCCGGAGCGGACGGCTGTCGCCGCCCGCTCCTGATCGGTCAGGAACGCGCCGGGATGTTGAGGCCGCGCTGAACCGCCGGACGGGCGAGACCCCGCTCCAGCCAGGCCGGCACGTTCTTCAGGCTCTTGAAGTCGACGAGCTCGGCCGCCTCGTAGAAGCCGACGAGGTTGCGCACCCACCCCAGGGTGGCGACATCGGCGATGGTGTAGTCGTCGCCCATCAGCCAGTCGCGGCCTTCCAGGCGGGTCTCCAGCACGCCCAGCAGACGCTGGCTCTCGGCGCGATAGCGCTCCAGCGGGCGCTTGTCCTCGTACTCGCGGCCCGCGAACTTGTGGAAGAATCCCAGCTGGCCGAACATCGGGCCGACGGCGGCCATCTGAAAGAACACCCACTGCAGGGTTTCGTAGCGCGCGGCCGGATCGGTGGGCAGCAGCTTGCCGGTCTTCTCGGCCAGATAGACCAGGATCGCGCCGCTCTCGAAAAGGCCGAACGGCTTTCCGCCGGGACCGTCGGGATCGATGATCGCCGGGATCTTGCCGTTGGGGTTGAGGCTGAGGAATTCCGGCGTCCAGGTCTCGTTCTTGCCGATGTCGATCAGGTGCGGCTCGTACGGCAGGCCCACCTCCTCCAGCATGATCGACACCTTCACGCCGTTGGGCGTGGGCAGCGAATAGAGCTGGATGCGGTCGGGATGGGCGGCGGGCCAGCGGCGGGCGATCGGGAAGGCCGAGAGGTCGGTCATGGAAGCTCCTCGAAGGGGTCCAGGCCGATATAGGCGCCGCGTGGGCGAGACCCAGCCCCCTACCGTAACTTTCTTGGTGTCAGTTACGATTGGCCGAGCGCAGGATGAAGCCCAGGATCTCGGCGACGGCGACATAGAGCGCCTCGGGGATCTCTTCCTCCATCGGAATGGCCGACAGGGCCTGGGCCAGGGCCGGGTTTTCCTCCAGCGGCACGCCGTGCTCGCGGGCGGTCTCGACGATCTTGTCGCCCACCCAGCCGCGGCCGCTGGCGACCACGCGCGGGGCGTTGGGCTCGTCGTAGCGCAGGGCGACGGCGATGCGGGGGCCAGAGACGCGGGTCATGTGGCCTGGTCCAGGAAGCGACCGGGCGCGGCCGGCGGCGCAGGCGGCGGAGCGGCGGCGTGGAACGCCACCTCCGGCTCAAGCGCGGCCTCGCGCAGGGCGGCGTTCAGCATCTCCTCGCCGCCGCGCAGGCGGGCCATGGCCTCGGGACGCTCGGCCCACAGCGAGACGCGGGCCCGCTCGCCGGTCAAGGCCAACTGGGCGTCGATGCGGCCCATGGGCTCGACGTCGAGCGAGAACCGGACCTTCCAGGTGCGGGCCTCGGCGACGCCGCCCGCGGCCCCGCCCCCGCCGCCGTCGCGGCTGATCTCGAACTGGGCCACGGCCGAGCCCTGCGGCGTTGCGAAGGGCACGTCGAACACCCAGCGCGGACCGGGCTTGTCGTCGACCAAGCGGCCGTCGGCGGGACGCGCGACATCGGCGCGCTCCGGCAGCGAGGCGGCCTGCAGCAGTTCCTGGCGGGCCAAGGCGGCGTCGACGCCCTTGGAGAGCTGCTGGGCGACCAGGGCCGGATGAGCGTCGGGCGCCAGGGTGGACGCCGCTGCCGGCTGAGCGACCACGGGCCCGCCCGCGAACGGCGGCGGCGGTCCCTTGCCGGGTGGCGGGGCGAGGGGAACCAGGGTGGAGGCCGGTTGGCGAACGACCGGAACGTCCTCGAAGCCCGCGGCGGCTTCCTGCGCCAGGACCAGCAGCGCGGCGGCGGGCTGGGCCGCCTGTCGCGGCGCCGGCGGCGGCGCCACGGCGGCCAGGAAGCGGGCGACCGGCGACTCGGCTGCGGCGTCGTCCGTCGGAACCGGTGCGACCATGGCGGGCGGCGGCGCTTCGGCTTCGGGCGCGACGGGGGCCGGCGACAAGGTGTGGGCCTGGTTCGCGGTTGGAAGCGCAGCGGCGGTCGACGCGGCGAGTTGGGGCGAAGCCTGCTGGCCCAGCGGGCCCGAAACCGCCCCCTGCGGCGTCGGAGCCTGCTGCGGCGCGGCCCCTACGACTTGCGAAGTCGTCGAAGGCGCGGATGCAGCCGTCGGCGTCGCCGGGCCCGCCTGGGCGCTCCAGCTGGCCACGGCGGCGCGCAGCACCAGCATGGCAGCCTTCAGGTCCTTGGCGGCCAGGGGCGCGGCGCCCGGCGCGGGCGCCTCCTCGGCCAGACGGCTTTCCATGAACAGGCCCGAGCGGCCGAAGGCCTGGCGGATCTCGCCGGCGGTCACCGCCCCGTCGATGGGCGACCGCAGGGCCAGCATGTTGGCGGCGGCCTGACGCACCAGGGCCGGCGCCTGGGGCGAGGTCGAGACCCGTTCCAGATCGGCCAGCAACGGCGCCATGCCGCCCTGGGCCGGCGCGGCGCGGCCGACCATGTCGGAAACCACCTTGGCCTGGACGGTTAAGCTCGCGAGCAGGATCTCGCGCGCCTGCCCCGTGGCCCCGCCCTTCAGCAGACTTTCCACCGTATCGGGAGCTTCTGGCGCGGCGCCGGGCTGAGCGGCGATCTTGCCCAGCGCCTCGGTCGCCTCGGCCATGGCCATCTGCGCCAACATGGCCGGCGGCGGCAGGCCCGACTGCCCTGTCTGGCCGCCCTGCGGACCGGCGGGCGCGATCGTCGCCGTCGGCTGCACCGAGGCGAGGTTCGGGATGACAGCTCCAATCGGCAGGACCGACACAGGCGGACTCCACGGCGGCGCAAGGCGCACAAGGTTGCCGCAAGATTAATCCACAGGCGTGAAGCGGGTCTTAAGCCGTTTTAGCGCTTCGCTTTTCCAGGAACGAGAGCATGGCGTCGGCCGCCGCCTCGGCCGGATCGGGCATGCCGCGCCCAAGGCGCTCGAGCGCCGCATACTGCTCGGCCACCTGCCGCCGACGCAGGGCCGGGTCGTCGAGCCGCTCGGCCAGCGCCACGGCCAGGCGTTCACCCGTGCAGTCGTGCTGCAGGAGTTCGGGCGCGATCTCCTTGTCGGCGGCGATGTTGAACAGCGTCACCCAGCGCGGCGTCATCAGGCGCTTGAGCAGCGCGTAGGTGATCGCACCGATCTTGTAGCCGACCACCATCGGAACACCGGCCAGGGCCAGCTCGAGCGTCACCGTGCCGCTGCAGGCCAAGCCGACCGTGGCGGCCTTCATGGCGTCGTCCTTGGCCTGGTCGTCCTCGATGACATGGGCGCGGAACGGCCAGCCGGCCACGCGCGCCTTGACCGCTGTCGCGACGGTCTGGGCGGCGGGCACGACGACGTGCAGGCCGGGACGGGCGGCCTTGAGGATGCGCACCGCGTCCTCGAAGGCCGGCAGCACGCGTTCGATCTCGGACGGCCGGCTGCCGGGCAGGACGGCGAGGATCGGATCATCAGGACCGGCCCCGATCGCGGCCCGCGCCCGGGCGGCGTCAGCGCCGCTGAAATCGCGCGCCAGGGCCGGATTACCGACGAAGACGCTGGGCAGGCCCACCGCGTCGAAGAACGGCTTGTCCATCGGCTGGGTGGCCAGCAGCAGGTCGACGGCCTGGGCCAGGACCTTGGCCCGCCCCGGACGCGAGGCCCAGACCTGGGGCGCGACGTACTTGACCAGCGCCATCGACGGATCCAGCGCCCGCAGGCGCTTGGCCAGGCGGATGTTGAACCCCCAGGAGTCGATCAGCACGGCTACGTCGGGCTTCTCGCGGGCGGCCAGGGCCTCGACGTCCTTCAGGCGGCGCACGACGCGCGGATAGGCTTTCAGCCCCTCGAACAGGCCCAGGATCGACAGTTCGGAAATGTCGAAGGGGCTTTGCACCCCCTCGGCCGCCATGCGCGCGCCGCCGACGCCGACGAAACGCACCTTGTCGCCCAGTCGCGCCCGCAAAGCCTTGGCCAAACCGGCACCGAGATTGTCTCCCGAGGCCTCGGCCGCGATCAGCATGACCGTCAGCGGCCGGAGGAAAGGCATCAGCGTGGCTCGACGCCGTAGACGAAGAGGCCCAGGTCGTCGGCGCAGGCGATGACCTGGTCACGGTCGACGATCAGCAGGCGGCCGGCTTCGCCGACCACGCCGGCCAGGCCCGCGCGCGCCGCGCGCTGAATGGTGGCGACGCCAATGGTGGGCAGGTCGACCTTGGTTTCCTGGATCGGCTTGGGCGCCTTGGCCAGGACGCCCTTGGGCGCCTCGGGACAGCCGCGGACGGCCTGCGGCAGGTCGGCGACCCGGCGCAGCATGGCGTCGGTGCCTTCCTGGGCCTCGACGGCCAAAACCAGGCCGTCGCAGACCACGGCCCCCTGCCCCACGTCCAGCCCGCCGATGGCGCGGGCCACGGTCAGGGCGCGGTCGATGTCGGCGCCGTGCTGTTCACGCGGCGCATAGCGGCCCAGCGGGCCGACCGGCAGGGTCATCTCGCCGCGCACCTCGTGGGCGCCCTCGACGACGAAGCCCTCCTTCTCGAACTCGGTCAGCACGCGACGCAGAAGGGCGTCGTCGCCCTCGCGCGCAGCCTTGATCAGGCCCGGCAGCACCTTCACGCCCCGGAAGTCTGGGATCAGGGCCGAGAAATCCGGGCGGTCGACGACGCCGGCGAAGCAGACGGCCTCGCAGCCCTCGTCCTTCAGCGCCTTGAAGGCCTTGCCGAACTCGGCGATGCCGACCTCTGCGCCGGGATACTGCTCCAGCGACGGATCGGCGAAACCTCGCACCCGCATCACCGAAAACGGCCGACCGGCGCGCTCGCAGTGCGCCGCCAGCTCGATCGGGAGAGCCCCGCCGCCGGCGATCAGTCCAAGCTTGCGCAAGATCAGACCTCGCGCTCGGGCAGGCACAGCGGACGGTTGCCGTCGGCGCGGATGAAGTCGACGATCTCCATCACCTCGGGCGTGGCCGAATAGGTCTCGACCACGTCGTCCAGGCGCTCCTGGAAGGTGCCTTCGTCGGCAAACATCAGGCGATAGGCCGCGCGCAGGGCGTTGATCGTCTCGCGCGAGAAGCCCCGGCGCTTGAGGCCGACGAGGTTCAGGCCCTCCAGGTGGGCGTGGTTGCCCCACACCGACCCGTAGGGAATGACGTCCTTGGTCACCGCGGCCAGGCCGCCGATGAAGCTGTAGCGGCCCACGCGCGAGAACTGGTGGATGGCCGCCAGGCCGCCGACGAACACGAAGTTGCCGACGTCGACGTGGCCGCCCAGGGTCGCGCCCTTGGCCAGCACCACGTTGTCGCCGACCGCGCAGTCGTGGGCCACGTGGGCCTCGGCCATGAAGAAGCCGTCGGCGCCGATCGTGGTCACGCCGCGCCCCGAGGCCGTGCCGGTGTTCATCGTCACCTGCTCGCGGATCGTGTTGCGCGGGCCGATGACAAGTTGCGTGCGCTCGCCCTTGTAGCCCAGGTGCTGAGGCGGACCGCCCAGCGCCGAGAAGGCGTGGACGACGGTGTCCTCGCCGATGGTGGTGACGCCATCGACCACCACGTGCGACAGCAGGCGCACGCGCGCCTGCAGGGTCACGTCCGGGCCGACGATGCAGAACGGCCCGATTTCGACGTCGTCACCGAGCTTGGCGCCGGCGTCGACGATGGCGGTCGGATGGATCTTGGTCATTTCGTCGGGGTCTCCACGACCATGGCGGCGAACTCGACCTCGGCGGCGACCTTGTCGCCGATCTTGGCCACGCCCTTGAACTTGAAGATGCTCGACCGCGCGCGCAGGACCTCGACCTCCATGCGCAGGACGTCGCCCGGGCGCACGGGGTTGCGGAAGCGGGCGTTGTCGACCGACATGAAGAAGATCGTCTTGCCGGCGGTGTCGACTTCCAGCGACTTGCTCATCAGCACCGCGCCCGTCTGGGCCAGGGCCTCGATGATCAGCACGCCCGGCATCACCGGATTGCCCGGGAAGTGGCCCTGGAAGAACGGCTCGTTCACGGTCACGCACTTGATGCCGACGATCGACTTGTGCGGCTCGTAGGCTTCGGCCCGGTCGACCAGCAGGAACGGGTAGCGGTGCGGGATCCGGGCGAGGATCTCGGCGATGTCGATGTCGGTCTGCGGGGCCGCGGTTTCGGTCTGGCTCATGCCTCGTCTTTCATCCCCCGGCTGCGCGCGCTGCGCGACAGCCATGCGGTTTCTCGCAGCCACCGTTTGATCGGTCGAGCGGGAAACCCTGTCCATGTCTCGCCCGCCGGCACGTCCTTGAACACCGAGGCGGACGCCCCGATGCTGGCGCCGGGGCCGATCGTCAAGTGGTCGGCGACGCCGGCCTTGCCGCCAAAGGCGACGCCGTCGCCGACGACGGTGGTGCCCGACAGCCCGGTATAGGCCGCGAGCACGCAGTTACGGCCCAGCTGCACGTTGTGCGCAACATGGACCAGATTGTCGATCTTGGTGTTCTCGCCAACCGTCGTGTCGTCGAACGCGCCGCGATCGATGCAGCTGTTCGCGCCGAGCGTCACGCCGTCCTGCAGGACCACGCGGCCCAGCTGCGGAAGGTCGACAACGCCCCCGGCGCCGGGCGCGGCGCCGAAGCCGGCCTCGCCGATCACGGAGCCGGCGTGCAGGCTGACGCGATCGCCGACCAGGGCGAAGCCGACCACGGCGTTGGCGCCGATGAAGCAGTCGCGGCCGATGGCGACGCCAGGGCCGATGACGGCGCCGGGGCTGATCGTCGTGCCTCGACCGACACGGGCGTCCTGGCCGATGACGACCCCAGGGGAAAGCATGACGCCCTCCTCCAGAACAGCGGAAGGATGGATGGAGGACGCGCCGGCCTCGTGGCGGCGCGGCCTGTGAAGCAAGGCCGTCGCGGCGGCCCAGGCGGCCTGCGGATGCGGGGTCAGCAGTACGGCGCAGCCTTCCGGCGCGAACTCGCGATGCTGCGGACGCATGAAGATCGCCCCGGCCTCGCAGGCGGCGAGGCCCTTGGCGCGACGGGGATCGGAAAGGAAAGAAACGGCGTCGGGCCCAGCGCCGTCCAGCGGCGCAACGGTGGCGATCAGGCGCTCGCCCTGGCCCGGATCGGCCAACTCCGCACCACCAGCCTTGGCCAGGGCGGACACGGAAACCGGACCCAGGGTCTCGAAAAAGCGGGGGTCCGGCATGGAAACCTCTCGACGACGGCCGTCCCGGGAATCGCCCGATACGGACGAAGTGTAGGCGGCCCAAAGCCGTCCCGAGTCAATGCCGTAACGGAAAGCGCCCGCCCAGCCGCAAAGGCCAGGCGGGCGCTCTCTACGTGCTTAGCGCTGCAGCTGGGCGGCCAGCTGGGCGGCTTGCTGCGGCGTCAGCTTGGTGCGTTCCAGGGCCTGGAAGGCGCCGGCCTTGCCGCGGGCGTCCAGGGCGCTGACGATCTGCGGGGTGATGTCCATGGCCGGGTTGAAGATGGCCACGGCGCTGCGCTCGAGCAGCACGCCGCATTGCTTGGACTGGTAGGCCGAGATCACAGCCGGTTGCAGCTCGACCGAGTAGGTCTGCTGGGCGGCGTCGGCGGTGGCGACCAGTTCCATCTGGGTGTGGGCGGCGTCGCGCTGCAGGGCGCTCTGCTCCAGTTCCAGGTCCGACTTCTGCTTTTCACGGGCGTTGATGTCCGCGGCCGGGGTCTTGGCCGCGGCGTTGAAGGTGTCGATCTTGGTCTGCAGAGCCTTCTCGCGGGCCGACAGCGGGGCTTCGGCAGTGGTCTGCAGGGCCTTCAGGCGGGCGTCGAGCGCCTTGCCGGTGGCCGAGGTGCCGCGCACGGCGCCGGCCGAGAACACGCACAGGCTGGCGATCGGGGTGCCATGGGTGATCGCCGGAGCGGCCGGAGCGGCCGGGGCCTTGGCCAGCGGGGCGGCGGCTTGAGCGAAGGCGCCCGAGGCCACGGCGAACGCGGCCAGGCCCGAAGCGGCGGCGGCGAAGAACTTGGAGGACATGTCGTCTAAAGCCTTGTGGAGATTAGAAACGAGTGGAGGTGGAGAAACGGAAGGTTTCCGTCCGGTCGTAGTCTTCCTTCGCCAGGATGCGGCTGATGTCGAACCGGATCGGTCCCATCGGCGACTTCCAGTCGATGCTGACGCCGGCGGAAGCGCGCAGACCCAGGTTGTCCCTGATGGTCTCGCTGAACTTGCCGGGCGAAACTTGGCGGTCAACGTCGTCCAGCTGGCCGGCGGTGCCGAAGTCGGAGAACAGCGCGGCCTTGATGCCGTACTGCTCAGGCAGGAAGGTCGGGATAGTCAGCTCCAGCGAACCGATCGCGTACAGCTTGGCGCCCAGGGCGCTGTTGTCGGTCAGCGTGTCGCGCGGGCCGATACCGGCGGTCTCGAAGCCGCGGAACGACTGGCCGCCCTTGTAGAAGCGGTCGTTGATGCGGACGCTGTCGCCGCCCCAGCCTTCGATGTAGCCCGCCGAACCGGTGGCGCTGAACACGAAGTCCTTGTTGAAGCCCCAGTACCAGCCGCCGTCGACCTCGGTCTTGAGGTAGTTCACGTCGCCGCCGAAGCCGGCCAGGTCCTGGTTGAGGTCGGCGAAGAAGCCGCGGGTCGGACGCAGCGGGTCGTTCCGCTTGTCCAGGCGCAGGCCGTAGCCGACCAGTGAGGTCATGTAGGCGCCGCGCTGAGCGCAGAGCACGGTCGAAACCGTGTTCTGGCCGGGGATGCAGTAGCTGTCGGCCACGTCCACCTCGTCCTGACGCAGGGTGTAGCGCAAGCTCATCGAGGTGTTCTGGGTCAAGCCGAAGCCCAAGGTAAAGCCGCCGCCCAACGACTTGGTGTCGTAGGCCGCGAACTCGCTGAGGTCATATCGGTACGAATAGAGGTTCACGCCCGCGGCCAAATTGCGGCCCAGGAAGCGCGGCTCGGTGAACGCGAAGTCGACCTGTTGGCGCAGCGAGCCCACCGACACGCGGGCGCGCAGGTTCTGGCCGCGTCCGCGGAAGTTGCGCTGGGTGACGCCGACGTCGAGCACCAGCTGGTCGACCGAGCTGTAGCCGGCGCTGAACGACAGTTCGCCCGTCGGCTGCTCTTCGACCTTCACCCGCAGAGCGGTGCGGTCGGGAGCGCTGCTGGGCACTTCCTCGATGGTCACGTCCTTGAAGAAGCCCAGGCGGCGCATGTTGTTGCGCGAACGGTCGACCAGAACGCGGTTGTAGGCGTCGCCCTCGGCGACTTCCATCTCGCGGCGCAGGACGTAGTCGAGCGTGGCGGTGTTGCCGACGATGTCGATGCGATCGACGTAGACGCGCGGGCCTTCACGCACCGAGAACACGACGTCGACCGTCTGGGTCTCGCGGTTGGGCACGTAGCGCGGGCGCACGTCCACGAAGGCGAAGCCGGCCGCACCCGCCGCGAAGGTCAGGGCGTCGGTGGCCTGCTCGATGCGTTCGTCCTCGTAGATCTGGCCGGTCTTGATCGGCAGGATCTGGGCCAGCAGGTTGCCGTCCAGCTTCTTCAGTTCGGTTTCGACGGTGACCTTGCCGAACTTGTATTTGGGGCCTTCGTCGATCGTGTAGGTGACCGCGAAGCCGTTCTTGTCGGTAGCCAGTTCGGCCGTGGTCGCCACGACGCGGAAGTCGAAGAAGCCACGGTTGCGATAATACTTGCGCAGTTGTTCGCGGTCGTACTCGATCCGGTCAGGGTCGTAGTTGTCGTTGCTGGTCAGGAACTTGTACCAGTGCGACTCCTTGGTGACGATGACGTCGGAGAGCTCGTTGTCCGAGAACTCCTTGTTGCCCAGGAAGTTGACGCCCAGGACGCCGCTCTTGGGGCCTTCGTTGATCTCGAACACCAGGTCGACGCGCTTCTGCGGCAGTTCGACCACCTTGGGCGTCACGGTCGCCGAGATGCGGCCCGAGCGACGATAGAGTTCGATGATGCGCTGGACGTCGGCCTGCACCTTGGCGCGGGTGAAGATGCCGCGCGGGCGGATCTGCACCTCGTCCTTCAGCTTGTCTTCCTTGAGGGCCGAGTTCCCCTCGAAGACCACCTGGTTGATGATCGGGTTCTCGACGACCTTGACCACCAGGTCGCCGCCCACCAGTTCGATCGAGACGTCGGCGAACAGGTCGGTGCGGGCCAGGGTCTTCAGCGCCAGGTCGAGGCGCGCGGGATCGACCGTCTCGCCCGGCTGGATCGGCAGGTAGGAGAGCACCGTGCCCGCCTCGATCCGCTCGTTGCCCTGCACTACGATGCGCTGCACCACGCCCGAGGTCTGGGCCTGGGCGAACGCCACCTGGGGCGCGATCAGGGCGGTGGAGCCGAAGAGAAGCGCAACGCCGGTGGCGAACGCGGCGCTATGGGCGCGAATTTTGCTCATGGGACCAATCATGGACGGGCGGCGGTCGTTCACGTGAACAGGCCGCCGATGAATTTGAACACGTCGTAGCGGTTGAGATCGTTCCAGGCCGCGAACAGCATGAAACAGAGGATCAAGGCAAGGCCGGCGCGGAACCCGGCGGCCTGGAAGTCGGCCCGCAGGGGCCGCCGGAAGACGGCCTCGTAGGCGTAGAGCAGCAGATGGCCGCCATCCAGCACCGGGATCGGCAGCAGGTTCATGAAGCCGATGCTGACCGACAGGCTGGCGATCAGGATCGCCTGGCTGGCGACCGTGCGAACGATCATTGTCTTCAGGTCGGGGGCGCCCTCGACGCTTGCCTGCGTCACCGCGCCGGCGGTCTTGCCGATGCCGATAATGCCGCTGATCTGGTCGGCCGGAAGTTGGCCGGTGACCAGGCGGCCCAGATAGAAGCCGATGGTCTTGAGCATGTCCCAGACCTGCACAGTGGCGCGGGGGACAGCCATCCAGACCGAGGACCGTTCGAAATAGCCGCGGCCGCCGAGCGATACGCCCAGACGGCCGACCTTAACCCGGCCGGCGATCTCGTCCTTCTGCTCGACCAGCGTCGGCGTGGCGGTGAGCTCAAGCGTCTGCTGGGCGCGCTGCACCGTGAACTGCACCGGCAGCTTGGCGCGCAGGCTCACATAGGCGGCGACGTCGCGATAGCTTTCGACGGACTTGCCATCCATCTTCACGATCACGTCGGCGGGCTTGAAGCCCGCGGCGGCCGCAGCGCTCTTGGGCTCGACGCCCTGCACGATGACCTGGGTCTTCAGGTCGCCGATGGCTACCTGCATCACGGCGAAGACCAGGATGGCCAGGATGAAATTGGCGATCGGACCGGCGGCGGCGATGATCGCCCGCTGCCAGACCGGCTTGAAATGGAAATACTGCTTGAGCGCCGCGGCGCCTTCGCGATCGGCGATCTCGCGCTTCATCGCGTCCAGGTCGTTCTGGTCGGGCACGCTGGCGGCGTTCTCGTCGCCGGCGAAGCGCACATAGCCGCCCAGCGGGATCGCGGCGATCCGCCATTCCACGCCACGCTTGTCGCGCCAGGAAACCAGGGGCGCGCCAAAGCCGATGGAGAAGCGATCGATCGCCACCCCGCAGGCCCGCGCGGCCCAATAGTGTCCCAACTCGTGCACCGTCACGACGACGGACAGCACGATGACCATGGACACGATCGCGATCAGAAGACCGATCATCGGCTTGGAATCAGAGCTCCCCGGTCACTTCCTAATGCCGCTTGTGAGCGACAACCTCGGCCGCAATACGGCGAGCGGAACCGTCGATCATGACGGCTGTATCAAGAACGTCACCTGCCGTTACGGCGAGGTCCCCTACCCCGTTCATGCGTTCAAGCGTCCCCTCAACCGACGCGGCAATATCGAGAAAGCCGATCTGCCGGTCAAGGAAAGCCGCGACGGCGATTTCATTCGCCGCGTTCATCGCCGTCGGCGCCCCCCCGCCCAGGCGCAGCGCCTCGCGCGCGACGCCCAGCAACGGGAAGCGCGAAAGGTCCGGATCCTCGAAGGTCAGCTGGCCATAGGCCCCAAGATCCAGGGGTTTGGCCGGCCAGGCCAGGCGCTCGGGCCAGGAATAGGCGTAGGAGATCGGGCTGCGCATGTCGGGCGGGCCCAGTTGCGCCAAGGTCGAGCCGTCGGTGTATTCCACCAGGCTGTGAATCACCGACTGCGGGTGAATGACGACGCCGATGCGGTCTTCCGGAGTGTCGAACAGGTAGGAAGCCTCGATCATCTCGAGCCCCTTGTTCATCATCGAGGCGGAATCGACCGAGATCTTGGCGCCCATCGACCAGTTGGGATGGGCGATGGCCTGCTCGGGCGTGGCCAGGGCCATCTGCTCGCGGGTCCAGGTGCGGAACGGACCGCCCGAGGCCGTGAGGATCAGGCGCGCCACGCGATCCAGGCAGGCCGGCTGCAGCACCTGGAAGATCGCCGAATGCTCGGAATCGACCGGGATCACCGTTCCACCGGCGGCGCGGGAGATGCGCAGCAGTTCGGGGCCGGCGCAGACCAGGCTTTCCTTGTTGGCCAGGGCCACCACGGCGCCGGTGCGGGCGGCCGCCAGGGTCGGGGCCAGGCCCGCCGCGCCGACGATCGCCGACATCACCCAGTCGGCGCCCATGGCCGCAGCGTCGGCGACGGCGGCGGGTCCGGCCGCGGCCTCGACGCCGGAACCGGCCAGGCGCTCGCGCAGGTCGCCCAGCAGGGCCTCGTCCTCGATCACCGCCAGCTTCGGCCGCCAGCGCAGCGCCTGCTGCGCCAGGCGCTCGACATTGCGGCCGGCCGCCAGGGCCAGGATCTCGACCGGAACCTTGGACTGCTCGAAGAGATCGAGGGTGGAAACGCCGATGGAGCCGGTCGAACCCAGCACCACCACCTTACGTGTGGTCAAGGCAGCCATCCCCACTGGTCGAACAGGCGCACGGCGGCCACGACAATGGCGGCGAACATCAGGCCGTCGACCCGGTCGAGCAGGCCGCCGTGGCCGGGGATCAGATCGCCGGAGTCCTTCACGCCGAACCGGCGCTTGAGCATCGATTCCCAGAGGTCGCCGGTCATGGTGGCCAGCCCGCCGAGGAAGCCGATCACGGCGGCGACGGGCCAGGTCAGGTCCATGTCGGGCAGTCGCGGCAGGGCTTCGGCCAGCAGGTCGACGCCGATCGCCGCCAGGGCTGCGGCCAGCAGGCCGCCGAAGAAGCCCGACCAGGTCTTGTTGGGCGAAAACCGGGGCCAGAGCTTGGGGCCCTTGAAGATGCTGCCGGTGACGTAGGCGAAGATGTCGGCGAACCAGGTCACCGCGAACAGCAGCAGCGTCCACGACAGGCCGGCCGGGCTGAGGCGCAGCCACAGAAGGGTGATGCAGGCCGGCGCGATATAGATCACGCCATAGGCCGCGTCGGCCCGGCGCTCCACCGCGCCGCGGGCCAGCAGGGCCGCGGCGACAGCGCCGGCGGCGGCCAGCGGCCAGGTCAGGATGTAGTGGCCGCGGAAGGCCGCGACGAGCGAGATCAGCACCGCCACGCCGACGGCGACGGCGACGCCGACCGGAGCCTTGGGCGCGCTCATCATGCCCCACTCGCGCGCCAGCAGCGCGGTGCAGACGGCCAGCAGCAGCAGGAACCACACGCCGCCGAACCACACGGCGGCCACGACCGTGGGCACGAGCACCGTGGCCGAAGCCACGCGCGTCCCAAGATTGCTCCAGTTGAAGCGCTTAGCCGGCGACGGCGACGTCATCGGCCGCAATGCCTCCATAGCGCCGGTCACGGCTACGATATTCCGCGACGGCGGCGGCCAGGTGCTCGGGGCCGTAGTCGGGCCACAGCACGTCCTGGAACACCAGTTCGGCGTAGGCGCATTCCCAAAGCAGGAAGTTCGAGATCCGGTGCTCGCCGCTGGTGCGCACGATCAGGTCGGGCGCCGGCGCGGCCGAGGTCGACAGGAACGAGCCGAACATCGCCTCGTCCAGGTCGGCCGCCCTCGCCTCGCCCCGCTCTACACGCTCGGCAAACCGGCGCGCGGCGTCGGCGATATCGGCCTGGCCGCCGTAGTTGAAGGCCACCTGCAGCAGAAAGCTGTCGTTATGGGCGGTGCGGCGCTCGGCGCGCTCGATCACTTCCAGCACGTCGGGCGACAGGCCCGTGCGCCGACCAATGATCCGAACACGGACACCTTCGCGACTGAGACGTTCGAGGTCCGATTCGACATAGGCCTTGAGCAGGCCCATCAGTTCGGAGACCTCCTGCGCCGGGCGACGCCAGTTCTCGGTCGAGAAGCCGAACACCGTCAGCACGCCGACGCCGGCCGCGGGCGCGCCCTCGACCGTGCGCTTCAGCGCATTGACGCCGGCCCGGTGACCCAGCGCGCGCGGCATGCCGCGACGCTTGGCCCACCGGCCGTTGCCGTCCATGATGATGGCCGCATGCAGTCCCGCGCCGGCCTCGCCCCCGGGGCGCGCGGTCTTGGTCTGCAGGCCGGTCTTCGGCGACATGCGCTCTTAGCCTTCCCTTCTCATCCCCCAGGCGTCCACCTTAGAGGACGATCAGACCTGCATGATCTCTTGTTCCTTGATTTTCAAGGCCTCGTCGATGCGCTTGACGGCCTCGTCGGTCAGCTTCTGGACCTCGGTTTCCATCTTCTTGCGGTCGTCTTCGTTGATGACGCTGTCCTTCTCGGCCTTCTTCAGGTCGTCGTTGGCGTCGCGACGAATGTTGCGCACGGCGATCTTCTGCTGCTCGGCGTACTTGCCGGCGATCTTCGAGAGGTCCTTGCGGCGCTCCTCGGTCAGCGGCGGGATCGGGATACGCAGGTTCTGGCCTTCGACCACCGGGTTCAGGCCCAGGCCCGAGGCGCGGATGGCCTTCTCGACCGAGACGACGACGCCGCGATCCCAGACGCTGACGTTGATCTGGCGCGGCTCGGGGACGCTGACCGAGGCCACGGCGTTCAGCGGCGTGGTCGAGCCGTAGGCTTCGACCATCACCTGGTCGAGCAGGCTGGCCGAGGCGCGGCCGGTGCGCAGGGAGCCGAACTCGTCCTTCAGGGCGAGCACGGCCTTGTCCATGCGGTCTTTGTAGCGGGAAAGGACGGGTTTTTCGGCGGCGGCCATGGCGTGGGCTCTCTTCGCTTTATGAAATCAGGCGTTCGCGACGACGGTGTGCGTGCCTTCGCCACGCAGCACGCTGAGCAGGTTGCCCCGCCCCTTGATCGAGAACACCACGATCGGGATGTTGCTGTCGCGCATCAGCGCGACCGCCGAGGCGTCCATGACGCGCAGGTCCTTGGCCAGCACGTCCATATAGCTCAGGCGGTCGTAGCGCTGGGCGGTCGGATCCTTCTTGGGATCGGCGGTGTAGACGCCGTCGACGCTGGTGCCCTTGAACAGGGCGTCGCACTGCATTTCGGCGGCGCGCAGGGCGGCGGCGGTGTCGGTGGTGAAGAACGGGTTGCCGGTGCCGGCGGCGAAGATCACCACGCGGCCCTTCTCGAGGTGGCGCTGGGCGCGGCGGCGAATGTAGGGCTCGCAGACGGTGGCCATCGGAATGGCCGACTGCACGCGCGTCTCGACGCCGATGCGCTCGAGAGCGTCCTGCATGGCCAAGGCGTTCATCACGGTGGCCAGCATGCCCATGTAGTCGGCGCTGGAGCGCTCCATGCCCTTGGCCGCGCCGGCCATGCCGCGGAAGATGTTGCCGCCGCCGATCACCAGGCACAGCTCGACGCCCGACTTGACGATCTCGGCGATGTCCTGGGCGACGGATTGGACGGTGTTGGTGTCGATCCCATAGGGCGTGTCGCCCATTAGCACTTCGCCGGAAACCTTGAGCAGAAGGCGACGATACGGCTTGGCGGGGGTGGGATCAGACATGAACCGGGCTCTTCCTGAGTCGTCGGCACGCACCATAGTGCGCGTTACACAAAAGTGGGATCGGTTTTGCGCCGTGGCGGCGTGACGCCGTACAAGCGCAAAAAAAGGGCGCGGCGCGCGTTCGATCCGCGCCGCGCCCTTCCTTTATCGACCTTGAAAGCGGCGAACCCAGGGCCCGCCGCCTTCATTGTCTTGATCGGCCTTAGGCCTGACCGGTCATCGAGGCGACTTCGGCGGCGAAGTCGTCCTGCTTCTTTTCCACGCCTTCGCCCAGGGCGAGACGGGTGAAGCCCTTCACGGTGATCGGCGCGCCGAGGGTCTTGCCGGATTCGGCGACCAACTGCTCGACGGTCTGATCCGGGTTCATGACGAAGGCTTGCTTCAGCAGCACGACTTCTTCCAGGAACTTGCGGATGCGGCCTTCGATCATCTTCTCGATGACCGAAGCCGGCTTGCCCGACTCCAGAGCCTGCTCGGTGAACACGGCCTTTTCACGCTCGATGGCGGCCGGGTCCAGATCCTCAGGCGACAGCGACAGCGGAGCGGTCGCGGCCACGTGCATGGCGATCTTGCGGCCCAGCTCGCGCAGGGCGGCCTTGTCGCCAGCGGTCGACTCGAGGGCGACCAGCACGCCGATGCGGCCGAGGTCCGGCGCGGTGGCGTTGTGGACGTACGAGGCGACGACGCCGTTCTCGACGCTGTGCTTGGCGGCGCGACGGACCATCATGTTCTCGCCGATCGTGGCGATCAGGTTGGTCAGGTGGTCCTGCACGGTCTCGCCGCCGGCCAGCTTGGCGCTGGTGATGGCGTCGATCGAACCGTCGGTGCCCAGGGCGGCGCCGGCGATCTGACGAGCGGCGACCTGGAACAGGTCGTTGCGCGACACGAAGTCGGTTTCGGCGTTCACTTCGACGGCGGTGGCGGTTTCACCCGCGCCGCTTTCCGACACGGCGATGGCCACCAGGCCTTCGGCGGCGGCGCGATCGGCCTTCTTGGCGGCCTTGGACAGGCCCTTGGCGCGCAGCCAGTCGATGGAGGCCTCGATGTCGCCGTTGTTCTCGGCCAGGGCCTTCTTGCAGTCCATCATGCCGACGCCGGACTTTTCGCGCAGTTCCTTGACCAGCGCAGCCGTGATCTCAGCCATGGAAAATCTCCAGATTCAAACGTTTAGCGACCGGGCTTGATAGCCCGGTCGCGTGTCGGTAGCGCGACGACCGCCGGCGCTCCCAAGGGGAGAGCCGGCGGTCGAAGAGAAATCAGCCGGCGGCCGATTCGTCGGCGGCCGGAGCGGCGACTTCCTCGGCGGCGACTTCGGGAGCGGCGGCTTCCGGGGTCAGTTCGCGGGCCAGGGCCGGCTCGATCGGAGCGACCGAAGCGCCCAGGTCGACGCCCGAGGCGGCTTGACCGGCGGCCAGGCCGTCGAGGACGGCGTCGGCGATCAGGTCGCAATACAACTGCAGGGCGCGGGCGGCGTCGTCGTTACCCGGGATCGGATAGGTGATGCCGTCCGGATCGCAGTTGGTGTCGAGGATGGCGACGACCGGGATGTTCAGCTTGCGGGCTTCGAGGATCGCGATCGCTTCCTTGTTGGTGTCGATCACGAACATGATGTCGGGGATGCCGCCCATGTCCTTGATGCCGCCCAGCGACAGTTCCAGCTTGTCGCGCTCGCGGGTCAGCTGCAGCAGTTCCTTCTTGGAACGGCCGGCGCCTTCGCCGCCCATGATGCCTTCGAGTTCGCGCAGACGAGCGATCGAGCCCGAGACGGTGCGCCAGTTGGTCAGGGTGCCGCCGAGCCAGCGGTGGTTGACGTAATACTGGGCGCAGCGCTTGGCGGCCGTGGCGACCGGATCCGAAGCCTGGCGCTTGGTGCCGACGAACAGCACGCGGCCGCCGGCGGCGGCGACTTCACGGACCTTCACCAGCGCCTGGTGCAGCAGCGGGATGGTCTGCGACAGGTCGATGATGTGGATGTTCGAGCGCGAACCGAAGATGTAGCGGTCCATCTTCGGGTTCCAGCGGTGCGTCTGGTGACCGAAGTGGGCGCCGGCTTCCAGGAGCTGACGCATGGAGAATTCGGGAAGAGCCATCGGGCCTTTATCCTTTTTCCGGTTGAACCTCCGTGGACACCCCCGCTCCAGACCATTCTGGAGGCGGGACCGGAACGGCGACGACGGGATGTCTCCCCGGCGCAGCCGAACGTCCACGTGTGGAATGGCGCGCAGATAGTCGCGAAACGCGGAGAATGCAAGCCTTTCCCGACGCTCACCGGCCCGGCGGGCCGTTCTTCCCGAACATTCGCGGCCGCGCGCACGCCCCGTGCCTTGATGACCATCCGCGACGCCAGGTCCCCGCCCAGGACTTGAGTCTCATTGAAACCCCTGGGCCCCGGACCGGGATGGCGATGCAACGACCTGTCGCAACGGCGCGCGTACAAGGTTCGAGCGGATAGCACGCCGTCCTCAAAGCTTCCCACGCCCATTGCCTAGCCGCAGCCGGCAGGATTGAGTTCAATCCGCAAGCGCCTACCTCAACGCGCCCCGGATTCCGATGCCTGATCTCTCGCGCCTGTCCGCCCCCGAACGCCGCGCCCTCCTGCTGCTGGCCCACGGCCACACGGCCAAGACCGCGGCGGCCGAACTTGGGGTAAGCGAAGGCTCGGTCAACGAGCGGCTACGCGAGGCAAGACGCAAGACCGGCGTCGGCAGCAGCCGTCAACTGGCGCGCATCGTGGCCGCCGAAGCGCCGGCCCAGGCCCTGCCAACCGCGCCCCAGGAAAATCGGGACGGGAAAATCGGGGTCGCCCCGCTCGCCGGGCAGGTCCAGGAGGGACGGCGCGACTTCAACCCGCGGGCCGCCTGGCCCGTCCTCGCCGGAGCCACGACCATGATCGCGCTCGCCGCCACGATCGGCGCCTTCGCCGCCCTCGCCGTCGTCCATCATCCTGCCCCGACCACGGCCGCTGGTACGCCGGCCGCGCCTGGCGTCCGGCCCTCTTCGCCGCGCGTCGTGGCGGTCTCGCCCGCACCCGGCGCCGTCGTGCCGGCCGGCCACCTCGCCCTGACCGTCACCTTCGACCAGCCGATGCAGGCCGGCTGGTCGTTCATCGTCCGCGACCCCGCCACCTATCCAGACTGCGCACCCACCCCCACGCAGTCGGCCGACCGCCGCAGTTTCACCCTGCTGTGCACGGTGCACGCCGGGCGCGGCTACGAGGTCGGCTTCAACAGCGCGGGCCATCGCAACTTCGCCTCCGAAGCCGGCGTCCCGGCGATCCCGGCCCTGGTGAGGTTCACGGCGCGCTAGGGCGGAGCGGCATTCACTCGAGACGCCTCGCAAAGATCCGTTCCTCACGCGAACGGCCAGAACCTAGGTGGAGCCTGGAGATCGTGCCCAGCCGGGCCTCTCCTGGGAGCCTGGCCTGGTCCCCGGCAACGTGGGGGGAAGCTCGGTGAGGAACAGCCCGAATTGTCGAAGGGAGTCTGGTTACTGAAGGTGGTCTAGCCCAGGTGTCCAACCGATCTCCCCGGAAGCGCCGCCGTTTAGCAACAGCGTCTCCCCGCGCCCGCTTGCCGCGGGCCACGCCGGCTTCGTTTTCCGCCACCTCGCCATCGGCTGCGCGCGAGAACTGGGACTATGCATCGATCCCAGCCCCGGCCGACGCAGCCGGCGCAGTTCCCGCGAACGACCTTGCCGGCCTATCCTTCAAGGCGCGCGGCGGGCGCCCCGCCCCCTCGTACTCAGAACGACTTTCCGTCGACCTGCTGCGGCTCGAGCCCGAAGACGTCGACGCCGTCGATGCAGCGAACATTGATCGCCGCCATCTTGGCGCCGTTGGGAGCCTCGCCCCGAGCGAAGGATTCGATGCCGCAATCAGCGCAGAACAGATGCTGGATCTTGCCGGTGTTGAACCGGTACTCGGTCAGGGCGTCCTCGCCGGACAACAGGGTGAAGTCGTCGATCGGCGCGAAGGCCAGGACCGACCCCAGCTTGCCACATCGCGAACAGTTGCAGGTGATGGTCTGGGACAGGTCGGCCTCGACCTCGAAACGGACCCTGCCGCATTGGCAGCCGCCGGTGTGCTTGCTCATGGCTTCCTCCCAGTACCGCCGGCGTCCTGCCCCGGCGCCCTTCGATGGTTCAACGCGCGCATG
The DNA here is from genome assembly GCF_057808875.1 of Caulobacter sp. FG7. NCBI lineage: Bacteria > Pseudomonadati > Pseudomonadota > Alphaproteobacteria > Caulobacterales > Caulobacteraceae > Caulobacter > Caulobacter sp. FG7. The sequence goes on from NZ_JBMDIW010000017.1 coordinate 99,736, forward strand.
AGCGCCACGCCGCCATGCGCTCCTGAAATGGCCTGCGCCGCACCGCGGGTCGCCGTCGTGGCCCAATGTCGCTGCTCGACCAACGAGCCGCGTCGCACTGAAGTCCGCGCCAAAAGCTGCGAACGCGGCGCCCGGCTTCAACCCAGGCCCACGCCCATGACTTGGGCCCTGGCCCTGGCCCTGGCCCTCAGCGGCGTGGCTACTCCAATCCCGGTCCAGTCAAGGCGTCGAGCGGCTTCGGCCGTCGCCTCCCGCCGCGGCTTCTAGATATCTTCCAGCAGCGCCACGCCCGGCGCCGTCTTCAGCGCGCCGCGCAGCGAGGCGTCGAGCGTATAGCGTCCCGGCAGCTTAAGCTCGATCTCGCGCCCGCCGCCCAGGGCCGCAACGAAACTGATCTCGCCGCCCTTCTGGGTCATGGCCGGCTCGATGCGGCGCTTGAGGGCCTCGATCTCGGTGGCCGCCGGCGACAGGTGCACGCGCAGGCCGGCCACCACGTTCTCGATGGCCTTCTCGATCGGCTCGGCGTCGTCGCCGAAGAAGCGCACCTCGCCGTCACGGGCCTTGGAGCGGACCTTGATGACCACGCCCTTGCCAGGCTCGAGCACGTCGCGGCACTTGCGCAGCGATTCCGGCGGGAACAGCACCTCGTACTCGCCGGACGGGTCCGACAGCGACACGAAGGCGAAGCGCTCGCCGCTCTGCGAGGCGCGCTCCTGGCGGCGACGGACGATGCCGCACATGCGCAGGGCTTCGGCTCCCGCCTCGGCCTGGGCCATGGCCTCGGTCAGCATCACGGTGCGCCGGCGGCGCAACATGCCGACCATGTCCTCCAGCGGGTGGCCGGTCAGGTAGAAGCCGACGGCCGACAGTTCCTCGTCCAGCAGGTCGACCTGCGTCCAGGGCTCAACCTTCTTCAAACGCGGGCGGCTGGCTGCCGCGTCGCCGCCGAACAGCGCGTGCTGGCCGCCCTGGCGGTCGGCCGCGACGCTCTGGCCGTGGGCGATCAGCACGTCGGCGTTGGCGAACACCTGGGCGCGGTTCTTGTTGAAGGAGTCGAAGGCCCCTGCCCGCGCCAGGTTTTCGATGGCGCGCTTGTTGACCTGCTTGGGATCCACCCGCTCGACGAAGTCGAAGATGTCACGGAACGGCCCGCCCTCCTCGCGAACGGCGACGAGGTGCTTCATGGCTTCCAGGCCGACGTTGCGCACCGCGCCCAGCGCGTAGAGCACCTCGCCGTTCTCGACCTCGAAGTCGGCGCCCGAGCGGTTCACGTCCGGGGCCCGCACCGTGATGCTGAAGCGGCGGGCGTCCTGGTGGAAGACCGCCAGCTTGTCGGTGTTGGAGATATCCAGGCTCATCGACGCGGCGAGGAACTCGACCGGCGTGTTGGCCTTCAGCCAAGCCGTCTGGTAGGCGATCAGGGCATAGGCGGCCGCGTGGCTCTTGTTGAAGCCGTAGCCGGCGAACTTGGCCACCAGTTCGAAGATCGAGCCCGACTGATCCTCGGGCACGCCCTTTTCCTTGGCCCCGGAGACGAAACGGATCTTCTGGAGATCCATCTCCTCCTTCTTCTTCTTACCCATGGCGCGACGCAGCAGGTCGGCCTCGCCCAGGCTGTAGCCGGCCAGGATCTGGGCGATCTGCATCACCTGCTCCTGGTACACGATGACCCCGTAGGTCTCGCGAAGCACGCCTTCCAGCGACGGGTGCAGGGTGTCGACGGGCTTTCGGCCGAACTTGCAGTCGACGAAGGTGTCGATGTTGTCCATCGGGCCCGGGCGATAGAGCGAGATCAGTGCGGTGATCTCCTCGATCGAGCCGCAGCGCATCTTGCGCAGGGTGTCGCGCATGCCCTGGCTTTCCAGCTGGAACACGCCGACCGTCTGGCCCGAGGCGAGCAGTTCGTAGCTCTTGGCGTCGTCGAACGGCAGGCGGCCAAGATCCACCTCCATGCCGCGCTTGCGCAGGTGCTTCACCGCGCGGTCGAGCACCGTCAGCGTCTTCAGACCCAGGAAGTCGAACTTCACCAGGCCCGCGCTCTCGACCCACTTCATGTTGAACTGGGTGGCCGGGAAGTCCGAGCGCGGATCCTTGTAGAGCGGCGTCAGCTGGGTCAGCGGCCGGTCGCCGATCACCACGCCGGCAGCGTGGGTCGAGGCGTTGCGGAACAGGCCTTCCAGCTGCAGGGCCACGTCCAGGCAGTTGGAGACGTTGGCGTCCTCGTTCTTGGCCTGCTTCAGGCGCGGCTCGATGTCGATGGCCTGGGCCAGGGTCACCGGCGCGGCCGGATTGTTGGGCACCATCTTGCACAGACGATCGACCAGGCCCAGCGGCAGCTGCATGACCCGGCCGACGTCGCGCAATACGGCGCGGGCCTGCAGCGAACCGAAGGTGATGATCTGGGCCACGCGGTCGCGGCCGTACTTGTCCTGCACGTAGGCGATGACCTCTTCGCGTCGCTCCTGGCAGAAGTCGACGTCGAAGTCGGGCATGGAGACCCGCTCGGGATTGAGGAAACGCTCGAACAGCAGGCCAAAGCGCAGCGGGTCGAGATCGGTGATGGTCAGCACCCAGGCGACCAGCGAGCCGGCGCCCGAGCCCCGTCCCGGACCGACCGGGATGCCGTGATCCTTGCCCCACTTGATGAAGTCGGAAACGATCAGGAAGTAGCCGGGGAAGCCCATCTTGACGATGATGCCGAGTTCGAAGTCGAGCCGCTCCCAGTAGACGTGCTCTTCCATCGCCAGGGTCAGGCCCTCGAGGCGCATGCGCAGCCCTTCGCGCGCCTGGTGCGCCAGTTCCTCGGCTTCGTTGCGGCCGTCGCCGGTGGGGAAGCTGGGCAGGATGGGGTCGCGCTTCTTGACCATGAAGGCGCAGCGGCGGGCGATGTCGAGGGTGTTGTCGCAGGCTTCCGGCAGGTCGGCGAACAGCTTGCGCATGTCCTCGGCCGGCTTGAACCAGTGCTCGGGCGTCACCCGGCGACGCTCGTCCTGGCCGACGAACGAACCGTCGGCGATACACAGCAGCGCATCGTGGGCGTCATAGAGATTGGGCTTGGCGTAATAGCAATCGTTGGTCGCCACCAGCGGTGCGTCGTGGTCGTAGGCCCAATCCACCAGGCCGGGCTCGGCGGCCGCCTGCTGCGGCAGGCCGTGGCGCTGGAGCTCGACATAGAAGCGGTCGCCGAACACCTTCTGCATCTCGACCAGGGCCGCATTGCCCTCGGCCGTCTTGCCGGCCGCGAACAGGTTGTCGACCGGGCCGTCGGTTCCGCCCGACAGCAGGATCAGTCCTTCGGAGTATTCGACCACCTTGGCCCACGGCACGACCGGCTCGGCCAGTTCGCCGCTTTCCAGATAGGCGAGCGACGACAGTTCCGACAGGTTCAGATAGCCCCGCTCGTTCTGCACCAGCAGGGTGATGGTGGGCTCGCGCGACCAGCGCTCGGACGGCTTGGCGCCGATGCCCTTGACCGGCAGGGCGCAGCCGATGATCGGCTGGACGCCGTTGTCCTTGGAGTAGACGGAGAACTCCAGAGCCCCGAACAGGTTGGCCCGGTCGGTGATCCCCGCGGCGGGCATGCCGCCGGCGGCGGCCATGCCCGGGATCTTGTCGGCCTTGATGGCCCCTTCCAGCAGCGAATAGGCAGACCGGACGCGGAGGTGGACGAAACCCTGACCTTCCACACCCGACATGACCAGACCCTCACTGCTATTCGACTCAGGTCACCAACTGGGCGACCGAACACATCATCCAGACGAAGCCGGCGACAGATACAAGCGCCAAAGACTCACGCGCGATCCGGACCATAACATCCCTCCACAGCTCGTTGGCTAGTTGCCTTTTTGTTCTATATTCCCCTTTCGTTCCCGCCACAATAGTCCACAGGCAAGTTGCGAGCTTTTTTGTCGCGCGGGGCCGATCGCCGCGGATCAACCGGGCGGCTCTGGCCTTCCCGCCCGGAACGCGGCAGAAGCCCGCCATGCGCCTGATCATCGACACCGACACCGCCGGAGACGACGTCTTCTCCCTGATGCTCGCCCTGCGCCGCCCAGGGGTCAGCGTCGAGGCCATCACCATCAGCCACGGCAATGTCGGCTTTACGCAGCACGCAGAGAACGCCCTGGTGACGCTGGAAGCCTGCGAGGCGGCCGGGGTTCCTGTCTATCTGGGCGCGGGCAAGCCGTTCAGCCGCAGCCCGCTGGACGCCGCCTACGTGTTCGGCGAGGACGGCATGAGCGACGCGGGCTTTCCCAAGACCGTCCAGCGCCCCTCCCCCGGCCATGCGGCAGACGAGATCGTGCGACGGGTGATGGCGGCGCCCGGCGAGATCACCCTGCTGGCCCAGGCGCCGCTGACCAACATCGCCCTGGCCGTGCTGCGCGAGCCGGCGATTGCGAAGGCGGCCAAGGCCCTGTGGGTGATGGGCGGCACCGACAACGGCGTGGGCAACGTCACGCCGGCGGCCGAATACAACTTCTATGTCGACCCCGAGGCGGCCAAGATCGTCGTCAACGCCGGCTTCGACCTGCACGTGGTCACGTGGACCGAAACCCTGCGCGATGGCCTGCTGACAACGGCGCAACTGAACGAGCTGGACGCCCTGGGCACGCCGCGCGCCAAGTTCTTCACCAAGGTCAACGAGGCCTCGCTGGCCTTCGCCCGCGACACCGAGGGCCTGGACGGCAGCCTGCACCCCGACGCCCTGACCTGCGCGGCCATGCTCGACGAGGCCCTGGTGCTGGAAGCCGAGCGCTGCGTTATCGACGTGGAGACCATGGGCGAGTTGACCCGCGGCTATCTCAGCGTCTCGCACTCGATCCTGCCCGACATCGAGATCGCCGACCCGGCCCTCAAGCGCCGCGAGCCCAACGCCCGGGTCATCAAGAAGATCGACCAGGCCGGGTTCTTCGCGGCGATGCGGCAGGCGCTGCTCTAGACCGGATCGCCATTCGAGGACTGGCGCTCTTCCACCGCTTGTTGCGGTGTAAACGTTCGTCTTCCTGGGCCTCGTGCCCAGGATCCATGGCTCAACGTCTCAGACCTTCGGAGGACGGCCAAGGTCTGAGCGGTCGCCGGCATGGGCCCTCGCCACAAGGGCGAGGGAGGCGACTGTTGACTTGAAACGCCAACCTCGCCGGAACAGGAAACCTAGAACGTCTGGGGCTCCAGGTGGCCGTCGCGCAGGGCGAAGACCCGGTCCATGTAGCGGGCCAGTTCCATGTTGTGGGTGGCGATCAGGGCGGCGACACCCTGCCCGCGCGCCAGGTCATACAGCGCCTGGAAGGTGGCGGCCGAGGTCGCCGGATCGAGATTGCCCGTCGGCTCGTCGGCCAGCAGGAGTTTCGGCGAATTGGCCAGGGCGCGGGCAATGGCCACGCGCTGCTGCTCGCCGCCCGACATCTGGCCGGGCTGGTGATCGACGCGGGCCGAGAGACCCAGTTGCCCCAGCAGGCCGACCGCGCGCTCGCGCGCCTCGGCCCGGCGACGGCCGGCGATCATCTGCGGCAGCTCCACGTTCTCGGCCGCGGTGAACTCCGGCAGCAGGTGGTGGAACTGATAGACGAAGCCCACGGTCGACAGCCGCACCTTGGTGCGCTGGCGCTCGGAGAGCTTGGAGCAGTCCTTGCCGTCGACGGCGATGATGCCGGCGTCGGGGCGCTCCAGCAGGCCCGCGGCGTGCAGCAGCGACGACTTGCCCGAGCCCGACGGGCCGATCAGGCCCACGACCTCGCCCGGATAGACGTCGAGATCCGCGCCGCGCAGCACGGTCAGCTTGCCGGCCTCGGTGACGTAGGTGCGCTCGACGCCGCGCAGAGACAGGACCGGACTACTCATAGCGAAGGGCCTCAACGGGATCGAGGCGCGAGGCCCGCAGCGCCGGCGGCAGGGTCGCCAGCACGCTCATCAGGGTGGAGATCGAGACCACGCCGCCCACCTCGACCCAGTCGATCTTGGCCGGGATGTGGGCCAGGAAATAGATGTCGGCGCTGAACACCGCCGTGCCTGTGGCCCATTCGACGAAGTTCTGGATCGCCGAGATGTTGGCGCAGAACAAGACGCCCAGCAGCAGCCCCGTCAGGGTGCCGGCCAAGCCGATCGAGGCGCCGGCCATGATGAAGATGCGCAGGATAGACGACTGGCTGGCGCCCATGGTGCGCAGGATGGCGATGTCGCGGCCCTTGTTCTTCACCAGCATGACGAGGCCGGAGATGATGTTCAGGGTGGCGATGGCGACGATGAAGAACAGGATCAGGCGCATGACCTTACGCTCGACCTGCAGCGCATTGAAATAGCTGCTGTTCTTATCCATCCAGTCGGTGATGAAGGCGCCGGGGCCGACGGCCTGCTCGATGGCGGCCTTGGCCTGCTTGGCGTCGTCGGGATCGGTCAGCTTGACCTCGACATAGTCGATGGCCGTATCGCGCCCGAAGAACAGCTGCGCCTGGGCCAGCGGCATCATCACGTAGCTCTCGTCGAACTGGCTCATGCCGACACTGAAGACGCCGCCGACCACATAGTCCTTCTCGCGCGTCGAGGTCCCGAAGGCCGTGGCGGGACCGGAGGGGGAGATCAGGGTGATCGGATCGCCGACCGAAAGGCCCAGGTTGCGGGCCATGCGATCGCCGATCAGCACCATGTCGCCGCCGTACTCGCCCTCGCCGAAGCCGTCGAGCGAGCCCTGCTTGATGTTCTTGGAGATCAGGGTCATGCCGCGCAGGTCGGCGGGGTTCACCCCCCGCACGATGGCGCCGGTCACCTGGTTGGGACCGATCACCATGGCCTGGGCCTCGACCAGCGGCGCGGCCTGGACCACGCCGGGGCTGGCCTTGATGCGGGCGATCACGCCCTCGCGGTCAGGGCCGTTGACCAGCGGCCCCTGGGCGTAGATGTGGCCGTTGAAACCCAGCAACCGGCCGAGCAACTCGGCGCGGAAGCCGTTCATGACGCTCATCACGGTGATGAGGGCGAACACCGCCAGCATCACCGCGCTGAACGAGATCACCGAGATCAGGGCGACGCCGCCGTTCTTGCGCTTGGTGCGCAGGTAACGCCAGGCGACCGTCCGTTCCCAGATCCCGAAAGGCCCCGCGCCGAACGCCATCAGGCGGCCTTGCCGGTCAGGCGGGCCAGAACGGCGTCGAGCGGCTCGGAGACGCGCTCGCCGGTCTTGCGGTTCTTCAGCTCGACCACGCCTTCGGCCACGCCCTTGGGCCCGACGATCAGCTGCCAAGGCAGGCCGATCAGGTCCATGGTGGCGAACTTGGCGCCGCCGCGAGCGTCGGTGTCGTCATAGAGCACGTCGACGCCGGCGGCCTGCAGGGCCTTGTAGGCGCTGTCGCAGGCCGCGTCGCAAGCCGCGTCGCCCTGGCGCATGTTGACGATGCCGACGTGGAACGGCGCGACGCTTTCGGGCCAGATGATGCCGCCCTCGTCATGGCTGGCCTCGATGATCGCGCCCAGCAGGCGCGAGACGCCGACGCCGTAGCTGCCCATCTGGGCCGGCGTTTCCTTGCCGTCCGGGCCCATGACGTAGGCCTTCATCGGCTCGGAATACTTCGTGCCGAACGAGAAGATGTGGCCGACCTCGATGCCGCGGGCCGAAAGGCGATCGCCCTCGGGGATCGCGTCGAAGGCGGCCTCGTCGTGCATTTCCTCGGTGGCGGCGTAGAGGGCCGTGCGCTGGTCGACCAGCGGCTGCAGGTCGCCGTACCAGTCGACGTCGGCGCCGGGCGGATCCATCTCGACCAGGTCCTTGTGGCAGAACACGGCGCTTTCGCCCGTTTCGGCCAGCACGATGAACTCGTGGGACAGGTCGCCGCCGATCGGGCCGGTGTCGGCGCGCATCGGCACGGCCTTCAGGCCCATGCGGGCATAGAGGTTCAGATAGGCCACGAACATGCGGTTGTACGACTTGCGCGCGCCCTCGGCGTCGAGGTCGAAGCTGTAGGCGTCCTTCATCAGGAACTCGCGGCCGCGCATTACGCCAAAGCGCGGACGGCGCTCGTCGCGGAACTTCCACTGCACATGGTAGAGGTTCTTGGGCAGGTCCTTGTAGCTCCGCACCGAGGCGCGGAAGATCTCGGTGACCATCTCCTCGTTGGTGGGCCCGTACAGCAGCTCGCGCTCGTGACGGTCGGTGATGCGCAGCATCTCCGGGCCGTAGGCGTCATAGCGGCCCGACTCGCGCCACAGGTCGGCCAGTTGCAGGGTCGGCATCAGGAGCTCGACGGCGCCGGCGCGATCCATTTCCTCACGGACGATCTGCTCCACCTTGTTGAGCACCCGCAGGCCCAGTGGCAGCCAGGCATAGATGCCGGCGGCCTCCTGGCGGATCATGCCCGCGCGCAGCATCAGCTGATGCGACACGATTTGGGCGTCGGAGGGAGCTTCTTTCAGGACGGGCAGGAAGTAGCGCGACAGGCGCATGGACGAGACGTCTCCGGGAGTATTCGAGGCGTTGAGATAGCCGCTCGCCGTTCAGCTTGGCAACGCGCGCGGCGAAAAGATGACGTTTTGAGTGTCGAGGGCGCCTGACTGTCGAAAGAGTTGGGCCATGAGCCCGCCCTCTCCTTCGCCCGACGCCTTCTGGCCAAGCTAAACGAAAAGAAGGCCGCGCGGTTCAATCGCGCGGCCGTTCAAGTTCATCGTCGGGGAAGACGCCACAGAGCAAGGCCGAACCCGGCCTCGTCATGACAATGTACGACCGTCGAACGACTGTTGGGGCATGCGATTGCCGATGGCGTACAAGCTCAGCGCGTTTCGCCCAAGACATGGGCGTTTGACGGGCAGGAGATCGCAGGTCGCCCATGTCTTGGGCGCCCAGCCTCCGGCTGCAAAAGTTTTCAGTAGGTCGAAGGCAGGTCCGGCAGGCTCACCAGCTGGAACTTCACCACCAGCCACAGAATCAAGAACAGCACCGCCGTGATCCAGGTGGTGGTGAAGAACTTGCGCTTCAGGTTCGGGTTCACCGGCGCGCCGGGATCGGCCCCCGCCGGCGGCTCGATCCCCATTTCGTGATAGCTGCGAACGCCCAGAGGCAGCACGGCGAACAGCACCGTCCACCAGATGGTCAGGAAGATCGCGACGCTGGTGATCGGTCCCATCAGTGATGCGCGTCCTTGGGGCTTTCCATCAATTCCACGAGCATGCCGCCCATGTCCTTGGGGTGAACGAAGATGATCAGCGTTCCATGGGCGCCGATCCTGGGCTCGCCTAGCACGGTCGCGCCCTTGGCGACCAGAGCGTCGCGGGCCTCGTAGATGTTCTCGACCTCGAAGCAGACGTGATGCTGGCCGCCCTTGGGGTTCTTGGCCAGGAAGGCGTGGATCGGGGATTTCTCGCCATAGGGCTCGATCAGCTCGATCTGGCTGTTGGGCAGGTTGACGAAGCAGACCCAGACGCCCTGCTCGGGCATGGCCCACTTCTCGGTCACCGAGGTGGCGCCCAGCAGCTCGCGGTACATCTTCACCGACTCGTCGATGGAGGGCGTGGCGACGCCGATGTGATTGAGCCTGCCGATCATGGTTCCTGTCCCGGGCTGGTGCGGAGTTGGAGCCCAACTAACCGCGCCTCCGGTCACGGCAGTCAAGCGCCGCGAAGGCCCTTGAGCCAGTGGAAGCGCGCCGGCAGCACGCCGATCAGCAGCAGGCCCAGCACGAAGCCGCCCAGATGCGCCTGCCAGGAAACGAGGATCAGGCCCTGCTGGCTGGCTAGGCCGTAGGCGCCGGCGGCGACCACGACGATCAGGTTCATCACGCCGAAGGACAGGGCCGACCGGCCCACGGCCTTGGACAGGATCGGATGAAGCTCGTCCCTGCCCGGCCCGACCAGGCGCGCGCCCGCGCCCCACAGGCCGCAGATGGCGCCGGACGCCCCCAGCAGCCAGGCGTCGGGCATCAGCAGCCCGGCCAGCGCCACGCCGGCCAGGCCGCAGCCGACATAGAGACCGCCGAACAGCAGGCCGCCGAACGCGTCGCGTCCCAGGCGCTGGGCGATGCCCGGCCCCAGGGCGACCAGGGCCGCCGAGTTCATGACCACGTGCAGCCAGCCCGCATGCAGGAACATCGAGGTCAGCGGCGTCCACCAGAGACCGTCCCGGAAATTGCCGGGGTGAAAGGCGCCGTAGCTGAGCATCCGCTCCTCCAGCCCCAGCGGCGCACTGGCCAGCTGGGCGGCGAAGACGATCCAGATCAGGCCCAGGGTCACCAGGACCGGCCAGGCCTCGAACCAGATCACGGCCGGGCCCTGGCCGAAGATCCCCTCGCGCCGCGCAGGCGGCGGCTCGGGGGGCTCGGTAGGGACCTGGTCGTCGATGCTCATGCGGGCGTCAGAGCCGCAGGACGGTCGTCTCGACGACCGGCTTGCGTTCCCAGATGCGGAAAGCGGCCTTCTTCACCGCGCGCGAGATGGCGTTCTCGATCGTCTCGTCGATCTCGCGATCGTCGCCCGACAGGCGCTTGAAGGCCTCTTCGGCCTCTTCGGCCAGGTCGTCCAGCGCCTCGTCGAGGGGATATTCCTCGTCGCCGGCCAGGCCGAGACCGCGGACCTGCGGGCCCGAGACGATCTTGTTGCGGCCGTCCAGCACGATCGACACGGCCAGCACGCCGTTGAACGCCGCGTGGCGACGCTCGCGCAGGGCCTCGCCGTTCTCGGGCGTCACGACGCCGCCGTCGACGTACAGACGGCCGGCCGGCACCTCGTCGATGATCTCCGGATGGCCGGGGGCCAGGCGCACCATGTCGCCGTTACGGGGCGAAACGGCGTGCGGGACCTGCAGGTCCTTGGCGAAGGCGGCGTGCTCGAGCAGGTGGCGGCGCTCGCCGTGGGTCGGCACGGCGATCTGCGGGCGGGCCCACTGGTACATCTGCTTCAGCTCGTCGCGGCACGGGTGGCCCGAGACGTGGATGCCGGGGGTGTCGCGTTCGGTGTGCAGGCGCACGCCGCGGTCGGCCAGCTTGTTCTGCAGGTTGCGGATCGGGATCTCGTTGCCCGGGATCACCCGCGAACTGAACACCACGTGGTCGCCCTGCGAAAGCTTGACGTGCGGGTGGTTGCCCTCGGCGATGCGAGCCAGGGCCGCCCTCGCCTCGCCCTGGCTGCCGGTGCAGAGATAGAGGATCTCGTTCTCGGGCATGTGCTTGGCCTGATCGTCGGTGACGAACGGTTCAAGGCCGTCGAGAAGGCCCACAGAACGGGCGGCGGCGGCCATGCGGTGCATCGAGCGGCCGGCGAGGCACACCTTGCGGCCTGCGGCCTGGGCGGCGCGGATCACGGTGTCCATGCGCGCCACGTTCGAGGCGAAGCAGGCCACGGCGATCTTGCCGGTGAGGCCGGCGATCAGCTTGTTCATCTCGACGCGGACGTCGGCTTCCGAGCCGGACTCGCCCTCGACGAAGACGTTGGTGCTGTCGCAGACCATGGCCAGCACGCCCTCGTCGCCCAGGCGGCGCAGGGCGTCGACGTCGGTGGCCGCGCCCAGCTGGGGATCGGGATCGATCTTCCAGTCGCCGGTGTGCAGGATGGTGCCCAGCGGGGTCTTGATCGCCAGGCCGTTCGGCTCGGGGATCGAGTGGGTCAGGGTGACCATTTCCAGGTGGAACGGGCCAAGGTCGAAGCTGCCGCTCAGCGGCACCTCGATGATCTCGACCTCGTCCAGCAGGTTGGCGTCACGCAGCTTCTCGCGCAGCAGGAAGGCGGTGAAGGGCGTGGCGTAGACCGGCGCCTTCAGCTGCGGCCACAGCCAGGCGACGGCGCCCAGGTGGTCTTCGTGCGCGTGGGTCAGGACGATGCCGAGGATGTCGTCGGCATAGGGGACGATATATTCGGGGTCGGGCAGGATGATCTCGACGCCCGGCGTCGTCTGGTCGCCGAAGGTGACGCCGAGGTCGACGACGATCCACTTGCGGTCGTCGGCTGGCCCAAAGCCGTACAGGTTGAAGTTCATGCCGATCTCGTTCGACCCGCCCAGCGGCAGGAAGACGAGCTCGTCGTTGGTTTGCTTTTTCATTCGGTCCCTAGATGGGTATTGCGGCGGTGAATTTCGAGGAGACCACGGATGGTCAGATCGGGGTCGAAGTGGTCGATGCTGTCGGTGGCGCCCTCGAACAGCGAGGCGACGCCGCCGGTGGCGACCACGGTCAGGTTCTCGCCGCGCTCTTCCTTGATGCGCGAGACGAGCCCTTCGATGAGTGAGATGTAGCCCCAGAACACGCCCGACTGCATGGCGCCGACCGTGTCGGTGCCCACGATCTTGCCGGGACGCTGGATGGCGATGCGGGGCAGCTTGGCGGCCGCTTCGTGCAATGCCTGCATGGAAAGGTTGATGCCGGGGGCGATGATGCCGCCCTCGAAGGCGCCGTCGGCGGCCACGACGTCGAAGGTGGTGGCGGTGCCGCTGTCGATGACGATCAACGGGCCCTTGTAGACCATGCTGGCGCCCACGGCGTTGACTAGGCGGTCGGCGCCGGCCTCGGACGGCTTGTCGATGCGGATGTCGACGCCCAGCCGGGCGTTCTCGCCGATCACCAGCGGCTCGACGTTCAGGTACCGGCGCGACAGGTTGCGCAGGTTGAACAGCGACTGAGGCACGACGCTGGAGATGATGCAGGCGTCCAGCGAGCGGAAGCCCAGGCCCTGCATCGACATCAGCTGCGACAGCCACACGACGTACTCGTCGGCGGTGCGGGTGCTTTCGGTGGCGGCCCGCCACTGGGCGATCCACGACTGGCCGTCGTGGATGGCGAACATGGTGTTGGTGTTGCCCTGTTCGATGGCCAGCAGCATCACGAAGCTCCGAAGAAGACGTCGCCGGCGGTGATCCGGCGCAGTTGGCCGTCAGCCAGGCGCAGGCGCAAGGCCCCGTCGCCATCGAGGCCCTCGGCGATGCCCTCGACCGTCTCGCTTCCCAGGCGGGCGACGCACGGCTCGCCCAGGCCGTGGGCCTTGGTGGTCCAGGCGTCGGCGATGGCGGGGAAGCCCAGGCGCAGCCAGACGTCAAGCCAACGGTCGAACGACGCCGCCAACACCCCGATCGCCTCGACCGGCGACGGCGGCGGCTCGGCGCGCCAGGTCGGCAGGGCCGTGGTCGGGCGTTCGCTGTCGATGGGCTTGCGGGCCAGGTTCACCCCGACGCCCACGGCCAGCCACAGGCCACCGTCCGGCGACTTGCCGGATTCGATGAGGATGCCGCTGATCTTGAGGCCGCCGACCATCGGGTCGTTGGGCCATTTCAGGCTGACCAGGCGCTCGGGAACATAGGCGGCCAGCAGGTCGGCCACCGCCAGGGCGGCGACGAACGAAACCTGGGCGGCTTCGGCGGGCGGCTTGTCGAGGGTCAGCAGAAGCGTGGCGGCCAGGTTGCCGTCGCCGGTTTCCCAGGCGCGGCCCCGGCGGCCTCGGCCCGCGGTCTGCCGCAGGCCGACAATCCAGACGGGCTCGGTCCGCCCCGCTTCTGCGCGGCGGCGGACCTCGGCGTTGGTCGAGTCGATCTCGTCGAGAACGACGACGGGCGGCCCCTTGCCCGCCCCGTTGTCGAACGGGGGGCCGCCCGTCACGTCAGAGGTGGCCGAAGGCGGCCGCCGCCGCCTTGGCGGCGGGGTCGAGCCAGACCAGGGCGGCCAGCACGATCGGGAACGAGAACAGGGCCGCGGCGAAGCCGATCGCGCGAGCGGTCGGTTGCGGCTTGTCCACCGAGCCGGCCGGGGCGTCGAACCACATCGCCTTGATCAGGCGCAGGTAGTAGAACGCGGCCACGACGCTGCCGACCAGACCCAGGACGGCGGCCCACTGCAGCGGCACGTCGCCCGAGCCCATGGCGGCCTTGAAGACGTAGAACTTGGCCCAGAAGCCCGAGAACGGCGGCAGGCCCAGCGCCGACAGCGAGAACGCGGTCATGGCCAAGGCGATGCCGGGACGTTCCTTCACCAGGCCGGCCATGTCCTCGATGGTCTCCATCGGCTTGCCGTCGCGGCTCAGGGCCTGCAGGCAGGCGAAGAAGCCGGTGACGTCCACCATGTAGAGCACCATGAAGACCAGCATCGAGTGCAGGCCGATCTCGCCGCCGGTGGCGACGCCCAGCAGGGCGTAACCGACGTTGGCGATCGAGGAATAGGCCCACAGGCGCTTGAGGTTGGTCTGGGCCAGGCCCGCGAAGGCGCCGACGAACACCGACAGCAGAGCCGCGATGATCAGCACCTGGCGCCATTGCGACACGGCGTCGGGGAAGGCGTCGCCCAGCACGCGGGCGAACATCATCATGGCGGCCAGCTTCGGCGCGGCGGCGAAGAAGCCGACGACCGGGGTCGGGGCGCCTTCGTAGACGTCCGGCGTCCACATGTGGAACGGCGCGGCCGAAACCTTGAACGCCAGGCCGCAGATCACGAAGATCAGGCCGAACAGCAGGCCCAGGCCGTGGGCGCCGTGCGAGGCGGCGGCGATGTCGGCGAAGCGGGTCGAGCCGGCGAAGCCGTAGATCAGCGAGGCGCCGTACAGCAGGATGCCCGACGACAGCGCGCCCAGCACGAAATACTTCAGGCCGGCTTCCGAGGCCTTGGCGTCGTCGCGGCGGAAGGCCGCCAGGACGTACAGGGCCAGCGACTGCAGCTCGACGCCGATATAGAGGCTGATCAGGTCGCCGGCCGAGGCGGTGACGCCCATGCCGACGGCCGACAGCACGACCAGGACCGGGAATTCGAACTTCTGGTCGCCGCGGGCGGCGAGCCAGCGGTCGCCGAGCACGACGGCCACGGCGCTGAACAGGAAGATCGCGACCTTGGCGTAGCTGGCCGCTGCGTCAGCCGAGTAGACGCCGTTGAAGGCGTGGCCGTGCGGACCGATCGCCGCCAGGACGGCGGCGGCCAGCAGCGCCAGGACCGAAGCGCCCGTGAAGACCGGCGTGGTCTTCTTGGAGAAGGCGCCCCAGACCAGCAGGACCAGGGCCGAGACGCCCAGGACCAGTTCCGGAAGGACGAGGGAGATGTTGGCGGAGAACGTCATGGGATCCCTCACCCGCCCACGGCGGCGCGCCAGGCGCCGACGAGCCCGTCGACGGACGACGCGGTCAGGTTGAACACAAGATTAGGATAGATGCCGAGCACCAGGGTCATGATGATCAGCGGCACGAAGAGCAGGATCTCGCGCGCGTCGAGGTCGGTGATCGTCTTCAGTTCCGGGTTGACGATCTCGCCGTACATGACGCGGCGATACAGCGTCAGGGCGTACATCGCCGACAGGATCACGCCGGTGGCCGACACGATCGCCGTCCAGGTCGAGGCCTGGTAGACGCCGGTCATCGTCAGGATTTCGCCGACGAAGCCCGAGGTGCCCGGCAGGCCGACATTGCCCATCGTGAACAGCAGGAACACGAAGGCGTAGTGCGGCATCCGGTTGGTCAGGCCGCCGTAGAAGGCGATCTCGCGGGTGTGCATGCGGTCGTAGACCACGCCGACGCAGAGGAAGAGCGCGCCCGAGATCACGCCGTGGCTGATCATCTGGAACAGGGCGCCCTGCTCGCCCGCGGCGTTGCCCGAGAAGATGCCCATGGTCACGAAGCCCATGTGGGCGACCGACGAATAGGCGATCAGCTTCTTGATGTCGGTCTGACGGAAGGCGACCAGCGAGGTGTAGACGATGGCGATGCCCGACATCGCGAACACCAGCGGCTGGAACATCTCCGAGGCGTTCGGGAACATCGGGATGCTGAAGCGCATGAAGCCGTAGCCGCCCATCTTCAGCAGGATGCCGGCCAGGATGACCGAACCCGCCGTCGGGGCTTCCACGTGAGCGTCGGGCAGCCAGGTGTGCACCGGCCACATCGGCATCTTCACTGCGAACGAGGCGAAGAAGGCCAGCCACAGCCAGGTCTGGAGCCACGGCGCGAACTTGTAGGTCATGAGCTCCGGGATCGACGAGGTGCCGGCGATCGAGATCATGGCCAGGATGGCCGCCAGCATCAGCACCGAGCCGAGCAGCGTGTAGAGGAAGAACTTGTAGGCCGCGTAGATCCGGCGCTTGCCGCCCCAGATGCCGATGATCAGGAACATCGGCACCAGGCCCCCTTCGAAGAAGAGGTAGAACAGCACCAGGTCCAGCGCGCAGAACACGCCGATCACCAGGGTCTCGAGGACCAGGAAGGCGATCAGGTACTCGACGACGCGCTTCTCGACCGACTTCCAGCTGGCCACGATACAGATCGGCAGCAGGAAGGCGGTCAGCAGGACCAGCAGCACCGAGATGCCGTCGATGCCCATGCGGTAATGCAGGCCGGCGAACCAGGCGAAGTCTTCCACGAACTGGAAGCCCGGGTTCTTGGCGTCGAACTGGAGCGTCAGCACCAGCGCCAGGGCGAAGGTCACCAGCGTGGTCGCGAGCGCGATCCACTTGGCCAGGGTGTCGGTGGCGGCGCCCGCGCCCTTGGCGGCGCGAGCCGCCAGGATCAGGGCCACGCCGACGAGCGGAGCGAAGGTCGTAAGGCTGAGCAGACCAGTCATCGATCCGTCCTCAACGGAATGCGTAAAGGGCGAACGTCAGCAGGCCGGCGACGCCGAGCAGCATGACGAAAGCGTAGTGGTAGACGTAGCCGGTCTGGGCTTTGCCCGTCTTGCGGCCGACGGCGTAGGAGACGGCGCTGACGCCGTCGGGACCCAGGCGATCAATGATCTTCTGGTCCCCGCCCTTCCAGAACAGGTCGCCGAGGAACTTGGCGGCGCGCACGAAGGTGGCGTCGTACAGCTCGTCGAAGAACCACTTGTTGTAGAAGAACACGTACAGCGGGCCCTTGCGCTCGGCGAGCTTGAGGCCCAGCCGCTCGTCACCCTTCAGGATGTAGACGTAGACGGCGATGGCCAGGCCGAGCAGCGAGGCGATCAGCGGGCTCCACTTCACCCAGTCGGCCACGTTGTGCGCGTCGTGCAGCACGTGGTTGGTCGGGGCGTTGTAGATCGCGCCGCGCCAGAACTCGGCCTCGTGGTGACCCACGAAGTAGCCGGTGAAGACGAAGCCGGCGGCGACCGCGCCAATCGACAGCACGACCAGCGGCAGCAGCATCACCCAGGGGCTCTCGTGCGGCTTGTGATCGTGGCCGTGGCCATGGTCGTCATGCCCGTGATCGTCGTGCGCGCCGTGGGCGTGGTCGTCATGACCATGGGCGGCGTGCGCGTGATCGTCGTGGCCGTGCGCGGCGTGCGCGTCATGGCCATGGTCGTCGTGACCCCAGCGGGCCTTGCCGTTGAAGGTGAAGAAGGCCAGGCGCCACGAGTAGAACGAGGTCAGGCCCGCGACGAGCACGCCGATCACCCACGCGAACATGGCGATCTGGTTGTGGCCGCCAGCGGCGAACGCGGCTTCGATGATGGTGTCCTTCGAGTAGAAGCCGGCGAAGCCCAGGTGCAGCGGCGGGAAGCCGAGGCCCGTGATGGCGATCGTGCCGATCGTCATGGCGATGAAGGTCACCGGCAGCATCTTGGCCAGGGCGCCGTAGCGGCGCATGTCCTGCTCGTGGTGCATGCCGTGGATCACCGAACCGGCGCCCAGGAACAGCAGAGCCTTGAAGAAGGCGTGCGTAAACAGGTGGAACATGGCCGCCTGGTAGGCGCCCACGCCGGCCGCGAAGAACATGTAGCCCAGCTGCGAACAGGTCGAGTAGGCGATCACGCGCTTGATGTCGTTCTGGGTCAGGCCGACCGTGGCGGCGAACAGGGCCGTCACCGCGCCGACGACCGTGACGATGTTCTTGACCACGGGGGCGTATTCGAACATCGGCGACAGCAGGCACAGCATGTAGACGCCGGCGGTCACCATGGTGGCCGCGTGGATCAGGGCCGACACCGGGGTCGGGCCTTCCATGGCGTCAGGAAGCCAGGTGTGCAGGAAGAACTGCGCCGACTTGCCCATCGCGCCGATGAACAGCAGGAAGCAGGCGATGTCGACCAGCGGCCAGCTGTGGCCGGCGAACTGCCAGCTGCGGGCGGCGCCCGCCTGGATCATCGGGAACAGCTCGGCGAAGTTGATCGTGCCGAACGCCCAGTAGACGGTCATGATGCCGAGCGCGAAACCGAAGTCGCCGACGCGGTTGACGACGAAGGCCTTGATGGCGGCCGCGCTGGCCGACGGCTTCTTGAACCAGAAGCCGATCAGCAGGTACGAGGCCAGGCCCACGCCTTCCCAGCCGAAGAACAGCTGCATGAAGTCGGCGGCGGTGACCAGCGAAAGCATGGCGAAGGTGAAGAGCGACAGGTACGCGAAGAAGCGCGGCTTGCTGTCGTCCTCGGCCATGTAGCCCCAGGAATAGATGTGCACGAGCGCCGAGACGGTCGTGACCACGATCAGCATGGTCGCCGACAGGGCGTCGATGCGGATCGACCAGTTGGCGATGAAGTCGCCCACGTGGATGAAGGGCAGCAGCGAGACCGTGAAGGCCTCCATGTGACCCCAGGTCCACTGGCTGAACGTGACCCACGACAGCGCGCAGGCCAGGATCAGCAGGCCCGTGGTGACGGCTTGCGAAGCGACGTTGCCGATCCGCCGGCCGAACAGGCCGGCGATGATCGCGCCCAGCAGCGGGGCGAAGACGAGAATGGTGACGAGCGATTGCACTGGGTCAGCCCTTCATCATGCTGGCGTCGTCGACCGCGATGTCGCCGCGGTTCCGGAAGAAGGTCACCAGGATGGCGAGGCCGACGGCGGCCTCGGCGGCCGCCACGGTCAGCACGAACATCGCGAAGATCTGGCCCACCACGTTGTGCAGGTAGGCAGAGAAGGCGACCAAGTTGATGTTCACCGCCAGCAGGATCAGCTCGATCGACATCAGGATGACGATGATGTTCTTGCGGTTCACGAAGATCCCGAAGACGCCGATCGTCAGCAGGATGGCGGCGACGATGAGGTAATGCGGAAGGCCGATCATTCGCTGATCCCCTCGCCCGGCTTGATCTGCACGAGTTCCATTCCGGTCTTGGGCGTGCGGGCGACCTGCTTGCCGATGTCCTGGCGCTTGACGCCCGGCTTGTGACGCAGGGTCAGGACGATGGCGCCGATCATCGCGACCAGCAGCACCAGGCCCGCCGCCTGGAAGAAGAAGATGTAGTCGGTGTAGAGCACCCGGCCGATGGCCTCGGTGTTGCTGACACCGCCCGGCGACGCCAGCGGAGCGGCGTTCTTGGCGGCCGCGCCGTTGGTGGCCACGCTGACGGCGACCATGATCATCTCGATCGTCAGGACGCCGCCGACCAGACCGCCGATGGGCAGGTACTGGGCGAAGCCGTCCCGAAGCGCTTCGAAGTCGATGTCGAGCATCATGACGACGAAGAGGAACAGCACCGCGACCGCGCCTACATAGACGACGATCAGCAGCATCGCGAGGAACTCCGCGCCCAGGAGGACGAAGAGGCCTGCGGCCGAGAAGAAGGCGGTGATCAGGAAGAGCACCGAGTGCACGGGATTCTTGGCCGAGACGACGAGAAGACCCGCCGCAATGGTCACGAACGCCAGCAAGTAGAAAGCTATCGCCTGCAAGGCCATTGGCCCAGGTGCTCCCCTGATAAGTTCAAATAACAGCGACGTGCGAAGCGCACGCCGCCAACTCGGATTCGCGCCGACCGTTTAGCGGTACGGAGCGTCCAACTCCAGATTCTTCGCGATCAGCCGTTCCCAACGGTCACCGTTGTCGAGCAGCTTTTCCTTGTCGTAGTAGAGCTCTTCACGCGTCTCGACCGCGAACTCGATGTTCGGGCCTTCGACGATGGCGTCCACCGGGCAGGCCTCCTGGCACAGGCCGCAGTAGATGCACTTGACCATGTCGATGTCGTACCGGGTCGTGCGGCGGCTGCCGTCCTCGCGCGGTTCGGCCTCGATAGTGATCGCCTGGGCCGGGCAGATGGCCTCGCACAGCTTGCAGGCGATACAGCGCTCTTCCCCGTTGGGATAGCGACGCAGGGCGTGCTCGCCGCGGAAACGAGGCGACTGCGGGCCGCGCTCGTTCGGATAGATCACGGTCTTCTTCGGCGCGACCAGATACTTCATGGCCAGGCCGAAGGCGCCCGCGAAGTCCAGCAGGGCGACGCCTTTGACGGCTTGGGTGATACGACTCATCATGGCCGCTTAACCTTCGGAATGACGCAGGTGTAGTTCGAAAGCTGGGCGGGATCTCCCCCGTCCATCTTGGCTTGCAACGATCCGCCTTCGGCCTGGCACTTGTCGCCAGCCCGACGCAACTCGTCGTAGTTCACGATCCCTCGCCCCAGCGAATAGGAGCTGTCCTCGGCGACGGACGCGCAGGCGCCCGTCGACATCAGGACCAGCCCCGTCAGGGCCAGGACGAGCGGACGCCTCATCCCGCCACCGGCGAGAAGACGCGCCAAGCCGCGACCAGGACGACCAGGACCAGCGACATCGGCAGGAAAACCTTCCAGCCCAGGCGCATCAGTTGGTCGTAGCGGTAGCGGGGCACGATGGCCTTGGCCATGGCGAACATGAAGAACCAGAAGCAGATCTTCATGAAGAACACGACGGCCAGGAACAGGTTGGCCCAGAAGGTCGGCCAGCTCTGCAGGAAATCGACCGGGAAGCCGGGGTTCCAGCCGCCGAAGAACAGCACGCTGATCATGGCGCACATCAGAACGATGTTCGAATATTCGGCGACCATGAACAGCAGGTACGGGGTCGAGGAATACTCGACCTGGTAGCCGGCCACGAGTTCGGATTCAGCTTCCGGAAGGTCGAACGGCGGGCGGTTCGTCTCGGCCAGGGCCGAGATGTAGAACATGCCCATGGCGATCACCATGACCGGCAGCAGGACGATATTCTTGAGGCCGCCGCCGAAGACGTTCCAGTTCCAGATCCAGCCCGACTGGTGCTCGACGATCGTCGACAGGTTCATCGAGCCGGCCAGCAGGATCACCGTGATGATGATCAGGCCGATCGAGACTTCATACGACACCATCTGCGCCGCCGAACGCAGCGCGCCCAGGAACGGGTACTTCGAGTTCGAAGCCCAGCCGCCCATGATGATGCCGTAGACGCCCAGCGAGCTCATCGCCAGCAGGTAGAGGATGCCGACGTTCAGGTTGGAGACGACCCAGCCCGGCGCGAACGGCACCACGGCCCAGCCGATGAAGCCCAGAACCAGGCTGATCAGCGGGGCCAGCAGGAAGATGGCCTTGTCGGCGCCGGCCGGGATGACGATTTCCTTCAGCACGAACTTGCCAAAGTCGGCGAACGACTGAAGCAGGCCGAAGGGGCCGACGACGTTGGGGCCCTTGCGCATCTGGACGCCGGCCCAGATCTTGCGGTCGGCCAGCAGCAGGAAGGCCAGGCTCAGCAGAACCCAGATCACGACCAGCAGGATGCCGCCGAGCGTGAGGCCGAACCAGAGAAGCGGATTGATCTCGTTCACGGCTTACTCCGCGGCGATCTTGGAGGCGGCCGAGACGTTGGCCGCGCACTCGGCCATGGTCACGCTGGCGCGCGCGATGGGATTGGTCAGGTGGAAGGCCTTCACCGGGCTCTCGAACGGAGCGTCGGTCGCCTCCCCTTCCCCGCCGACGGCGGCGAGGTCGAACACGGTCGGAACCGAGCCCGGGGCGAAGTCGATCTGGCCGAAGGTCGGGTGATCGGCGAACAGCTTGGCGCGCAGCTGGTCCAGGCTGTCGTACGGCAGCTTGTGGCCCAGGGTTTCCGACAGCGCCCGCAGGATCGACCAGTCTTCCTTGGCCTCGCCCTTCGGGAACACGGCGCGCTTGCCCATTTGGACGCGGCCTTCGGTGTTGACGTACAGGCCGTTCTTTTCGGTGTACGCCGCGCCCGGCAGGATGACGTCGGCCTTGTGGGCGCCGGCGTCGCCGTGGGTGCCGAGATAGATCTTGAAGGCGTCGCTGGCGGCGCTTTCGCACTCGTCGGCGCCCAGCAGGAACAGCACGTCCAGCGCGCCCGGCTTCAGCATGTCGCCGGCGGCCAGACCGCCTTCGGCCGGGACGAAGCCCAGGTCGAGGCCGGCCACGCGGGCGGCGGCGGTGTGCAGCACGTTCCAGCCGTTCCAGCCTTCGCGGACGACCTTGAAGGTCTTGGCGAGGCCCGCGGCGGCCTTGAGGATCGCCGCACCGTCGGCGCGGGCGAGCGCGCCCTGGCCGATGATGATCGCGGGACGCTCGGCGGCCTTCAGGGCGGCGACGAAGTCGTTCTTGGCCTTGGCCAGGCCCGACAGCGTCTTGGCGCCGGCGCCGAGGTAGTCGTAGTCGAAGGTCAGGTCGGCTTGCTCGCCGATGACGCCGAAGCGCGTCTTGCCGGCGATCCACTGCTTGCGGAAGCGGGCGTTGAGGACGGGGGCCTCGAGACGCGGGTTGCTGCCGACGAACAGGACGACGTCGGCGTCTTCGATGCCGGCGATGGTCGAGTTGAACAGCCAGCTTTCACGCGGGCCGGCGCCCAGGGCGACGCCGTCCTGGCGGGCGTCGAGGTTCTTCACGCCCAGGGCGGTGAAGAGGTCCTTGGTCGCCTTCAGGCTTTCGGCGTCCTGCAGGTCGCCGGCGATGACGCCGATGCGCTCAGGAGCGGTCGCCTTGATCTTGGCGGCGACGGCGGCGAAAGCCTCAGACCAGGTGGCCGGCTTCAGCTTGCCGTCGACGCGGACGTACGGACGGTCCAGGCGCTGGCGCTGCAGGCCGTCGACGGCGTAGCGCGTCTTGTCGGAGATCCACTCTTCGTTGACCTCCTCGTTGATGCGCGGCAGCACGCGCAGCACGGCGTTGGCGCGACCGTCGACCCGGATCGACGAGCCGAGCGCGTCCATCACGTCGATGCTTTCGGTCTTCTTCAGTTCCCACGGACGGGCTTCGAAGGCGTACGGCTTGGAGGTCAGCGCGCCGACCGGGCACAGGTCGATGACGTTGGCCGACAGTTCCGAGGTCACCGCGGCGCCCAGGTAGGTCGTGATTTCAACGTCTTCGCCGCGCGAGATCAGGCCGATTTCCGGCGAGCCGGCGACTTCGGTGATGAAGCGGACGCAGCGGGTGCACTGGATGCAGCGCGTCATCACGGTCTTGATGAGCGGGCCCATGGCCTTCTCTTCGACCGCGCGCTTGTTCTCGTCGTAGCGGCTGTCGTCACGGCCGTAGCCGACGGCCTGGTCCTGCAGGTCGCACTCGCCGCCCTGGTCGCAGATCGGGCAGTCCAGCGGGTGGTTGATGAGCAGGAACTCCATCACACCTTCGCGGGCCTTCTTGACCATCGGGGTGTTGGTGAAGATCTCCTGGCCCTCGGCGGCCGGCAGGGCGCACGAAGCCTGCGGCTTCGGCGGGCCGGGCTTAACCTCGACCAGGCACATGCGGCAGTTGCCGGCAATGCTCAGACGCTCGTGATAGCAGAAGCGCGGGATCTCTTCCCCAGCCAGTTCCGCGACCTGCAGAACCGTCATGCCGGGTTCGAACTCGACCTCGACGCCGTTGACCTTGGCGATTGCCATTCTCGTTACTCCGCCGCGATCAGCTTGGCGCCCTGCACGTGCAGGCGACCGCTACGATAGGATGCGATCCGGTCCTCCACCTCGTGGCGGAAGTGACGGAACAGGCCCTGGATCGGCCAGGCGGCCGCGTCGCCCAGGGCGCAGATGGTGTGACCCTCGACCTGGGTCGTGACATCCAGAAGGGTGTCGATTTCCTTCGGATCGGCTTCGCCGGTGGCCATGCGCTCCATGACCCGCCACATCCAGCCGGTGCCTTCACGGCACGGCGTGCACTGGCCGCAGCTCTCGTGCTTGTAGAAGTACGACAGGCGGGCGATGGCGCGAACCAGGTCGGTGGACTTGTCCATGACGATGACGGCGGCGGTGCCCAAGCCCGACTTCAGGTTGCGCAGGGCGTCGAAGTCCATCGGCAGGTCTTCGCACTGCTCGGCGGGGATCATCGGAACCGACGAACCGCCCGGGATGACGGCCTTGAGGTTGCCCCAGCCGCCGCGGATGCCGCCGCAGTGGTCTTCCATCAGCTGACGGAAGGGGATGCTCATGGCTTCTTCGACGTTGCAGGGCAGGTTCACGTGGCCCGAGACGCAGAACAGCTTGGTGCCCGCGTTGTTCTGACGGCCGAAGCCGGCGAACCACGAGGCGCCGCGGCGCAGGATCGTGCCAGCGACGGCGATGCTCTCGACGTTGTTGACCGTGGTCGGCATGCCGTAGAGGCCAGCGCCGGCCGGAAACGGCGGCTTCAGGCGCGGCTGGCCCTTCTTGCCTTCCAGGCTTTCCAGCAGGGCGGTCTCTTCACCACAGATATACGCGCCGGCGCCGTGGTGGACGTAGATGTCGAAGTCCCAGCCGTGGATGTTGTCCTTGCCGACCAGCTTGGCCTCGTAGGCCTGCTTGATCGCCGCTTCCAGGCGCTCGCGCTCGAAGACGTACTCGCCGCGGATGTAGATGTAGCAGGCGTGGGCCAGCATGGCGCGCGAGGCGATCAGACAGCCCTCGATCAGGAGGTGCGGGTCATGCCGCATGATCTCCCGGTCCTTGCAGGTGCCCGGCTCGGACTCGTCGGCGTTGACGACGAGATAGTGCGGACGACCTTCCTTCACTTCCTTGGGCATGAAGGACCACTTGAGACCGGTCGAGAAACCAGCGCCCCCACGGCCTCGCAGACCGGAGTTCTTCATGTTCTCGATGATCCAGTCGCGCCCGGCGTCCAGAATATCCTTGGTGCCGTTCCAGCAACCGCGCGCCTTCGCACCTTCCAGACCCCAGTCCTGGAGCCCGTAAAGGTTGGTGAAGATGCGATCCTTGTCTTCGAGGATACCGACCATGACTCTAGCTTTGCGGATCGAATGGATGGGTGCGGACATAGCGCGTCCGCCGGACGATGACATAGGCGAAAAGCAGCCAACCGGCGCCGATCACCAAAAGACCTGTGGGCGTAGCCCAGGCTGGCGCGCCGGGCACCTCCCGGCCCCAGATCAGCAGCAGCACCCCGGCCAGGCTGGCCAGGAACCCGAAGGCCCGTTCCTTGCGGTACAGGCTTCGAACCGTGACCACGTAGGCCCGACGCTTGTCGGCGAGATGGTCGCTCATGGCGCCCTCCCCGCTTGCGGATCCTGCGGCTTGGTGGCCTTCAGCCACCCGACCACGAACCAGATCTGTGCGCCCAGCCCGGCGACAATGGCCAGGACGAAGACCGGCAGCAGCCAGCCCACGCCGAAGGCCACGTGGCCGACGATCGCCGCGCCGGCCACCAGGAAGCACACGACGTCGATGGCGATCATCGTCGTGAAGCGCTTCTTCTGTTGGACGGCCACGTCGGTCATCAGGCGGCGGGCTCCGCCTTGGTCTTCTTGGGCGCCTCGGGCAGGTTCGGGATCTTGATCTTCTTGGCCGCCGAGCCGTCGTACAGCTTCGGGTCGGTCAGGGTCTGGATCTTGTCCTTCGGCTCCGAGGACTTGCGACCTTCGTAGCTGCCCGGCTGCGGAGCCTTGCCCGCGGCGAAGTCGTCGAGGATCTGGGCCAGGCTCTCCGGCGTCAGGTCTTCGTAATAGTAGTCGTTGATGGCGGCCATCGGGGCGTTGCAGCAGGCGCCGAGGCACTCGACCTCTTCCCAGCTGAACTTGCCGTCGGCCGACACGCTGTGAGCCGGACCGATCTTCTTCTCCAGCACCGAGCGCAGGTCGAGCGCGCCGCGCAGTTGGCACGGCGTGGTGCCGCACAGCTGGACGAAGGCGGTCTTACCCACCGGGGCCAGTTGGAACATCACGTAGAAGGTGGCCACTTCGAGAACGCGGATGACCGGCATCTCGAGCTGGCGCGCGATCTCCTGGATCGCCGGCTCCTGCACCCAGCCCTCTTGCTTCTGGGCCAGCCACAGCATCGGGATCACCGCCGACTGCTTGCGGGCGGCGGGGTACTTGGCTTTCCACCAGTCGGCCTTGGCCTGGCTTTCCTTCGAGAAAGCGAAGCTCTCGGGCTGTTCCTTGGCGAGACGACGAACGCTCATCGGGCGAAATCCACGCGGACGATCTTGTCGTCCTTGAAGGTGTAGATGGCGGCGACCTGGAAGGGTTCGTCGCCGTTGCCGCGGTCGACGTGCTCGTGATCGATCACGTTCGAGCCGACCACGATGCGGTTCAGCAGCTTGGCGTTGTTCTTGGGGAACTCGGCGAAGGTCTTGGCGTAGAAGGCGCGATAGGCCTCGATGCCCGTGCGCGCCACCTCGCCGTTCAGGCCGGCCACGACCACGTCGTCCGAGAAATGGGCGCAGTGGGCGTCCAGGTCCTGGGCGTTGTAGGCGTCGAGCTGGGCCTGGGCGATGCTCTCGAGGCTCATCGGTCGACCTCGCCGAACACGATGTCGAGCGAGCCCAGGATGGCCGAAACGTCGGCCAGCTGGTGGCCGCGGTTCATCCAGTCCATCGCGGCCAGGTGCGAGAAGCCGGGAGCCTTGATCTTGCAGCGGTACGGCTTGTTGGTGCCGTTGCTGACCACGTAGACGCCGAACTCGCCCTTGGGGGCTTCGACGGCCGCGTAGACCTCGCCTTCCGGCGTCTTGAAGCCCTCGGTGTAGAGCTTGAAGTGGTGGATCAGGGCTTCCATCGAGCGCTTCATCTCGGCGCGACGGGGCGGGCTGACCTTGTTGTCCTCGCTCAGCACCGGGCCCGGCGTGGCGCGCAGCATGGCCACGGCCTGCAGGATGATCTTGGTGCTCTCGCGCATTTCCTGCATGCGGCAGAGGTAGCGATCGTAGCAGTCGCCGTTCTTGCCCAGCGGGATGTCGAACTCGAACTCGTTGTAGTTCTCGTACGGCTGGTTGCGGCGCAGGTCCCAGGCGATGCCCGAACCGCGCACCATCACGCCCGAGAAGCCCCAGGCCCAGGCGTCTTCCTTGCTCACGACGCCGATGTCGACGTTACGCTGCTTGAAGATGCGGTTGTCGGTAATCAGGCCCTCGATGTCGTCGCACACCTTCGGGAAGGCTTTCGCCCAGCTCTCGATGTCGTCGATCAGTTCGGGGGTCAGGTCCTGGTGGACGCCGCCCGGACGGAAGTAGTTGGCGTGCAGACGAGCGCCGCAGGCGCGCTCGTAGAAGATCATCAGCTTTTCGCGCTCTTCGAAGCCCCAGAGCGGCGGCGTCAGGGCGCCCACGTCCATGGCCTGCGTCGTCACGTTCAGCAGGTGGTTCAGGATGCGGCCGATCTCGCAGAACAGCACGCGGACGATCTGGCCGCGCTTGGGCACTTCCACGCCCAGCAGCTTTTCGATCGCCATGCAGAACGCGTGTTCCTGGTTCATCGGCGCCACGTAGTCGAGGCGGTCGAAGTACGGGATGTTCTGCAGGTAGGTGCGCGCTTCCATCAGCTTCTCGGTGCCGCGGTGCAGCAGGCCGATGTGCGGATCGACGCGTTCGACGATTTCACCGTCGAGCTCCAGCACCAGGCGCAGCACGCCGTGCGCGGCCGGGTGCTGGGGGCCGAAGTTGATGTTGAACTTGCGGACCGGGGTTTCCGGGATCGCCGGAACGGTCGGTTCGTCGCGGAAGAAGTCGGTCGCCGCGGCGGGAGCGTTCGTGCCAGTCATGACTTAAGCCTTCTCCGCCTTCTCGTCGCCCGGCAGGGCGTACTTGGCGCCCTCCCACGGAGAGAGGAAGTCGAATGCGCGGTACTCGGTGATCTTCACGGGTTCGTAGACGACGCGTTTGAGCTCGTCGTCGTAGCGGACCTCGACATAGCCCGTCATCGGGAAGTCTTTCCGCAGCGGATGGCCGTGGAAACCGTAGTCCGTGAGGATGCGGCGCAGGTCGGGGTGGCCCTCGAAGAACACGCCGTACATGTCGAACACTTCGCGTTCGAACCAGTCGGCGACCGGGAACACGGGCGTGGCGCTCGGCACCGGGGTGTCTTCGTCGGTCTGCACCTTCACGCGGATGCGGACGTTCTTCACCATCGACAGCAGGTGGTAGACCACGTCGAAACGCGCGGCGCGCTCCGGATAGTCGACCGCCGTCAGGTCCACCAGCTGGTGGAAGCGATAGTCGGGGTGATCGCGCAGGTAGGTCAGCAGCTCGACCACGCGATTGGCCGAACCCAGGACATTCAGCTCGCCGAACGCCACGTGATACGACGAGATCGCGCCGGCCGAATTGGCGACGATGGCCTGGCCGAGGGCTTCGAGGTCTTGGCTCATCGCTCGATGGTCCCCGTGCGACGGATCTTCTTCTGGAGCTGCAGCACGCCGTAGACGAGCGCTTCGGCCGTCGGCGGGCAGCCCGGCACGTAGATGTCGATCGGCACGACGCGGTCGCAGCCGCGCACGACGCTGTAGCTGTAATAGTAGTAGCCGCCGCCGTTGGCGCAGCTGCCCATCGAGATGACGTAGCGGGGCTCGGGCATCTGGTCGTAGACCTTGCGCAGAGCCGGGGCCATCTTGTTGGTCAGGGTGCCGGCGACGATCATCACGTCCGACTGACGCGGGCTGGCGCGCGGGGCGAAGCCGTAGCGCTCCAGGTCGTAGCGCGGCATGGCCGAGTGCATCATCTCGACGGCGCAGCAGGCCAGACCGAACGTCATCCACATCAGCGAGCCGGTGCGGGCCCAGGTGATGAGGTCGTCGGCGGCGGCCGTGATGAAGCCCTTGTCGGCCAGCTGCTGGGAGACGCCATCGAAGAAGGCGTCGTGCAGCTTGGGGTCATAGCCCTGCACGGTCGAGCGACCGGCGGAGCCCGCCGGGATCAGCGACGAGCCATTGGGCGGCGAGCCGTTGGCGGGAACGATCACTCCCATTCGAGGGCGCCCTTCTTCCATTCGTAGATAAAGCCGACAGTGAGAACGCCCAGGAAGGCCAGCATGGACCAGAAGGCGTAGGCGGCGACGTCGGCAGGCAACTTCATAAGAGTGACGGCCCACGGGAACAGGAACGCCACTTCGAGGTCGAAGATGATGAAGAGGATCGACACCAGGTAGAACCGGACGTCGAACTTCATGCGAGCATCGTCGAAGGCGTTGAAGCCGCATTCGTACGCGGACAGCTTTTCCGGGTCCGGCGCCTTGGGCGCGAGCACGGCGGCGGCCAACATGAAGACGATGCCGATAACGGCCGCGATCCCGATGAAGATCACGATCGGCAGATACTGGAGAAGGAAGGCGGTCATGACAGCCCTTGGCTTGAATCGGCCGCGTTGTAGCCCAGCATTTCCCACGCTTCAAACGCCTGGGGCACATTGAGAAACGATCGCAACTGCAAGCCATCCACAGGTTCTGCGACATCGCCGTTGACACGAGTCTCGGCCCGACATATCAGACGCCCCTCGCCGCACGGCGGGTCGCACTTCCGCCTCGGCGGACAGCAAATGCGGATGTAGCTCAGTTGGTTAGAGCGCCGGCCTGTCACGCCGGAGGTCGCGGGTTCGAGCCCCGTCATTCGCGCCACCTTCTTCTGGAAGGTAGCGATCCGAGGTAAAAGCGAGCGCTTCGTAGGGTTTAGCGGCCTTACGCGACGCGGATGTAGCTCAGTTGGTTAGAGCGCCGGCCTGTCACGCCGGAGGTCGCGGGT
>NZ_JBMDIW010000018.1:0-121140 GCF_057808875.1 Caulobacter sp. FG7
CCCCCCACCTCCATGCCGGCCGACAGCCAGACGTCCACTTGGGGTTGGGCCTGCTCGAACTTGCCCAGGCGCGGCACCAGCCACTTGGCGGCGAACGACGGGGCGGCCGTCAGGGTCAGCCGGCGGCCGTC
This sequence comes from Caulobacter sp. FG7, assembly GCF_057808875.1. Classification (NCBI taxonomy): domain Bacteria; kingdom Pseudomonadati; phylum Pseudomonadota; class Alphaproteobacteria; order Caulobacterales; family Caulobacteraceae; genus Caulobacter; species Caulobacter sp. FG7. The sequence continues at coordinate 132 of NZ_JBMDIW010000018.1, forward strand.
GACGGCGGCGGTGAGCAAGGACGCGGCCTCGGCCAGGCGGTCGAAGGCCTCGCGCAGGGCGGGCAGGGCGGTCTGGGCCGCGTCGGTCAGCAGCAGGCCCTTGGGCGTGCGCTTGAACAGGGCCGCACCGACATAGTCCTCCAGATTCTGGATCTGCTGGCTCACGGCGCCTGGCGTCACCGACAGCTCGTCGGCGGCGCGGCTGAAGTTCAGATGGCGAGCCGCGGCCTCGAAAGCCCGCAGGGCGTTGAGAGGCGGAAGGCGGCGCCGTTCGGTCTGTCGTTCCATGAGTTTTACTGAACGCCCCGGCAGAAGTCCTTGTTTGCGAATTGGCCTGCCCGCGACCAGTTTGCAAGCGTTCGCTGATGGATTGGCCCTTTTCATCGGTGAGCGAGAGGCGGGGCGGACCCTAGGGTTCGTCCCGCATTTCTTTTGGATCCAGCGGCGGGGCCATGGCGGCTCGCGCCGCTTTCGCACGTCCGTCGGACGCTTTTAGAGGACCTGGGATCGCGCATGGCGTCGCCCTCTGACCGCAGGATTGGGGATCGCAAGGCTGAACCCCGCCTGGTCGCGCTGCGCGGCGGCGAGGGCGTGCGGCCGGCGCTGGGACGGGTGACGCTGGTGGGCGCAGGTCCGGGCGATCCCGACCTGCTGACCATCAAGGCGCTGAAGGCCCTGCAGGCCGCCGACGTGCTGGTGCACGACGGCCTGGTTTCGGCCGGGATTCTCGAGCTGGCGCCCCAGGCCCGCCGCATCGACGTGGCCAAGCGCAAGTCGCGCCACACCCTGCCGCAGGACGACATCAACCAGCTGCTGGTCGCCCTGGCCCGCGAGGGGCTGGAGGTTGTGCGCCTGAAGGGCGGGGACCCCTTCCTGTTCGGTCGTGGCGGCGAGGAGCTTTCGGCCTGCCGCGAGGCCGGAATCCACTGCACGGTCGTGCCCGGCGTCACCGCCGCCCTGGCCGCCAGCGCCGGCGCTGGCGCGCCCCTGACCCATCGCGGCAGCGCCCAGGCCGTCACCTTCGTCACCGGCCACGCCGCGCACGGCGAACCGGACCTGGACTGGGCCGCCCTGGCGCGTCCCAACCAGACCGTCGTCGTCTATATGGGCGTCTCGACGGCGGGCTTCATCGCTCAACGCCTGACTGTCGCCGGCCGCGCCGGTTCGACGCCGGCGCTGGTCGTCGAGAACGCCAGCCGGTCCGACGAGCGCCGCATCCTGACGACCCTGGACGGCCTTGCGACCGCCGCCGAGGGCCTGAAGGGCCCGGCGCTGCTGATGGTCGGCGAGGCCATGGCCATGGCCGATGTTAAAGTTCCCGGCGAGACCGCAACGCTCGCCGCCTTCGAAGTTCAAAACGTGAGTTCGGGCCAATGAAAGCCGTGACCGCCAATCGCCTGATCGACGGGGAGGTCGTCTTCTGGAAGGACGGCGCGTGGGTGGACGGCTTCGGCGACGCCCAGCTGTTCGACGACGCCCAGGGCGAAGCCGTCGAGGCCGCCGTGGCCGCCGGCAAGGCCGCTCCGACCGTGATCGTCGATCCCTATCCGATCGATCTCGTCACCGTGGAAGGCCTGGGCCTGGCCCCGGTCAGCTACCGCGAGCGCATCCGCGCCCTGGGTCCGACCAACGAGCTTCTCCACGGCAAGCAGGCCGAGGGCGGCGCGGTCGTCGAGGCCATCCGTCACGCTTCCGGCGCCGCCCGCTCGACGGGCCGTGTCGACCTGATCCGCCGCAAGTAGGCCGACCCCATGTATCAGTACGACGTCATCGACCGCGAATTCCTGACGGACCGCTCCAACGAATTCCGCCACCAGGTCACGCGCCGCCTGGCCGGCGACCTGACCGAGGACCAGTTCAAGCCGCTGCGCCTGATGAACGGCCTCTATCTGCAGCTCCATGCCTACATGCTGCGGGTCGCCATCCCCTACGGCTCGCTCAACAGCCGCCAGGCCCGCCGCCTGGCCTGGGTCGCCCGCACCTACGACAAGGGCTACGGGCACATGACCACGCGTCAGAACATCCAGTTCAACTGGATCAAGCTGAAGGACGCGCCGGACATCCTGGACGCCCTGGCCGAGGTCGACCTGCACGCCATCCAGACCAGCGGCAACTGCATCCGCAACACCACGGCCGACCCCTATGCCGGCGCCACCGCCGAGGAGATCGACGACCCGCGCGTGTGGTCGGAGGTGATCCGCCAGTGGTCGACCCTGCACCCGGAATTCTCGTACCTGCCGCGCAAGTTCAAGATCGCCATCACCGGCGCCCTGACCGACCGCGCGGCAGTGAAGGTGCATGACATCGGCCTGATCCTGCGCCGGGCTCGCGACGGATCGCTGGGCTTCGAGGTGATCGTCGGCGGCGGGCAGGGGCGCACGCCCTATGTCGGCCCGACGATCAAGCATCACCTGCCGGCGTCCAGCCTGCTCAGCTACCTGGAAGCCGTCCTCCGCGTCTACAACCGCCACGGCCGCCGCGACAACATCTACAAGGCCCGCATCAAGATCCTGGTCGCCGCGCTGGGCGCCGAGGAGTTCGGCCGCCAGGTCGAGGAAGAGTGGGCCAAGATCGACCAGTCGCGGGCTGATCTCGGCGACCTGGAGCTGGCGCGCATCCGCGGCGCCTTCGCCCAGGCGCCGTTCGAGGCCCTGCCGGCCCGCTCGGAAGCCTTCGAGGCCGCCAAGGCCGCCAGCCCGTCCCTGGCCCGCTTCGCGCGCAACAATGTCAAGGCTCACAAGAAGCCCGGCTACGCCATCGTCGAGGTCTCGCTGAAGGCCATCGGCCAGACCCCGGGCGACGCCACCGCTGATCAGCTCGACGTCGTGGCCGACCTGGCCGAGCGCTATAGCCTGGACGACCTGCGCGTGACCCACGCCCAGAACCTGGTGCTGCCGCACGTCAAGCTCGACGACCTGCCGGCGGTGCACGCCATCCTCGAGGCCAACGGCCTGGCCACGGCCAATATCGATCTGGTCAGCGACATCATCGCCTGCCCGGGCCTCGACTACTGCGCCCTGGCCAACGCCCGCGCCATCCCGATCGCCCAGGACATCGCCAAGACCTTCGCCGATCCGGATCGCGCCGAGACGATCGGCGAGCTGAAGATCAAGATCAGCGGCTGCATCAACGCCTGCGGCCACCACCACGTGGCCCACATCGGCATCCTGGGCGTCGATAAGAAGGGCGAGGAGTTCTACCAGCTTTCGCTCGGCGGCTCGGGCGCGGAAGACGCCTCGATCGGCAAGATCCTGGGCCCGGCCCTGGCGGCCGATCGCGTCGCCCCCGCCATCGACACCCTGGTCGACACCTATCTGGCCGCGCGCCAGGGCGAGGAACGCTTCCTCGACACCTATCGCCGCGTCGGCCTCGAGCCCTTCAAGGAAGCGGTCTATGCCCAAGCTGATTAAGCTCGCCGGTTCCGAAGCCCAGTGGGCCGAGGACGCCTTCGTCCACGTCGCCGACGAGGACGCCATCCCGGAGACCGGCGACGTCATCCTGTCGCTGAACCGCTTCCAGGCCGAGGGCGACACGCTGCTGTCGTCCAACAGTCGTCGCGTCGGCGTACGCATCGAGCCGGCCGAGGAGGTCGAGGCCCTGGCCTACGACCTGCCGCGCCTGTCGGTGGTGGCCCTGGCTTTTCCGAAGTATCGGGACGGTCGCGCCTACACCTCGGCCCGGCTGCTGCGTGAGCGCTTCAAGTACGAGGGCGAGGTTCGCGCCGTCGGCGATGTGCTGCAGGAGCAGGCCGGCTTCATGGTCCGCTGCGGCTTTGACGCCTTCGAGCCCAATGACGGCGCGACGCCCGAGGCCTGGACCAAGGCCGCCAACCGCTTCCGCCACGTCTATCAGCGCGCGGTCGACGCTCGTCCGATCGCCGCCGACGAGCGGGCGCAGGCCCAAGCCAAGGAAGGCGCGCTCTGATGGCCTACGACCAGACCGACGCCGCGCCGACCCTGGCGGCGCGGCTGGACGCCGAGCTGCGCGACGCCCATCCGCTGGCCATCCTGCGCAAGGCCTACGAGACCTTCGGCGACAAGCTGGCCCTGGTCAGTTCGTTCGGCGCGGAGTCGGCGGTGCTGCTGCATCTGGCCAGCCAGGTCTCCAAGGACATTCCGGTGCTGTTCCTCGACACCGGCATGCTGTTCGGCCAGACCCTCGACTACCGCAAGAGCCTGGCCGCCGAGCTTGGCCTGACCGACGTGCGCGACCTGCGCCCGGCCTTCGCCGACCTGGCGGTGACCGACCCCAGGTCTGACCTGTGGCGCACCGACACCGACGCCTGCTGCCACATCCGCAAGGTGCTGCCGCTGGATCGGGCGTTGGAAGGCTTCACTGCCTGGTGCACGGGCCGCAAGCGCTTCCATGGCGGTGATCGCCTGCGCCTGGCCGTGGTCGAAGAAGCCGATGGTCAGATCAAGTTCAATCCGCTGGCCAACTGGAGCAAGGCCGAGCTCGACGCCTATGCGGCCGAGCACAGCTTGCCGGCCCACCCATTGGTGGCGCAGGGCTTCCCGTCGCTGGGCTGCTGGCCGTGCACCAAGCCGGTCGACGACCCCAACGCCGACGTCCGCGCCGGCCGCTGGCAGGGCCAGGACAAGACCGAATGCGGCATCCACGTCGCCCGCGCGCCGGGTGCGGCCCCGAACGTCGGCGGCGATATCTAGTCTCTGGCAGGCTCAGTCCTGGGACGAGAACCCCTTGCGGGTCATCTTGCCCCAGCCCTGGGCGCCGGTCAGGAACTGCCACGTCCCGCGCAGCCGCCAGAAGTTGTTGATCTGGCGATAGCCGAAGTTCTCCAGGATCGCCGCGCCCATCAGCACGGCCAGGCTGCGGGCGTTTGGAAAGCGGCGCAGTTCCGTCTCCTCCAGGGCCAGCGCGCCGACGCTGATGACGATGCCGAAGCCGAAGGTCACGGCCAGCAGGGCCCAGAGGTATTCGATGTCGAGCACGCCCAGCAGCCAGAAGGCGGGGATCAGCACGTAGCCGAAGATCTCGATGAGCGGCCCCAGCACGTCGACCACCAGGATGTGCCCAAAGCCCACCACGCCGATCCGGCCGTAGCGAGGGTTCAGGATCATGTCGCGATGGCGGAAGAAGGTCTCCAGCGCGCCCCGATGCCAGCGGGCCCGCTGGCGTGACAGGACGGCCATCGTCTCCGGCGCCTCGGTCCAGCACACCGGTTCGGGTGTGAAGGCCACGCGATAGGGCTTGCGCAGGCGGCGGTAGTGCTTGTGCAGCTTGACCACCAGCTCCATGTCCTCGCCGACGGTGCCGTGGCTGTAGCCGCCGACGTCCAGCACCGCCTGGCGCCGGAAGAGGCCGAAGGCGCCGGAGATGATGGTCAGGGTCGAGATGCGGCTCCAGGCCAGGCGGGCCATCAGGAAGGCGCGCAGGTACTCGATGGTTTGCAGCCGGGCCAGCATGTTCCTGGGCACGCCGACCTCGACCACTCGGCCGAACGAGATCTTGCAGCCGTTGGCGATGCGGATGGTGCCGCCCACGGCCACCGTGCGCTCGGGATCCTCGACGAATGGCGCCACGGCGCGCAGCAGGGCGTCGACTTCCAGCAGGCTGTCGGCGTCCATCGAGCAGACGATCGGCGAGCGCGACAGGTTGATGGCCGCATTCAGGGCGTCGGCCTTGCCGCCGTTCTCCTTGTCGACGACCAGCAGTCGCGGCTGGTTGGCGGCGGCGTAGAGGCCGCGGATCTTCTGGCAGGGAGCGGCGAGGTCATAGTGCCGCTCGACCGGATGCAGTTCGAAGGCGTCGACCAGCACCTGCAGCGTCTCGTCCTTGGAGCCGTCGTTGACCACCACGACCTCGAAGTGCGGGTACTGCAGGGCCAGCAGCGACCTGACGCTTTCGACGATGGTCAGGGCCTCGTTGTAGGCCGGGGCCATCAGGGTGATCGGCGGAGCGGCCTCGGCGTAGCGGCGCCACAGCAGGGCGGCCTGGTTGACCGGCGGCGCCTGCGAGAGGGCGCGCGCGGCCAGCAGGAGTTGGTAGAGGTAGAGCGCGTTCTGGGCCAGGCCGGTCGCGATCACCGCCCAGGCGATGGCCTCGGCGAAACGGACGACGGCGAGGGCGAGGGTTTCCAGTTCGGGCATGGCCTAGGCGCCTTCCGCCAGGGCGCGCTCGGCGGCTCGTTGCGCAACCGGGCGGGCGTCGTCGGCCGCGGCGGTTTCCAGCAGCCCGCGACCCGTCTTGCCCAGGCGGCCCAAGGCGTCGCCGGCCCGAAAGCGCACCCACCATTCGGGGTCGTCGAGCAATGGAGCGACAGCCGGAGCAAGGCGCGCCAGGCCTGCCACGCCGATGGCCTCGGCCGCGGCTGAACGAACGGTCCAGACATGGTCGGTGAGGGCGCAGGCCAGGGTGTCGGCCGCCGCCGGATGCTGCAGGCGGCCAAGGCCTCGCACGGCCGCCGTTCGGACATCCGGATCCGGGTCGGTCGCCGCCGCGGCCAGCGCCGGCACGGCCTCGTAGGCGCCGGAGCGTCCGAGCGCGTCCAGCAACACGGCCCGCATCAGAGGCGTAAGATCCTGTCGGCCAAGGGCGAGAAGTCCTTCCGCGGGCGCGCCGGCCACGGCCTGCCGCATCACCTCGGCAAAGATTCGCGACGGAGGCAGTTCGCCGGTTCCCACATAGTCGAGCAGGCGAGAGGGCGTCGGCGGGGCGCCTGCGTCGGCCAGTCCCTTGATCGCGGCCATGCGCACGTTCGCATCCTTGGAGCGGATGGCCCGCCGCAGCGCGGCCTTGACCTCCTCGCCTCCCAGGGCGGCCAGGGCCTCGACGCTGGTCAGGCGCTCGTCGCGCGAGCCGTGCAGGATCCGCTCTTCCAGCGCCTCGATCAGGCCCAGGCTTCTGAGGGCGCCCATGGCCCGCTCCTGGTCGGCGCCGCGGATGAGGCCCTGGAAGTCCAGGATGGCCTCCGCCAGCACTTGCGGCTGTCGCACGAAGGGGGAAAGCGCGCCGACCGCTTCCGTCTGGCCGCGCAGCAGGCCCGAGAGCGCCTGGATGATCAGCTTTCGTTCGCCCGCGCGCGTGGCCGAGCGGCTTTCCTTGATGAAGCGCGCGACGATCAGGCCGCTCATCCAGGTCAGCGCGGCCCCGATCAGGACGAGGGCGACCACCCAGATCAGCGTCAGGGAAGACATCTAGAACCGTCGGGTGACGGCGACCCCGACCTCGTCGCGGTCATAGGCCGTGCGTTTCTCGTGCGCTCCGACCACCTGCACCGTCCAGCGCGGGGTCAGGTCGTAGGCGATCCCGCCGGAGACGGCTTCGACGGGCACGGTGGCGCCATCGGCGCTTTCCGGGGCGTCGGCATAGCCCAGGCGCAGGCGGAGGCGCTCCGTGGCCGACCACTCGCCGCTCAGGGTGTAGCCGGACTGATGCTTGCCGCGTTCGTCCTCGGTGTTGATGGAGCGCGCCGTCAGCGACACGGGCCCGGCCGCCAGGGTCAGGTAGGGTTGCAGGCTCTTGACCTCGCCCACGGCGTAGCGCGACCACACCGCGTCCAGGCCCAGGCGGGCCCGCATGTCGCCCTCCGCGAGCAGGCCGACCGAGCCGCCGGCGCGGAACGACAGCTCTGGGCGATAGTCGGCGTCCGGCGCGCCGCCGACAGCGACGAAGCCGTCCACGCGCGAACTGAACCTGCGGGCGGCCAGCACCTCGGCATAGGTATCGGAGACGCCGAAGCGCTCGGTGTGCTCGATCGAGCCGCCGAGCGTGGTGGCCGGATCGATCCGTTTCGACAGGGCGATGGTCGCTAAGCTCCAGTGACCCAGGTCCTTGGTCAGCTCGCTGCGCGCATAGGCGACGTCCAGCCGCCAGGTCGGCTCGCCCGGCATGGCCAGGGTGGCGGCGATCTGCTGCGAGAGCCCTTTGGCCTCGGCGTCGGCCGGGGCGGCCGCCAGCAGCGGCGCCAGGCGGCGGCGCGCCAGTTCGGGACGTCCGGCGAACAGGGCCGAGCGGGCATAGGCGATCCGGGCGTCGCGGTAGTCCGGCGCCAACTCCAGGGTTGTCTCGAAGGCGCGGTCGGCTTCTGCGTAGCGCTGGGCGGCCATGCGCGAGAGGCCCAGGTTCAGCCAGACGTCCGGATCCTTGGGGCGCTGCTTGGAGAGCAGGTCGAAGGCGGCGATCGCCTCGGCGGTGCGGCCGGCCTGGCGGGCCTGGACCGCTGCAGCATAGGCCGGATCGGCCGTCTCCGGCGCCTGGACCGCGACGGCCTCGATCATGCGGCCACCGGGGCGATGCGGAAGAGGCGCGCCAGCAGCTCGTCAGGGTCGAAAGGCTTAGGCAGGTAGTCGGCCGCGCCGAGGTTCAGCGCGGTGACGATGTCGTTGCGACCCTTCAGGGCGGTCAGCATGACGACCGGGATATCGCGCAGGGCGTCGTCGCCCTTCATCCGGCGCAGGACCTCGAACCCGTCGATGATCGGCATCATGCCGTCCAGCACGACGACGTGCGGGCGCTCGGTGCGCGCGGCCTCCAGCACGGCGCGTCCGTCCTCGAACACGGTGACCGCGTATCCGGCCATGCTGAGCTTGTGCTCGAGGATCTCGCGAAGCAGGGCGTCATCGTCGGCGATGAGCACCGAGGGAGAGGACGCAAGGTTACTTTCAGATCGCCTGGACACCATTCCTCGCCTGCAAGCTAAGCTTCAAGGGAGTCGCGACACCAATTCAGAGTGGTGCAGAACGATCGGGGAGGCCAGCGCGAACATCTCGCGTTTGGTTAACTTCCCGACATTGCACGCATGCAGCGAAACGGCCGCTTTCGCGGCCGGATCCAATGCTCGATCTGTCGTCGGAAGAGGCTTGGGCCGGCTACTCCGGCGGGCAGCCCTTGAACTCGCCGACCTTGGTCACCGAGAGGTGCGTCAGGTTCAGGCCCGCCAGCGGCTTCATCGAGCTGGCGCCCTGGCCGCTGAACATGTCGATCTTGTTGCCCTTGATCGCGCCGCCGATGTCGGAGGCGTACCAGTAGCCGTCGTGGGTCTCGCCGTTGGGCATCGGCAGGCCGACGGTCTCCTTAATGAAGACGACGGTGCGGCGCGGGATCACCTTGGTGTCCACGGCCAGGGTGCGCATCGCCACCACCTTGCAGCCCAGGCTGTCGAGCGCGCGGATGCCCTTGGCGCCGGCGTGGTACAGGGTGGCCTTCATCTTGTATTCGATGGAGCCGGGGATCGAGCCGGTCAGAGCCCCTGCGATCAGTTCGCCCAGCGGATCGCTGGCGCGTTCGGAGTCGGGGCCCGCGGCGGCGGGGAGAGCGGCGAACATGGCCATGAAGGCCAAAATTCCGGCGAGCGTGCGTCGCATCGAGGGGGTCCTCTTATCGGCGTATCTGTCGGTTCGGCGGCCTCCTTAAGCCGATCACGGCTCCGTGACAACCCGCTTAAAGTCGCCCGATTAGGGCGGAATCGGATGAAAACTTCTGGTGAAGCTCGGAACTCGGGTGAAAATTCAATCGTTTAGCGCGCCATTTGAAAAGTTGGGGAGGGCGACGGAATGACGCTCCGGGTATTCGGCGACGGCAAGTCAGGCAACTGCCTGAAGGTAAAATGGACGGCCCAGCGCCTGCGCCTGCCCTTCGAATGGATCGAGGTCGACATCCTGAAGGGCGAGTCTCGCACCGCTGATTTCCTCGCCCTGAACCCGGCAGGACAGGTGCCGGCGGTGATCCTCGAGGACGGTCGCGCGCTGGCCCAGTCCAACGCCATCATGCTGCACCTGGCCGAGGGCTCGGTGCTGATCCCGAGCGATCCCTACCTCAAGGCCAAGATGTACGAGTGGCTGTTCTGGGAGCAATACAGCCACGAGCCCTATGTGGCCGTCGCCCGCTTCCAGGTCGCCTACATGGGCAAGCCGGTGGAAAGCCTCGACGGCAAGCTGGTCGAGCGCGGCCATGCGGCCCTTGCGCGCCTGGAAAACGGGCTCTCGGAAAGTGGCTTCCTGGTCGGCGATCGCCTGACCCTGGCGGACATCGCCTTGGTGGCCTACACCCGTGTCGCCCACGAGGGCGGTTTCGATCTGGCGCGCTATCCGGCCGTGAAGGCCTGGGTCGGCCGCGTCGAGACGGCCCTCGGCATCGATTAAGTCTTCGGAGCGCGCATGAAGTCGCCGTCTTCTACCTTGAAGGTTCTCGTCCTGGCCGCCGCCCTGGCGGCGCCGGCCCAGTCGGCCCTGGCCTGGGGCGCTTCCGGTCACCGGATGATCGGCGTGCTCGGCGCCCAGGCCCTGCCGGACGACGTGCCGGCCTTCGTGCGCAGCCCCTACGGCGTGGCCGCCATCGGCGAATACGCCCGCGAGCCCGACCGCTGGAAGGGCTCGGGCAAGGTCCACGATCACGATCGCGACGCCGCCCACTTCCTGGATCTCGACGACGAGGGCCGCATGTTCGGCGGCCCGAAGTTCACGGTCGAGACCCTGCCGGCCACCCGCGCCGACTATGCGACGGCTCTGCGCGCCGTGGGCCAGGACGAGTGGAAGGCCGGCTATCTGCCGTACGCCATGATCGACGGCTACCAGCAGCTGGTGAAGGACTTCACGTACTGGCGCATCCTGGTGGCCGCCGAGAAGCAGACCACCGACGCCCAGAAGAAAGCCTGGTACGCCGCCGACCTGAAGCGTCGCGAGGAGCTCCTGCTGCGCGACCTGGGCGTCTGGGCCCACTACATCGGCGACGGCAGCCAGCCGCTGCACATGAGCGTGCACTACAACGGCTGGGGCGACTATCCGAACCCCAACGGCTACACCCAGAGCCGCGGCACGCACGGCGCCTTTGAAGGCCCGCTGGTCAAGGCTGTGGCCAAGGACGACGAGGTCAAGGCCAAGATGCCGGCGCTGCGCGACTGCGCCTGCAGCTACGAGACCCGCATGGTCGGCTATCTGACCACGACCTGGAAGCTGACCGAGCCGCTCTACCAGCTGGAAAAGTCTGGCGGCATGGTCGCGACCGATCCGCGCGCCAAGGCCTTCGTCGACGAGCGCCTGGCCGCCGGCGCCGCCGAGCTGCGTGACATGGTCGCCATGGCCTGGAAGGCCAGCGCCGACGGCAAGATCGGCTACCGCCCCGAGATCAGCGTCGCCGACGTCGAGAGCGGCAAGGCCGATCCGTGGAACGACCTGTTCGGCAAGGACTGACCGCTTGATCGCTTTCTATGCGCCGGACGCGTCCCTGGACTACAGGGACCGTCACGCCGCCTTCGGCATCGCCGAGGATGCGCGGGGGCAGATCGCCCTGGTGGAAGTCACCAAGCCCGGCAAGGCGCCCTATTTCGACCTGCCGGGCGGCGCGGTGGATGGCGATGAGACCGAAGAAGAGGCCCTGATCCGCGAGTTCGGCGAAGAAACCGGGCTGGTGGTCGAGATCGGCGCCCATGTCGTCGACGTGTCCCAGCCGTTCCTGAAGTCCGACGGACAGGCCATGCGGAACTACGGCGGGATCTACGCCGTGACGCTGACGGGCGAACGCCCGGAGCTGAAGGTCGAGGACGACCACAGGCTGGTCTGGCTCGATCCGCGCGACGCCGTCGTCGCCCTGCGCCACGACGCCCATTCCTGGGCCGTCGCGGCATGGATGCGCAAGGGGTGAGCGAAATCCTCGCCCTTCGACACGCTCAGGGTGAGGACTGCGAGGTCTGCATCTGATCCTCATCCTGAGCTTGTCGAAGGACGAGGATCAAGAACAGGCCGTTCAGTTGCCCTTCTTCTTCAGCGCCGCCTTGGCCTCGGCCGGGGCGACTTGGTCGAACAGCATCGACAGGTGCTGGTCCTTGGCGTGGTCGTTGTGCAGGTCCCAGGCCAGCGAGATCGGCAGACGCAGTCGGCCGCCGTCGGGCAGGCGGGCCACCAGCACGCGCCAGCTGAAGCCGTCGCCCGGATCGCCAAGCGGGCCGAATTCCAGCGGCGCCGGATCGCGCAAGCGGAAGGCGCGGTCGGCCTTGGCGGTGAACCAGGCCAGGTCGTCGGCGGCGGTCGGGTCGGCGGCCTTGGGCAGAAGCACGCCCTTGAGATTGCGGGCCATGACAGCCTCCGAAGCATTGAAAGCGCGGCTCTCTAGCACTTCGGGCGGCGACTTCCCATGTCGAAGGCGCGGGCAGGGCGCCTGAAACGGAAAGGCTCCAGGTGAGCAAGGATCGGCCGATCAAGCGCGTGCGCGCCGACTGGAACGACGTCGTTCTGGTCTGCCGCAAGTGCTCGCGCAAGCTGGACGGCGGCTTTGGCAAGGGCGGCGAGCAGAGCTTCGCCAAGGCCCTGCGCAAGGCCTCTGGCGGCGGCAAGGGCAAGGACCGCAAGGCGTCGCTGGCGGTGATCGAGGTCGACTGCTTCGACGTCTGTCCCAAGGACGCCGTGGTGGCGGTCAACGCCTCCCGGCCCCGCGAATGGGTCGTCGTCCCGCGTGGGGCCTCGATGGACGCCGCCGTCGCCCGCCTCGGCCTGGCCGCCAACGACGCCGAAGCGGCCTGATTGAGGAAGCAGGCCGGCGAGTCTGCTATCAGGCTCCGATGAGCCGAAAACGCGCCGACATCCTGCTGGTCGAGAAGGGCCTGTTCGACAGCCGCGCCAAGGCGCGCGCGGCCATCGAGGCCGGCCGCGTCATGGCCGGAGGCAAGGTCGTGGCCAAGGCCTCGGAGGCGATCGACGAGGCTTCAGACATTGTCGCCGAGGCGGCCCATCCCTGGGTCGGGCGTGGCGCGCTGAAGCTGGTGCGGGCGCTGGAGCTGTGGCCCGTCGTGGTCGAAGGCCGGATCTCCGTCGACGTCGGCGCCTCGACCGGCGGCTTCACCGAGGTCCTGCTGTCGAAGGGCGCGGCTAGGGTGCTGGCTGTCGACGTCGGCCGCGACCAACTGCATTCCAGCTTGAAGAGCGATCCGCGCGTCGAAGACCTGTCGCCGCTGGACGCCCGCGCCCTGACCGCCGACCACGCGCCGGACGGCGTCGATCTGGTCGTCACGGACGTCAGCTTCATCTCGCTGGAAAAGGCCCTGCCGGCGGCGCTGGGCCTGGCGCGTCCAGGCGCGGACCTCGTCGCCCTGGTCAAGCCGCAGTTCGAGGCCGGTCGCGAGAACGTCGGCAAGGGCGGCCTCGTGAAGGACCCGGAGGTCATCGCCGCCTGCGTCGAGCGTGTCTCGGCTTTCCTCGAAGCCTCCGGCTGGATTGTTCGCGACAGCGCCGACAGTCCGATCGCCGGCGGCGAGGGGCAGGTCGAGAAGCTGCTCTGGGCGGTGAAGCGGTAGAGAGCTTGTCCCCCTTCCGTGAAATCCCCGCGAAAGCGGGGACCTAGGCTTTTTCTGAAGGGCGCGGGGCTCGACGACAAAACACCTGGGTCCCCGCTTTCGCGGGGATTTTACGGGGACATGTGTCGTTCTTAGGCTAGCCCCGCAGCGCCGCCAGCGCCTCGGGATACCGGCGCGACAGCGGCGCCTCCACCGCACCCAACTCCACGGCGTAGTCGCCCGAGCCTTCCGGCCGCAGCCCTGTCACGCGCGCCGCGTTGACCAGCCACGAGCGATGAGTGCGCACGAAGCTATGCGCCGCGAGCTCGCCTTCCAGCGCCGTCAGGGATGAGCGGGTGAGCGGTCGTCGGCCGTCGGCCAGCAGGAACTCGGCGTAGTTGCCGGCCGAGCGTACGGCCAGGATCTCGGCGATCGGCGTGCGCACCAGTCGCGCGCCGTCGCGGATGTCGAACATCGCCGGCGAGGACGTGGAGGCCGCCGTCGGGGCCGGCGCCTCGGCGGCGACGTCGCGGGCCATCCGCGCCAGCAGCCAGAAGACGACGAACGCCAGCACGTAGGCGATGACGTCCTTGCGCAGTTCGTAGACGAACTCCGGCCCGATCGGCCCGAAGTCGTAGCCTTCGCCCAGGATCAGGCGATGGGCGATCTTCCGCAGCACGACGAAGCCGCTCACGTGCAGGGTCGAGTAGGCCAGCAGGGCGATGGCGTGGACGGGCAGGGCGCGGGCCAGGGGCGGCCTCGTCCGATGCGTCCAGAGCGCGACGGCGGCCGGCAGCAGCATGATCAGCACCGTGACCAGGCCGCTGGACACCTCCCAGATCGCCGGCCGCCAGGGGCCAAGGCGCGGCGCGTCGTGGATGATGGTCAGGATGTTGATGACGGTGATGGCCGCGACGATGGCCAGGCCGCACAGCCAGCCGCGCAGCAGCAGCCGGCGCTCGGCGCCGCTCATCCCCCAGCGCGCGCCGTTCGTCCCTGAGGACGCGGCGGCGTCACCGGCAGGGCGCTGTTCGTCCCCTGAGGCTTGGCGGGCGGCTGCCGGAGCGGATCTCTCCTCGGCGACGCCATCGTTCGGAACCAACCGCAATGTCCCCTTCACCTTCGCAGGATCTCGCCCGCCGTCACGACCTCGACTGGATCAGGGTGGGCGCGTTCTTCCTGCTGATTCTGTATCACGTGGGCATGTTCTACGTGCCCTGGGAGTGGCACGTGAAGTCGCCCCATCCCATCCCGGCGCTGGAGCCGGTGATGATGCTGACCAACCCCTGGCGGCTGACCTTGCTGTTTCTCGTCTCGGGCGCGGCCACGCGCTTCATGGCCGACAAGGTCAGTGTCGGCAGCCTGGCGGGCGCCCGCATCGCGCGGCTTCTGCCGCCGCTGCTGCTGGCCATGGCCGTGATCGTGCCGCCGCAGTCCTACTACCAGGTCGCCGAGTACGTGGCCGCCCATCCGCAGGCGCCGTTCGGCGTCGATCCGTGGCCGACCTTCTGGGCCAAGTATTTGACGGCCTCGGGCGGCTGGTGCGGCGAGGACGGCGACTGCCTGATCACACCGACCTGGAACCACATGTGGTTCGTCGCCTACCTGCTGGTCTACACGCTGGTGCTGGCCCTGCTGCTGGTGATCGTTCCAAGGCTCGGCGACAGGCTGCAGGCAGCCTGCGAGCGGATGCTGGCCGGCCCGTGGCTGCTGGTCCTGCCGATCGTGTTCCTGGCGCTGGCTCGGGCGGTGCTTCTGCCGATCTTCGACATCACCCATGCCCTGGTCGACGACTGGTACAATCACGCCATCTCGTTCTCGGCTTTCCTGCTCGGGTTTGGCCTGGCCAAGTCCTCGGCGCTGCGCGAGCGGTTGATCGCCATGCGCTGGCCGGCGCTGATCCTGGCCCTGACCGCCTACGCGGGCTTTGCGACCTATGCCTGGATCTACCGGCAAGGCGATCCGGCAGAGGGGCTGCGGCTGGCCATGCGCGGCGTCTATGCGGTCGACCAATGGTGCGCGATCGCCGCCATCCTCGGCTTTGGAGCCAAGCATCTGAACCGCGGCGGGCCGGTGCTGCGCTATCTGACCCTGGGGGTCTTCCCGTTCTACATCGTCCACCAGACCGTGACGGTCGTCCTGGCACACCATCTGGCCAGGCTGGGACTGCCGCAGGGACTTGAGGCTCTGATCCTGGTCGCGGGAACCTTCGGCGCCTGCTTTGCGACCTACGAGATCGTCAGGCGGGTCCCGGGCGTGCGGGTGCTGTTCGGCCTGCGGGCTCAGCCCGCCGCCGAGGCCAGTCGTCCGCCGGCCTTCGCATAGGCCTGGGTTCCGCGGGTCAGCACCTGGTCGGCGCCCACGATCTCGGCAATGCCGATGTCGCCGGCGCCGGCCAGCCGGTCGTACAGCGCCGAGAAGTCGCGCAGGGTCACTTCCTGTAGTGTCTGGATCGACGGGATCACGAAATAGACCTGCTGGAAGTCGTCGATGCGGTAGGGCGTGCGCATCACCCGCTCCAGGTCGAAACCGATCCGGTTGGGGGAGGGGTCTTCGAGAGCGAAGATCGACTCCGTTCGCGACGAGACGATGCCCGCGCCATAGATCCGCAGGCCCGCCGGCGTGGCCATCAGGCCGAACTCGACGGTGTACCAGTAGAGCCTGGCGAGATTGGCCAGCCGCCCCAGGCCCAGCGCGCGCTGGCCGCCCTTGCCGTAGGCCTGCATGTAGTCGGCGAAGACGGGATCGGTCAGCATCGGCACGTGGCCGAACACGTCGTGGAAGACGTCGGGCTCCTGCAGGTAGTCCAGTTCGTGCGGCTTGCGGATGAATTGCCCGGCCGGGAAGCGGCGGTTGGCCAAGTGATCGAAGAACACGTCGTCGGGCACCAGGCCCGGCACGGCCACGACGCTCCAGCCGGTCAGGCGCTGGAGCTCCTCGTTGATCCGGTTGAAGTCGGGAATGCCCGTGCGGTGCAGGTCCAGCGCGTCCAGGCCGCGCAGGAACTCGTCGCAGGCGCGGTTCTGCAGGACGCCGGCCTGGCGCTCGTAGAGCGTGATCCAGACGTCGTGCTCGGCCTGGCTATAGGCTTCCCAGCCCTGATCGATCGTCCAATCGGGGCGAGCCCCTGGGGGCGGCCCGCCGCTGAAACTGTCTACGCTCATGAAACGACGTTACGCCCGGATCGCGGCAAGTTTCGTTCGATTTTTGCGCGCAACCGCCAGAACGGCGGTGAGGCCTTGCTGTCAGTGCGAGATCCGGGGGCGAAGCTTGTAGGCGCCGTGATCGAAGGATTCGAAGATCAGAGCCGCCTGCGGATGATGCACGGGCTCGCCGCTGTCGTCGGCCAGCAGGTTCTGCTCGGAGACGTAGGCAACGTAGGTGTTGTCGTCGTTCTCGGCCAGCAGGTGATAGAACGGCTGGTCCTTGGACGGGCGAATGTCCTCGGGGATCGACTCCCACCACTCTTCCGTATTGGCGAACACCGGGTCGACGTCGAACACCACGCCCCGGAAAGGGAAGATGCGGTGTCTGACGACCTGGCCGATCGCAAATTTGGCGAGTCTCTCGTTCATGATGAAGATATTACGACGAGTCTCCTGACTGAATCCTGAACGTAACCCGCGTTCATTGCAGGCTCACGCCGCCTTCCGGTGCATCGACACGGTTGCTATGGTCCACGACGAAGTGGGGCGGTTCGTGACGAATCGCCTGCGAGACAGGTGGAACGACCATGTCGGAGGCGCCGAGAGCGCCCGGCGGATCCCGTGGCCAGGGCGGCCAGGGCTCGCGCCGGTCTCCGGGCGAGCAGCCGTGCTATGCGGCGCTCGATCTCGGAACCAATAATTGCCGCCTCCTGGTGGCGACGCCTTCGCCGCGCGGCTTCCGCGTCATCGAGGCCTATTCCCGTATCGTCAGGCTGGGCGAGGGCTTGTCCCAGACCGGCCAGCTGTCCGACGCCGCGATGGAACGGTCGATGGCCGCGCTCAAGGTCTGCGCCGAGAAGATCCGTCGCCGTCGCGCCATCCGGGTCAAGGCCGTGGCGACGCAGGCCTGTCGCGGCGCCAGCAACGGCGCCGAGTTCGTTCGCCGCGTGGCCGAGGAGACGGGTCTTCGCCTGCAGATCATCACGCCGCGCGAAGAGGCCCAGCTGTCGGTCGCAGGCTGCATGAGCCTGTTCGACCGCGACGCCGACGCGGCCCTGGTGGTGGATGTCGGCGGCGGTTCGACCGAGCTGTCGTGGGTCGACCTCAAGGGAGGCGGGCTCGATGCCAAGCCGCGCCAGTTCGAGGCCTGGAAACTGCCGATCCGCGCCTGGCTATCCATTCCGATCGGCGTCGTCACCCTGGCCGAGCGCTTCCCCGAGGGCGAGCGGGCCGACGACGGCTGGTTCCGCGCCATGGTCGAGGAGGTGAAGTCCAAGATCTCGGCCTTCCCTCACGCCGCGCCCATGCGCAAGACCTTCGACGCCGGCCGCGCCCACATGGTCGGAACTTCCGGCGCCATCACCAGCCTGGCCGGCCTGCACCTGGGCCTGCCGCGCTACGACCGCAACGTCGTCGACGGTCTCTGGATGGAACGCGCCGACTGTGAGGCTGCCGCCGGCCGCCTGCTGACCCTGACCGCCAAGGAGCGGGCTCTGGAGCCCTGCATCGGCGCGGATCGCGCCGACCTGGTGCTGGCCGGCGCGGCCATTCTTCAAGCCGTTCAAGAGCTTTGGCCATGTTCGCGCGTGCGAGTCGCCGACCGAGGGCTTAGAGAGGGGCTTCTGATGTCTCTGATGTCGGATCGGCAGAAGCGCCCCCGCCGACGGCGGCGCGGCGGGGCCGGTTCGGCCCCAACGGTGAACGCATGAACGACGAGCCCCCCAAGCGCCGCATGGTCAAGCCGCCCACCGGCGGCAACGCGGATGGCCGCGCCAAGCCCGCGCGCCTGAAGACCGCCTATGGCCGCACGCCCAGCCAGCAGGCCTGGCTGGAGCGCCAGATCAACGACCCATTCTCGGCCAAGGCCCGGGCGCTGGGCTATCGCAGCCGCGCGGCCTTCAAGATCAGCGAGATCGACGAGAAGTTCCGTTTCTTCAAGAAGGGCGCGAAAGTCATCGACCTGGGCTGCGCGCCCGGCGGCTGGCTGCAGGTGGCCGTCGAGCGCGGCGTGACGCAGCTGGTGGGCGTTGACCTGCTGCACGTCGACCCGGTCGAGCCGGCTCATATCGTCGAGATGGACTTCACCGATCCGGCCTGTCCGCCCAAGCTGCTTGAGCTGCTGGGCGGCGCGCCTGACCTCGTGATGTCGGACATGGCCCCCAACACCGTGGGCCATCGCGAGACCGACCACCTGCGCATCGTCGGCCTGATCGAGATCGGCGCCGAGTTCGCCATCGAGACCCTGAAGCCCGGCGGCGCCTTCGTGGCCAAGGCCTTCCAGGGCGGCGAGACCTCCGAGATCATCGCTCGTCTGAAGAAGAATTTCGAGAAGGTCCAGCACTTCAAGCCCAAGGCCAGCCGCCAGGACAGCTCCGAGGTCTTCCTCGTGGCGACGGGGTTCAAGGGAAGATAGGTCTCCAATGGTCGCTGCGTTTGTCTCCCTGATGATCGCGGCGGCCGCATCGACGCCAGCCTGCATCATCACCGATCGCGCTGCTCGCGACAGCCTGAGGTTCGACGGTCATCCGGCGAAGGTCTGGAGCGGCGCTCCCGCCAAGCCCGTGCTGGATACGCCCGACAAGCGATTGTTTCGAACCGTGCTGCGCGAGGGCGCGGCCCGGGGGCCGAACTTTGCGGGCCACATGACGATCGTCCAGTGGGGCTGCGGGACCTCCTGCGTGGCCTGGGCGGCGGTGGACGCCCGGACAGGCCGTGTCACCAAGCTGCCCGGCGCGGACTATATGGATACGAACCGCGTGGCTGGAATGCTCCACGGCGTGAACTTCGAGAAGGACAGCCGCGTCATCGTGCTGGCCGGCGCGCCGCGTGAGGACCAGGCCCGCGCGGGGGTCTATCGCTATCTCTGGACCGGCGATGGCTTCCGGCTGCTGGGCTTCGTTCCGCAGGCGAATGCTTGCGAACTGCTAGAGGAGCCATGACGACCGTTTGAGCCGTGCTGGCAGGCATGGATATGGGCATCGTTCGATGCTATATCTCGTGCTTCAAGGAGCTCACGCCATGCGCACGACACTGGCCTTGGACGACGAACTGCTGGACCGGGCCGCCGCTCTTACGGGCATCCAGGAAAAGGCGGCGCTGGTGCGCGAGGCCCTGAAGGCTCTTGTCGAGCGCGAAAGCGCACGTCGACTGGCGCTGCTGGGCGGCAGCGAGCCAGAGCTCCAGCTTGCTCCTCGTCGAAGGTCCTAGGCGGCGTGATCCTGGTCGATAGTTCGGTCTGGGTTGCTCATCTTCGCTCCGCCGATGCGGTGCTTGTGCGGTTGCTGGAAGAGAGCAAGGTGCTCGTCCATCCTTTCGTCGTCGGCGAATTGGCGCTCGGCAATATCAAGAACCGAACGGCTTTTCTGGAAGCTCTGCGGCAGATCCCGATGGCGACCTCGGCGACCGATGCGGAAGTGTTCGACTTTGTCGAAGGGCATCGGCTCCACGGGCGGGCGATCGGCCATGTCGATGCGCACCTTCTGGCGGCCGTGCGCTTGACCGCCGGCGCCCGCCTTTGGACGCAGGATCAGCGCCTGGAAGGTGTGGCGCGGGATCTGGGACTGGAATTTCGCCCTCCAGCCTGAGAGCGCAGATTTCATGCCGCAGGGCGCTCTCCACGCCTCGACAAACGCCCGCCTCGCGACTATACGAGCGCCGCAAAATGGAGAATCCGATGGAGATTCGCGAAGGGCTCACCTTCGACGACGTTTTGCTCGAACCTGGTCCGTCCGACGTCATGCCGACGCAAGTGACGACCGAGACCAAGTTCACGCGTGAAATCAGTCTGAACATCCCGCTCGTGTCCGCCGCCATGGACACGGTCACCGAAAGCCGTCTCGCCATCGCCATGGCGCAGGCCGGCGGCCTGGGCATCCTGCACCGCAACCTCTCCAACGAGGAGCAGGCCGACCACGTCCGCGAGGTCAAGCGCTACGAAAGCGGCATGGTCATCAACCCGCTGACCATCAACCCCGACACCACCCTGGCCGAGGTCCGCGAGATCACGGCCCGCCGCAAGATCTCGGGCTTCCCGGTGGTCGAGCGCGAGACGGGCAAGCTGGTCGGCATTCTCACGAACCGCGACATGCGCTTCGAGGGCGACGCCAACGTCCCGGCCTCGGCGCTGATGACCCGCGAGAACCTGATCACGGTCGGCGAGGGCGTGGATCACCGCGAGGCCCGCGAGCTTCTCCGCAAGCACAAGATCGAACGCCTGATCGTCGTCGACGACGCCTACCGCGCCGTCGGCCTGATCACGGTGAAGGACATCGAGAAGGCCCAGGCTCACCCCCTGGCCGCCAAGGACGACAAGGGCCGCCTGCTGGTCGGCGCGGCCTCGACCGTCGGCGACGCCGGTTTCGAGCGCTCGATGGGTCTGGTGGACGCCGGCGTCGACGTCGTCGTCATCGACACCGCCCACGGCCACTCCAGCCAGGTCGCCGCGGCCGTCTCGCGCCTGAAGCGCGAAGCCAACCGCGTCCAGATCGTGGCCGGCAACATCGCCACCTACGACGCCGCCCGCGCCCTCATCGACGCCGGCGCCGACGCGGTGAAGGTGGGCATCGGCCCGGGCTCGATCTGCACCACCCGCATCGTCGCGGGCGTGGGCGTGCCGCAGTTGACCGCGATCATGGAAGCCGTCCGCGCCGGTCGCGAGAGCGGCGTGCCGGTGATCGCCGACGGCGGCATCAAGTTCTCGGGCGACCTGGCCAAGGCCATCGCCGCGGGCGCTTCGACCGCCATGATGGGCTCGATGTTCGCCGGCACCGAAGAGGCGCCGGGCGAGGTGTTCCTGTACCAGGGCCGCTCGTACAAGAGCTATCGCGGCATGGGCTCGGTGGGCGCCATGGCCCGCGGCTCGGCCGACCGTTACTTCCAGAAGGAAGTGACCGACAGCTTCAAGCTGGTGCCGGAAGGCATCGAGGGCCAGACTCCGTTCAAGGGTCCGATCGCCCCGGTGCTGCACCAGCTGGTCGGCGGCCTGCGCGCCGCCATGGGCTATGTCGGCGCGCCGACCATCCCCGAGCTGCAGGAACGCGCCCGCTTCGTCCGGATCACCGGCGCCGGCCTGCGTGAAAGCCACGTCCACGACGTGATGATCACGCGCGAGGCTCCGAACTATCCGAGCGCGGTCTAGGCCATGCAGATGGCCTTCGAGCTGCAGATGCTGGCGGTTTCGGTCGTCATCGGGCTGGTCCACCTCCTGTGGGCCAGCGCGGCGTCCCAGCCCCAGCGCGGCTTGAAGTGGAATGTCGGCTCGCGGGAGACGCCGGTCGTGCTGACCGGCATGGCCGGACGGCTCGAAAGGGCCTTCGCAAACTTCCGCGAGACCTTCGCCTTCTTCGTCGCCGCCGTGCTGGTCGCCTATCTGGGCGGCCGGCTCGGCGCGCTGACCGTCGCCGGGACCGCGCTCTATGTCGGCGCCCGGGCGGTCTATGTCTTTCTCTATGCGTTCGGCGTGCCGGTCGTTCGCAGCCTGGTCTGGGTCGCCTCGATGGCGGGCCTGGGCTTGGTCCTTCTGGCGTTGGTGATTTAGCTCCATGCGTGACGGAGGACGGGTTTCCGCGGCGATCGAGGTTCTGACCGAGATCGAGACGCGGCATTTTCCGGTGAAGATGGCGCTCAAGCGCTGGGGCGAGGCCGCCCGCTACGCCGGCTCCAAGGATCGGGCGTTCGTCTCGGGCCTGGTGCTCGACGCCCTGCGTCGCAAGCGCTCGCTGGGCTGGATGATGGGCGATCCCGCCGCGCGCGGCGTCGTGCTCGGCGTTCTGGCCTTCGTCTGGAAGTGGCCGGCCGAGCGTATCGGCGAGGCGGCCTCGGAAGAACACGGCTTTGGCGCGCTGACCGACGCCGAGCAGGCCCGCCTGAAGGCGCCTGTCTCGCTGGACGGCGCGCCTGCGCCTGTGGCTGGCGACTATCCCGACTGGCTGGAGCCGCACCTGGCCCGCGCCTTGGGCGCCGATCAGGTCGCCGAGATGGCGGCCCTGTCCGAGCGCGCGCCGGTCGACCTGCGGATCAACACCCTGAAGACCGACGCCGAGCGCGGGGCCAAGGCCCTGGCCCCGATCAACGCCGCCCCGGCCGGCATCCTGCCCAACGCCTTCCGCATCCCCGCGCCCGCCGCCGCCGACCGCACGCCGTCGGTCGAGGCCGTGCCGGCCTTCTCCAAGGGCTGGTTCGAGGTCCAGGACCTGGGCTCGCAGATCGCCGCCGCCGTGGCCGGCGAGGTCAAGGGCAAGCAGGTGCTCGACTTCTGCGCCGGTGGCGGCGGCAAGACGCTCGCCCTGGCCGCGGCCATGGGCAACAGCGGCCAGATCTTCGCCCACGACAGCGACGCCCGTCGCCTGGCCGACACCATCCGTCGCGGCCAGAGGGCAGGGGTGCGCAACCTGCAGATTCGCTCGCCGATCGAGGCTCAGCCGCTGAAGGGGCTGGAAGGCAAGATCGACGTCGTCTTCGTCGACGCCCCCTGCACCGGCGCCGGCACCTGGCGCCGCCATCCCGACGCCAAATGGCGCCTGTCGCCCGACCAGCTGGCCAAGCGCCAGATCGAGCAGGACAGCGTCATGGAGGACGCCTCGACCTTCGTGAAGGCGGGCGGCCGGATGATCTACGTCACCTGCTCGCTGCTGACCGAGGAGAACGAGGACCGCGTCGCGGCCTTCCTCGAGCGCCACCCCGAATTCACCGTCAAGCCGATCACCCTCGACGGCGTCACGCATGTGACCCCGGAAGGCTATCTGCGCCTGACCCCGCACCGCGCCGGTACGGACGGCTTCTTCGCCGCCGTGCTCGTGCGCTCGACCTACGCACCCTGATCTAGACGCCCGACCCGCTGGAGACCCGCCCGATGACCACCGAACCCCACCACCAGCGCGTCCTGATCGTCGACTTCGGCAGCCAGGTGACCCAGCTGATCGCGCGCCGGGTGCGCGAGGCCGGCGTCTATTGCGAGATCCATCCGTTCGACAAGGCCGAGGCCCTGGTCGATGAGTACCAGCCCTCGGCGATCATCCTGTCGGGCGGCCCGGCCAGCGTGCTGGAGGCAGACAGCCCCCGCATCGGCCGCAAGCTCTTTGATCTGGGCCTGCCGATGCTGGCTATCTGCTACGGCCAGCAGCTGCTGTGCGATGTGCTGGGCGGCAAGGTCGAGGGCGGCCACGCCGGCGAGTTCGGCCGCGCCGAGCTGACCATCGGCAAGCAGAGCCCGCTGTTCGAAGGCCTGGCAGGCGTCGGCGAGCTGGAAACCGTCTGGATGAGCCACGGCGACCGCGTCACTGCCATCCCCGAGGGCTTCGAAGTGGTGGGCACCTCGAACGGCGCGCCCTTCGCCGCCATCGCCAACGACGCCAAGAAGATCTACGCGCTGCAGTTCCACCCCGAGGTCTACCACACCGTCAACGGTCCGCAGATCTACAGGAACTTCCTGGCCCTGGCCGGCCTGAAGGGCGACTGGACCATGGCGGCCTTCCGCCAGGAGATGGTCCAGAAGATCCGCGACCAGGTCGGCGACGGCAAGGTGATCTGTGGTCTGTCTGGCGGCGTCGACAGCTCGGTGGCCGCCGTCCTGATCCACGAAGCCATCGGCGACCAGCTGACCTGCGTGTTCGTCGACACGGGTTTGCTGCGCAAGAACGAGGCCGACCAGGTCGTCACTCTGTTCCGCGACCACTACAATATCCCGCTGGTCCATGTGGACGCCGGCGACCTGTTCCTGGGCGAGCTGGCGGGCGTCTCCGACCCGGAGACCAAGCGCAAGACCATCGGCCGCCTGTTCATCGAGGTCTTCGACAAGGAAGCCGCCAAGATCGACGGCGCCCAGTTCCTGGCGCAAGGCACGCTCTATCCCGACGTCGTCGAGAGCGTCTCGGCCCGCGGCGGCCCGTCGGCCGTCATCAAGAGCCACCACAACGTCGGCGGCCTGCCGGACTACATGAAGCTGAAGCTGGTCGAGCCGCTGCGCGAGCTTTTCAAGGACGAGGTCCGCGCCCTGGGCGTCGAGCTGGGCCTGGCCCCGGCCTTCGTCGGCCGCCACCCGTTCCCCGGCCCGGGCCTGGCCATCCGCATCCCGGGCGAGATCACGCCCGAGAAGGTCAAGGTCCTGCAGGACGCCGACGCCATCTATCTCGAAGAGATCCGCAACGCCGGCCTCTACGACAAGATCTGGCAGGCCTTTGCCGTGCTGCTGCCCGTCAAGACGGTCGGCGTCATGGGCGACGCCCGCACCTACGAGAACGTCCTGGCCCTGCGCGCGGTGACCTCGACCGACGGCATGACCGCCGACTTCTTCGAATTCCCCTGGGAAATCCTCGGCAAGACCGCCACCCGGATCATCAACGAAGTCCGTGGCGTCAACCGGGTCGTCTACGACGTCACCAGCAAGCCCCCTGGCACGATCGAGTGGGAGTGAGGGTGATATAGCGCCGGTCGCCGGATCTGTATCCGGCGTCTGGGGCTTACCTTGCGGCCTTGCGACCCGTAGGGCGCGCGCGCCCTACGGGGCTCGCCCGGGGCGTCGCGCCTTGGCTCAGGCTGTAGGCGCTCTCGCGGCGAGGTGATAGCGGTCCGCAAGCCGGGGGGCGAACACATCCGGCAAGCGCACATCTGAGCCTTCGTTCAGGCGATCAACGACCAAAGTGTAGGTCGGGGGCTACGCTTGGCTGGGTGGGCTGGGCGAGGGGCCTCGCGCTATTGCTCAGGGCCAGCGTCAGGCGCTTCTCACAAGCGTCGGGGCGTTTTTCCGCGAGGCCCCGGCAATGGCGACACAGATTTCGAAGACGCGCCTGGAAGCGTTCAGCGACGGCGTGATCGCGATCATCATCACCATCATGGTGCTGGAACTGCAGCCGCCCAAAGGCGGCGATCTGGCCGCGCTGCTGCCGCTGCTGCCGACCTTTCTCAGCTACGCGCTGAGCTTCACCTATGTCGGGATCTACTGGAACAACCACCATCACCTGCTGCGGGCCGCGGGCGGCATCAGCGGCTCGGTGATGTGGGCCAACCTGCACCTGCTGTTCTGGCTGTCGATGATCCCCTTCGCCACGGCCTGGATGGAGCAGAGCCACTTCGCCCGCGCGCCTGTGATGACCTACGGCGTGCTGCTCCTGGTCACCGGCGCGGCCTTCCGCGTCCTGGGCTCGCGACTGGCGCGCCACGAGGGGCGGGGATCGCCGCTGGCCGCCGCCTTGGGCGGCGACTGGAAGACCAATCTTTCGATCGCCGGATACGCCGCCGGCGTGCTGGTCGCCATCGTCTCGCCCGCGGCTTCACTGGTCTTCTACGTGGCCGTCGCCGCGCTGTGGCTGTTGCCCGATCGACGCGTCGTCCACTTGGCCGACGGTCGCCACCACGCCGCCGAGAACTGAGCGGCAGCGCTTCCAGAAACGAGGATCGAGATGGATTTCGAAGGCGAACACCAGGGCAAGGTCGCCCTGGTGCTGGGCGGGTCGCGCGGTATCGGCGCGGCCATCGTCGAACGACTGGCCATGGACGGAGCCAAGGTGGCCTTCACCTACTTCGCCTCGCCGGACCAGGCGCGGGACCTGGCTGCGCGGCTGGGCGGCCAGAGTTGCGAGGTCGTCGCCATCCAGGCCGACAGCGGCGACGCCGCCCAGGTCGAGGCGGTGATCGACGAGACGCTGGCGCGGTTCGGGCGGCTGGACATCCTGGTGGCCAGCACCGGCGTGCTGCATCGAGGTCCGATCGAGCAGATATCGCTCGAGGAATTCGATCGGGTGATGGCGGTCAATGTCCGAGGGGCTTTCGCGGCCGTGCGCCACGCCGCGCCGCGGATGGCTGACGGCGGGCGGATCGTCACCATCGGCAGCAACATCGTCGAACGCGTCGGATTCACGGGAGCGACGCTCTACACCATGGCCAAGGCGGCCATTGCGGCCCTGGTC
The DNA here is from genome assembly GCF_057808875.1 of Caulobacter sp. FG7. Taxonomy (NCBI): domain Bacteria; kingdom Pseudomonadati; phylum Pseudomonadota; class Alphaproteobacteria; order Caulobacterales; family Caulobacteraceae; genus Caulobacter; species Caulobacter sp. FG7. The sequence goes on from NZ_JBMDIW010000018.1 coordinate 26,405, forward strand.
AAGGGCGCGGCGCTGGATCTCGCCGCGCGGGGGATCACGGTCAACAACATCCAGCCTGGGCCGACCACCACCGACATGACCTCGGCCCACGTGGAGATGATCTTGCCGCTGATCCCGCTGGGACGCATGGGGCGGCCTACCGAAGTGGCGGGCCTGGTCTCGTACCTGGCGCGCGACGAGGCCGGCTTCATCACCGGCGCCAGCCTGACCATCGACGGCGGCGTCTCGGTCTAGAGACGACGAAAAGAACCGGCTGGAGCGGTCGCCCCAGCCGGTTTCGAATGATGCGAAAGTTGTGGTCGGATCAGCGTCCCAGGATCAGGGCGGCCTTGCGGTTGCTGCGCAGGGCCCAGAGGGTCACGACCCAGCCCAGGATCGCCGGCAGGGTGACCGCCGGGAAATCGCGCGGGATGACCGATGCCGAGCAGATCCCGACCGCCACCTCCCAGAAGTGGAACAGGGCATGTCCCGAGAGCCAGATGGTCGGGGCCGCCCACAGGAACAGCCGCAGGTCCGGCCGTCTCGCGCCGCACAGAAAGCTGGCGCCGATCAGCATGAAGATCAGGCCGATGTCGCGGATGAAGTGCTGGTTGTAGGACCCGGTCGAGGTTACGCCGGGCACGGCGAAGTACCAGCCCTCGGGCGATATCAGCATGAACAGGCCGTTGGCGACGGCGAGCGCGCCCAGGACCACGGCCAGGCCGACGATGATGGATTTCGTCACGGTGGATCCTCCAAGGGAAATGAGAAGTCACGCCCCGGCCCGCTGGGGGAGCCGGGGCGTGACGGAAGACGGCCTGACGTCGCGGGGTAGCAGGGACTGGCCGCCCTCCGGCGTCGAACAAGCGGGGGGAGAGTTCGACGCGTCCTTTAGGCCGCCGAGGCGGCCGGCTGCACGGCGTGACCGGTGCGCGCGGCCACCTGCAGGCGGTTCCACGAGTTGATCTGGCCGATCAGCAGCGACAGGGCGGCGATCTCGGCGTCGCTGAACTGCGCCTTGACCAGGGCGTAGTCGGAGTCCGGGGCGCGGGTCGTGGCGATGAAGGTCAGGGACTCGGTCCAGGCCAGGGCGGCGCGCTCGCGGTCGGTGTAGAGCGGCGACTCGCGCCAGGCGTCGAGCATCTGGATGCGCAGGTCGGTCTCGCCGTGCTGGCGAGCGTCCACCACGTGCATGTAGATGCAGAAGGCGCAGCCGTTGATCTGCGAGGCGCGCAGGCGGACGAGCTCGGCGAGGCTGTGCTCGAGGCTGGTGGCGTTGATGGCGGCCTCGACGGCCAGCATGGCCTTGGTCACTTCGGGAACAAGCTGGAAGGGGGCGAAGCGGGGCGTGGTGGTCATCGTCGTTTCCTCTGTGACGGTGAAGACGACGCCACTGTGCTGGGCGGGCGGGGATGTGAGCCATCATGCGGGAAGGGCGAGGCCCTAACGCCTTGGTCTAGGGGGCTTCTCCGCCGGTCGGCGCCCATGAAAGGCGACAAGCTGTCCCGGGGACGGGGCGTGGTCACCCGGTGGCGCGGCGCTGTACGTCCTTGGCATAGGTCCGTCCGGCCCAAGGTATCGATCAAGGCGAGGCGGCTACGCCCTTCGATCGGCCCGTCCAGTCCTTGGTCCATGCACTTGGCTGGGCCCTACGCCGTCACGCGCCGTGTCGCATACCCTCGTACCGATGGCGGGGGCGGGCGCTTCTCCTAGGCTGCGGCGGCTGTCTTTGGAGGAGAAGCAAGATGAAGATCGTCGTCATCGGCGGGACGGGCCTGATCGGCTCCAACGTCGTCGCCAAACTGACCCGCCTTGGCCACGAGGCCGTCGCGGCCGCGCCCAACACCGGCGTCAACACCGTCACCGGCGAAGGCCTGGCCGAAGCGCTGGACGGCGCCGAGATCGTCATCGACGTGGCCAATTCGCCAGTCTTCGAGACGGGCCCGGCCCTGGAGTTCTTCCTGGCCTCGGGCGGCAACCTGCTGGCCGCGGCGGCCAAGGCGGGGGTCAAGCACCATGTCGCCCTGTCGGTGGTGGGCTCCGAGCGCCTGCAGGACAGCGGCTACTTCCGCGCCAAGATCGTGCAGGAGGCGCTGATCCGCGCCTCGCCGATCCCGTTCACCGTCCTGCGCTCGACCCAGTTCTTCCCGTTCGTGGCCGGCATCGTCCAGGCCGGGACCGTGGGCGACGAGGTGCACGTTTCGCCCGCGCCGGTGCAGCCGATCTCGGCCTTCGACGTCGCCGAGGTGCTGACCGACGTGGCCCTGGCCGAGCCGGTGAACGGCCTGCTTGAGGTGGCCGGACCGGAAGCTTTCGGCCTCGACAAGTTCGTGGCCCGTTATCTCCAGGCCAAGGGCGACGCCCGCAGGATCGTGGCCGATCCCAAGGCGCTCTATTTCGGCGTCGAGCTGGACGAGCGCTCGCTGGTTCCGGGCGCGAACCCGATCCTGGGTTCGGCCACGTTCGAGGACTGGTTGAAGACCAGCGTTCCCACGCCCGCGCCGGTCGCCTGATCCGTCGACCCTGCCATTACGGCGCCGGACGCAGCCCTTCGCGTCCGGCGCCGTTTTACGTTCAGCCGCCCGCAGGAGGCCGCCATGAGCCAGTCAGACATAGATGTTTCCCGTCTCGACCTTTCCCTGGGCGTGACGGCCGCGGAAGTTCCCGGGGACGGCGTGCTGGCCGGCCGGGTCGGCGACCTGCCCGTGATCGTGGCCCGGGTCGATGGCGAGATCGTCGCCCTCGACGGCGCCTGCACCCACTACAGCGGCCCGCTTCACGAGGGCCTGCGGGTGGGCGCGAGCATCAACTGCCCGCTGCATCACGCCTGCTTTGACCTGCGCACCGGAGCGGCCCTGAAGGCGCCGGCCCTGGCGCCGCTCGATCGCTGGAAGGTCGAGATAGAGGGCGACCGGATCTTCGTCCGCGAGAAGCTGCCCAAGGCCGCGCCGAACCTGGCTCCGGAACGCGATACGTCGGGCGATCCGGCGTCGATCGTCATCGTTGGTGGCGGCGCGGCGGGTTTCGCGGCCGCCCAGCGGCTTCGCGACCTGGGCTACGCAGGCGACCTGACCCTGGTCAGCGCCGACCGCGACGCGCCCTACGATCGGCCAAACGTCTCCAAGGACTACCTGTCGGGCGACGCCGATCCGTCCTGGATGCCGCTGAAGGGCGAGAGCTTCTACCGCAAGCGCGCGATCGCGCTGCGGCTTGGCGCGCATGTCGAGGCGGTCGACACGGCCGAACGCCGGGTGACGCTGCAGGGCGGGGAGAGCTTCGGCTACGACCGGCTGCTGCTGGCCACCGGCGCCGAGCCCAACCGTCCGCCGGGACCGGACTTCGCGCGCGACAACGTCTACGTGCTGCGCAGCCTGGCTGACGCCGCCGCCCTCGGTTCGGCCCGCCGGGTGGTGGTGGTCGGCTCCAGCTTCATCGGCCTGGAGGCCGCGGCGGCGCTGCGCATCCGTGGGCTGGAGGTGCATGTCGTCGGGCCTGACGCTACGCCGCTGGAAGCCAAGCTGGGCCCCGAGCTGGGGGCCATGATCAAGGCGGTGCACGACGAGCACGGGGTCGTCTTCCACCTTGGTCGCAAGGTGCAGGGGTTCGACGGCGCGCGCCTGAGCCTCGACGACGGCTCGACGATCGAGACCGACCTGGTGGTGCTGGGCATCGGCGTGCGCCCGCGACTGGAACTTGCGCAGACGGCCGGTCTGGTCGTCGATCGCGGCGTGGTGGTCGACGAAGCCCTGCGCACCAGCGATCCGCATGTCTTCGCCGCCGGCGACATTGCCCGCTATCCCGGGCCTGGCGGCGAGCTGGTTCGGGTGGAGCACTGGGTGGCGGCCGAGCGCCAGGGCCAGATCGCGGCGGCGACCATGCTGGGCCTGCCGCCGGAGCACGAGCCGCCTTACTTCTGGAGCGCGCACTACGACCTGACCATCCGCTATGTCGGCCATGCCGAGCGCTGGGACAGGATCGAGGTGATCGGCTCGACGGCCGACCGCGACGCCGAGGTTCGCTACATCGATGCAGAGCGCCTGGTCGCCGTGGCGACGGTTAACCGCGACATGGCCGCGTTGCGGGCCGGGCAGGTTCTGGCCGGCGGCTGATCTAGGGAACGCTGGAAAGGGACTCGCGCGCCCAGGGGATCCGGGGCGCGCGAGCCGTCCGATCTCAGGCCGCGGCGGTGGAGGCGCGGCGCAGCCAGAGATCGAACTCGGTATGGCCGAAGCGCGGCGTGCCGCCCGACAGCAGGGTCTCGTCGCTGAGCGGCGTTCCGAAGTAGAGCGCCTCCGGGTCGGCGACCACGGCGCGGTCGTCGCGGCGCGAGGCCATGTAGCGCTGCACGAGGTCGTCCAGCCGGAACGGGTCGGGGCCCGCCACCTCGATGGTTCCGTTGGCCGGCGAGCGCTCGACGAGGTCGGCCAGGGCGCCGGCGACATCGTCGGCGGCGATGAACTGCACGCGCGCCGGATTGAGACGCACGGTCTCGCCCTCCTGGCCGTCCGCGATGATCGCGCCCAGGAACTCGAAGAACTGCGTGGAGCGCAGGATCGAGAACGGTACGGCGGCGGCCTGAACCAGCTTTTCCTGGGCCAGCTTGGCGCGGAAGTAGCCGCTGCCCTGCAGCCGCTCGCAGCCGACGATCGACAGCGCCAGATGGTGGCGGACGCCCTCGGCCGAGGCGGCCGCGAGCAGGTTGCGGCTGGAGGCCTCGAAGAAGGCCATGGCCGTCGCCTCGTCGAACGCCGGGGCGTTCAGCACGTCGACGACGACCTCGGCCCCGACCATGATCTCGTCCAGCCCCTGGCCCGTGACGACGTCGACGCCAGAGGCCCGCGAGGCGATCCGGACTTCGTGGTTGCGGCGGCGCAGAACGTCCACCAGCCGGGAACCGACCACGCCGGTTCCCCCTGCGACTACGACCTTCATGACGTTCACCCTTGCTTGCGGCGGTTCTGGTTGGCGGGAACGGGCGCCTGCAGGCTGGCGCGTAGCCAGTCATGGAAGCGGGTGGGGGCCAGGCGCGGGAAGCCTTCCGGCAGCAGCGAGGCTTCGTCCAGGCGGGCGCCGAAATAGGGAATGTCGTCGTCGACGGAGACGCGACGGGGGTCTTCGTAGGCGGTCAGCACCTCGCTCGCCAGCTCGTGCAGGCGGAAGCGCTCGGGGCCGGCGACCTCGACCGTGCCGTTCAGCGGGGCGCTCAGCGCGATGTCGGCCAGGGTCTCGGCCACGTCCTCGGCGGCGATCGGCTGCACGCGGGCGGATGATAGCGCCACTTCGCGGGTGGAGCCGTCCTGGACGACGCCGCTGATGAACTCGAAGAACTGGGTCGAGCGCAGGATGCTGAAGGGCAGCCCCGAAGCCTTGAGCAGGTCTTCCTGGCGCTTCTTGGCCCTGAAATAGCCGCTCGCCTGCAGCCGGTCGGTTCCGACGATCGACAGGGCGACGTGATGGCGCACGCCGGCGGCCTTGCCGGCGGCCAGGATGTTGCGTCCGGCCGTCTCGAAGAAGGCCATGGCCGCATCGCCGTCGAGCGAGGGCGACTGGGTGACGTCGACCACGACGCTCGCGCCTTCGAAAGCCGCGTCCAGGCCCTGGCCGGTTACCGCATTCACGCCAAATGAGGGAGAGGCCTCCAGGACGCGATAGTCGTCCTGGCGCAGATTGTAGACGAGCTTCTCCCCGATCCGCCCGCTGCCGCCAACCACCACGATCTTCATCTTCGAGCCTCCACTTGCGGCCCGAAGGCCTGGACGGAAAAGCTAGAAGGCGGGGCGGGATGGGGTCGATTGGGGGAAAGGGCGGGGGCGACCTATACGGCGGTACAGGTCGCCCCCGATCTCACACCTGCAGGCCTTCGCTGGCCAGGGCGGCGGCGACGGCCGGCCGCGCCTTCACGCGCTCGAAATAGGCCGCCAGCGGCGCGGCCAGGACCACGCCGTTGGGCTTGGCCCAGGTCATGATCACGAACAGGTAGGGGTCGGCCACGGTCAGGTCCGGGCCCAGCAGATAGCCGTCGCCCAGGCTGGCGGCCAGGTATTCCAGGCGCAGGCCCGCCAGGGCCCGGGCCTTCTCCTTGGCCTCCTCGGTGACGTCGGGGACGAAGAAGGTGTGGAAGCTCTTGTGCACCTCGGTCGAGATGTAGGCGAGGGCCTCCAGCAGGCGGAACCAGCCAAGGGGGCCTTCGGGGCGCAGCTTCGGCGACTGCTCGGCGATCCACGACAGGATGGCGATGTTCTCGGTGATCATTTCGCCGCTGTCGAGCACCAGGGCAGGCACGTAGCCCTTGGGGTTGATGGCCGCGTAGTCGGCGCCGGTCTCGGTCGTGCGGGTGTGCAGGTCCACGCGCTCGAACTCGCATGGGATGCCGGCCTCGGCCAGGGCGATGCGGTCGGCGAGGCTGCATGCCCCGATGGCGTAGTAGAGTTTCATGGGGCTTTTCTCCCGCGAGTTTGTCTGAAACGGCGGCGGCGGAGGCCGTCGCGCGAGGCGACGCTAGGACGCCGGGTCTGGTTTGGACGATTGGGCCGGGAGGCGGGGGCGACCTATCCCAAGGGATAACGGGTCCAGGTCCTCGGCGGTCCGTCCCGTCAGCAGCGGCCCAGGGCGGCGGCGAGATGACGGAGCAGCACCTGGTCCCTGATCGGCTTTATCAGATAGGCCACGGCGCCCGAGGCCAGACAGCGCGAGCGGGTCAGCGCGTCCGGATTGGCCGAGATGATGATGACCGGCAGGCCAGGATCGATGCAGCGCATGTGCTGCTGCAGCACCAGCCCGCTCTTGCCCGGCAGGTTGAGATCGGTGACGAGGCAGAGGAAACGGCCCGGCGCATAGGCCGACAGGAAGCCGTCGGCGTCGGCGAAGGTCCGGCAGTCGAAGCCCGACACCTCGAGGAGCTCGGCCAGCGCCTGGCGCAGCGCTTCGTCGTCGTCGATGATCGCGAAAACAGGCGCGGTGGACAAACTGTGGCCCTTACTCGGCGAACGGCGATAGCGGATCTTATCCATCGTCCCGATCCGGGGCCGGTCCTACCTATCCAAAAGGCTTATCCGGGAAGTTCGTCCCGCAAATGCTCGGGCAGGGACTGCCAGGCGCGGACCAGATGGGTGACGAAGGGGGCGCGCATCTTCTTCATCACGCTGCTGCGGTGAAGCTTCACGGTCACTTCGGTGATGCCCAGGTCGTAGGCGATCTGCTTGTTGAGCGCGCCCTGGACCACCGCTCCCATGACCTGCCGCTCGCGCGGGGTGAGGGTCATGAAGAGGCCGGAGTTCTCGCGGGTCGTACGGGCGTCGCCGCGCTTGGCCAGATCGGCGGCGATAGCCTTGTTGACCGCGTCCAGCAGGGTCTGGTCGCGGGCCGGCTTGGTCAGGAATTCGACGGCGCCGGCCTTCATCGCCTGGACGGTCATCGGTATGTCGCCGTGGCCGGTGAGGAAGATGATCGAGGTGAGGATGCCGTTGGCGGCCAAGTGACTCTGGAAGTCGAGCCCGCTGAGGCCCGGCATGCGCACGTCCAGGATCATGCAGCCGGGTCGGTGCAGGACGTCGGCGTCGAGGAGCTCGCGCGTCGAGCCGAAGCAGATCGACTCTATGCCGACCGACTCCAGGAGTTCGCAGATCGACAGCCGCACCGCGTCGTCGTCGTCGACCACGATCACCAGGGGAACGAGGTCGCCGTTTCGGGCCTCTGCGGACGAAAGGCTGCGCGGTTCGCTGGCCACCGTGATGCGCGACGCCGGCGACCATGCATTGGCGACGCGCGCGCTACGGTCTGGCGCGTATGAGACGAGCTCAGTCATCGGAAGACCTCCTGCGGGTTCCGGCCCTGATGGCCGAGATCCGTGATTGCTCTCTGGTTGCGGTCCGCGCGCCCAGCCAGCAGTCCACCTCGGGGGCGAACTCCGGCGGGGCGGGGATGTTATCGACGACATCGCGCAGGGTGGTGCGGGCCAGTTCGGCGCGCATGCTCTTCTCGGCGCGCAGCATGATGGCGTGGATGCCGCAGACGCGGCGCGTGGCCCAGCGCGGGACCTCCTCCTCGAACAGGGCGCAGTTGCGGCGCACTTCGCGGCAGGTAATCAGCGACTTTCGCCCCTCGATCGCGTCGGCGACGTCGAGCATCGAAATAGCTTCGGCCGGGCGCGCCAGGGCGTAGCCGCCATTGATGCCGTTGGTCGAGGCGACGATCCCGGCCTTCTCCAGCCTTGGCATGATCTTGGCGATCATGGCGGGCGACAGGCCCTGCAGTTCGGCCAGGTCGCGGCTGCTGACCGGGGCGTCGCGGGCCACCAGCCAGGTCAGGCAATGCATGCCGTACTCGACCGCCGCGCCATAGAGCGCGCTGCCGTCGCGGGACGGCGAGGGCGTCTTCCTGGCTGGCTTTGCGGTGTCTGGCTGGAGGCTGTTCATCGTAACGCGACCCTTGTTGGTCCGCGTTATCACGCCGCTCCTCCGGGGCGTGCAACGGCTAACCGATGCACGCCCTCTTCAGGGGGGAGGGGCGCTCCCCCCGCCCGGGCGGGCAGAAGGTCCTAGTCGTCGTATCCGGCTTCCAGCGCGGCCCCTGTCTCGGCGGCCGAGCGGCCGTCGACCTGGAACTCGACGTGCGCGGCCAGGAAGGCGATGCGGCCCGACAGCGAGTCGAAGGCCGCCTTCGGCGCCTCGTAGCTCCAGGCCACGTTGTCGACGATGTGCTGGTCCCGATAGATCGTGAAGTAGCGCGCCTCGCCCTTGTGCGGGTTGTGGGTGACCTTGTCGGTCTGGCGCAGGAAGATCATGAACACGTCGCGACGCGGGAAGTAGTAGACCGGCGGCCGTCCGGTTTCCCGCACCGTCACGACGTCGTCGCTGTCGGCGATGTCGTGCCCTTCGAACAGGGCGCGCACACGCCGCGCCTCGCGGGTCACGGTGTAGATCTGGTCTGTTTCCCCGGCGGTCATGGCGGTCGCCTTTCCTCGTTCTGGCTGGAAGGGGCGAGCCGGACAGGTAGGGTGCTCGCCTACCGCTTCGTTGGTCGCAGGATGAAATCGGAAAAAATCCTGCGTTCACCATCCCTGTCACGTCCGATTGACACGGCTCGCCGTCATTGGGGCGGGGATCGGGCGGCGGTTGTAGCTATCCGCTGGACGCGCCGTCGGCGGTCGGTGGCCGGACAACCGGCAGGGCCTGCCCGGAGAAGGGCCAGTCCGACCCATGCCAAGGGATAGGTGCCGCTGCCGCCGGGGGAGGTTCGCCACGCCAGATGACGCTTCGGGGGGCTTACGCGAACGGGCCTCCAGCCTGCAAAGCCGAGCGCCGAGCGCCAAGCCGGACGATCAAGGCCGGACTAGTCGATCTGGAACGCGAAACGTCTTCGCGGACCATCCAGAGGCAAAGCCATGTCCAAGACCACCACCGTCGCCGCCGCGGCCCTCGTCGCGACCGCGCTGTCGGGCGCCGCCGCCGCCCAGCCGATCCTCGACCCTGCCGCCCAGGCCTTCGTGGACTCACTGGCCGGCGGCAAGCCGATCTACACCATGACCCCGACCGAGGCCCGCGGCGCGTTGTCGGGGGCGCAGGCGATCCCGGTCGCCAAGCTTCCCGCCCGCATTGAGGACAAGGTGTTTCCGGTCGGGCCGACCGGGTCCGTCCGTGTTCGGATCGTTCGCCCCGAGGGCGTGAAGGGTAAGCTCCCGGTGGTGCTGCACATCCATGGCGGCGGCTGGGTCCTGGGCGGCGTCGACACCCATGACCGCCTGACCCGCGAGATCGCCGTCGGCGCCAAGGCCGCGGTGCTGTTCGTGGATTACGACCGCTCGCCCGAGGCGCGCTATCCGGTGGCCGTCGAGCAGGCCTATGCCGCTCTCGAGTATTTCATCGAGCATGCCGACCAGTTCGAGGTCGATCCCTCGCGGCTGGCCATCGTCGGCGACAGCGTCGGTGGCAACATGTCGGCCGCGCTGACCCTGATGTCCAAGGCTCGCAAGGGGCCGAAGTTCGACCTGCAGGTGCTGCTCTATCCGGTCACCGACGCCAATTTCGAGACGGGGTCCTACACCACCTTCGCCGAAGGGCCTTGGCTGACCCGCAAGGCCATGCAGTGGTTCTGGGACGCCTATGCTCCCGACGTGGCCAGCCGCAAGCAGCCGACCGTGGCGCCGCTCCAGGCCTCGGTCGACGAGCTGAAGGGCCTGCCCGAAGCGTTGGTGATCGTCGACGAGAACGACGTGCTGCGCGACGAGGGCGAGGCTTACGCCCGCAAGCTTCTGCAGGCCGGCGTGCGGGTGACCTCCACGCGCTACAACGGCACGATCCATGACTTCATGATGCTGAACGCCGTCGCCGAAACCCCGGCGACCCGGGCGGCGGTGCTGCAGGCCAACACGGCGCTCTACAAGGCGCTGCACAAGTAGTCGCAGAGGGCGCGACGGACGGTCTGGCGATCGTCCGTCGCGTGGATCCCGGACCGGGTCGAGTCGCGTCCGTTTGCGACCGTCGGGAAGGCACGACGCGGATTGGGGGGCGCGGGGCGCCCCCGTCCGTGTGAGGGCAGGGCGCGAGCGCGGCGCTACCCTGGTCTGTATGAAGAGGTCCCCCGCACGCTCCGTCGTCCAATCCCGCGGGCCGTTCCCGCTGGCTACGCGCCCGGGCAAGCGCGGTTTCAAGGGATGGCGGCGATGAGCACGGTCTTCCGCAGCCTGGCCCGGAGCGAGCGGGGCGACCTCGTCGACCTCGCGTCAGAGGCGGTGGTGGTCTGCGATCCGTCGGGCGTGGTGCGGTACTGGAACCCCGCGGCCGAGGCCCTGTACGGCTGGCCGGCCATGGCGATGGTGGGGCTGGGGCTCTCGGACCTGGCGGCCGATCCGCTGCTGCACGACGAGGAATGGGCGCTGCTGCTGCTGGAGGGCGCCTGGGAGGGCGCTGTGCGGCGGCGTGGCGCGATCGGACCAGCCGTGGTGGCCAGCGGCCGGCGCACGGTGCGTCGCAATCCGGACGGTTCTGCCCGCGACGTCGTCGAATACAGCCAGCCCCTCGCCGTGCAGGCCGAGGAGACGCCGTTCGAGGTCCGCGCGGGTCATCAGCGGGCTTCGGCCGCCTGCTGGGAGCTGGACGTTTCCGCGGCCGCGGCGGCGGAGACCGGCGCTGTCCTGCTCGAGGCCTGCAGGATCATCGACGCCAACACCCGGGCCGTTCGCCTGTTCGGGGCGGCGGTCGGCCGGGAGCACATGGCGGGGCGGGCGTTGGTCGACTTCTGGCCGGCCGAGAGCCGCGAGAGCCTGGCCGAACTGCTGGGCGCGGCCCTGCGGCAACCCTCTGTGTCGCCCCTGGCCCGCGCCCTTGGCCCACACGGCCTGCTGGCCGGCGCCACGGCGACCGCCTGGCGTTCGGCCGAGTCCGCGCGTCCGGACGTGCTGTTCCTGATGGTCAACGCCGCGGTCTGCGATGAACGCACCGCCTGGGAGCTTCAGGCCAGCGAGGATCGCTATCGCAAGCTGATCCACTTCTCGCCGACGCCGCTCTGGCATGTCGACGCCAGGCGGTCGGGCGACGAACTGCATCGCCTGCGCGCCGCGGGGATCACCGACGTCATGGCCTATCTCGACGACAATCCTGTGCTGGTCGAACTGGCCAAGGACATCGTCGTCGTCACCGACGTCAACCAGGCCGCGGTCTCGCTGTTCGGGGCGCGGAACCCGGCGGAGCTGCTGCAGTCGGTCCGCTACCTGTTCTCGGCCACGCCGGACATGGCCAAGAGGGTGATGAAGGCCCACTTCGAAGGGGCGCGGAACTATGTCGAGCAGGCCAAGATGGCCACCTTCGACGGCCGCATGCTCGACGTGGTGTTCAGCGTCACTTACCCGACGCCGCCCGAATACATGGACACCACCTTCATCACCATCGAGGACATCACCGAGCGCCTGCGGACCGAGGCCGAACTGCGCCGGCTGCAATCGAACTTCGCCCACGCCGCACGGGTTTCGACCCTGGGAGAGCTGGCGACCTCGATCGCCCACGAGGTCAATCAGCCGCTGTCCGCCATCCTCACCAACGCCGAGACCAGCCTGCGCTGGCTGGGCCAGCCGGGTCCCAATCTCGGCAAGGTGCGCACGCTCACCGAGCGCATCGCCGCCAGCGCCAGCCGGGCCAGCGAGATCATCCAGCGCATACGCGCCATGGCGATGAAGCGCGAGCCGCAGCCGGGTCAGCTGGACCCGTCGAAGATCATCGACGAGGCGCTGACGATCGTCCGGCATGATGTGGAGACCAAGGCGATCGCTCTGATCCTGATGGTCGAGCCCGGCCTGCCGGCCGTGGACGGCGACCGCGTCCAGCTGCAGCAGGTGCTGGTCAATCTGCTGGTCAACAGCATCCAGGCCATTGAGAACAGCGGTGGAAACCTGCGGGAGATACGCCTGGGCGCTGTCAGGGCGGGGCGCGGCGTGGTGATCTGGGTCCACGACAGCGGGCCCGGGATCGCCGAGCAGCACCTCGCGAGCATCTTCGACAGCTTCTTCACCACCAAGGAAACCGGCATGGGCATGGGGCTGGCCATCTGCCAGTCGATCATCGCCGAGCACGGCGGCGAAATCTCGGCGGCCAATCATGAGGACGGCGGGGCGATCTTCCGGATCACCCTGCCGCTTGGGCGCGGCGCCTAGGCGTCCTGGCTCGCTGCCTGGCCCAACTGCCTGTGGGCTCTGCGCCAGGCGTTGGGCGGCGCGCCGTACTCCCGGTGAAACAGGCGGGTCAGGTGCGGCTGGTCGGTCAGGCCGCAGGCCAGGGCGACCTGGCTGATCGGCGCTTCGGTGTTGACCAGCAGCATGCGCGCCCGCTCCAGGCGCAGGGTCATCACATAGCGTGAGAAGCACTGCCTGAAGCTCTTCTTGAAGGCTCGGGAGAAGTGGCTTCGGCTGACCCGCACCATCGCGGCCAGGTGGTCCAGGCGCAGCTGCGTCTCGAGGTTCTGGCTGATGTGGGCCTCGAGCCGCTTGCTCTGCCAGGGTGCGAAGCCGCCGCTATGGACCAGTGGCGTGGGCGCGCCGCCCACCAGTTGGATGGCCCGCGCGAGCTTGGCGCGAACCTCGGACTGGTCCGGGGCCAGCTCGTCGAGCGCGGCGACCAGCAGGCCGGCGACCAAGCGGTGCGAACCGCTGCTGGTGGTGAGGTTGATCGCTGGCTCCATGGCGCAATTTCCGTCTCTGCATCCGTCTAGCCGAACCCGTGGATCCCGTTGGTGGGGCGCATGGGCCGGCAGCGTCGAATGGAAGGGTACGGACGGCGAGGGCGACGATCGATCCGGGCGTTGGGCAGGGCCGACCTATACCGGCGGGTAGGATCGGGCGGCGAGCGGCGTGCGTGCGCCTCAGGACGGATTGCGCGCCATGGCCGTCAGCTGTTCGGCGACGAAGTCGGAGAACAGTCGCGCGCGCAGCGGCTGGAAGCGGCCGAAGGCGTGCAGCATCCGCAGCGGCACCACCGGCAAGGGGGCGTGGGGCATGACGACCTCCAGCCGGCCCGAGCGGATGTCCTCGTCGACGGTCCAGCGCAGCAGCTGGGCGATGCCGACCCCGTTCACCGCCGCCGCCCTGAGGGCGAAACCGGAGTCGCAGTCGAGCACGCCTTCCGGCGACAGCGTAGCGCCGTCGGCGAAGCGGATGGGGAAGGGGCGTCCGCCCAGGCGGTAGCCGACATGACGGGCGGCCGCCAGCTCGGCCAGGGACTGGGGGCGTCCGTGGCGATCGAGATGTTCGGGCGAGGCGACCAGGGCCAGCGGCGCGGCGCCCAGCGAACGCACGACGAGGTCGCTCTCCTCCACCTGGCCGGCGCGCAGAGCCAGATCGTAGCCCTCGCGGATCAGGTCGACATGGCGGTCGCTCATGTCGAGCTCGAGCTTCACGCCCGGATGCCGGGGCATGAACACCCGGGTCAGTGGATCCAGCAGCAGGCGACCAAGGTCGGTGGGCATCGACACCCGCAGGCGCCCGGTGGCCGCGGCGGCGGTCTGCACGACGTCCTGCGCCTCGCCCAGGGCCCGCAGAAGCGGCATCACCCGCTCGAAATAGGCCGCGCCTTCGGGCGTGAGGGTCAGGGTGCGGGTCGAGCGCGCGAACAGCTGGACGCCCAGCCTGGCCTCCAGCCGCGCGACGCTCTTGGACACCGACGAGGGCGTGGCGCCGGCCTTGCGCGCGGCCGCGCTGAACGAGCCGGTCTCTACCGCATCAATGAAGGCCGACAGTCCGGCGGCGTTTTCGAGAGGATTGTTCATTTTGTCCATAATGGCACAAAAGATGTTCTGTTTTGCGATCTTATAAGAATTTCGCTCACGTCTATCTAGGTGTCCGAACGCGAACAGACGCGGATCGGAGCAAAGCGAAATGGACACTCTCAAAGACAAGGTCGCCGTGATCACCGGCGGCGCAAGCGGCATCGGCCTGGCTTCGGCCAAGCTGTTCGTCGAGCAGGGCGCGAACGTGATCGTCACCGGCCGGCGGCCAGATGCGGTGAAGGCGGCCGTCGCCGAAATCGGCCCGCGCGCCTTCGGGGTCGTCGGCGATGTCGCCGACCTCGCTCACCACGAGGCGGTGGCCGACGTGGTGCGCGAGCGTTTCGGCGGCCTCGACATCTACATGGCCAATGCCGGGATCAACACGATCACGCCGTCGCCGCTGGTCTCGGAAGACGAGTACGACGCCCAGTTCGCGGTCAACACCCGCGGCGTCTTCTTCGGCGTGCAGAAGGTCGAGCCGCTGCTGCGCGACGGCGGGGCCATCATCCTCACCGGCTCCATCGCCGCGAGCAAGGCGCTGGACGGGCACGCCGCCTACGCCGGTTCCAAGGCGGCCCTGGGCGCCTTCGCACGGGTCTGGGCCATCGAGCTGCGCGAGCGCCGGATCCGCGTGAACCTGCTCAGCCCCGGGCCGACCGACACCGCCATTCTCGAAAAGCTGGGCGTGCCTCCCGAGCAGCGACCGGCCTTCGAAGCCGGCATGGCCGCACGCATTCCGCTCGGCCGCATGGCCCGTCCCGACGAGACGGCCAAGGCCGCGCTGTTCCTGGCTTCCGGCGCCAGCAGCTTCATCACCGGCATCGACCTGAAGGTCGACGGCGGCATGACCCTGCTGTGAGCAGGCCCTCTCAATCAGGAAAGAACACCATGACCAAGGAAATCTACGATCCCGCCATCATCGACTTCGTGCTGCAGGTGATCCGCCTGGGCAGCGCCTACGACATGGAGGGCATGGAGGCGCTCTACACCGCCGACCAGTCGCTGCTGTTCCTCGACGACGAGGGACGGGTGGTGCGCAGCAGCCGCGCCGACATGCTCGCCGAGTTCCGGGGGCGGCGCGACGACGGCGAAGCCTCGCTGTCGACCGAGCACCGCTTCCTGCACGTCGAGCAGCAGGGCGACCACGCCACGGTTCTGCTCTATCGCCGTATGAGCCCGGCCACGCGCCCGGCGCTCTACGAACTGCGGCTGCGCAAGGAGGCGGGAAACTGGATGGTGGCCGGCGAGACCGTGCTGCCCTGGCCAGACTTGGCTCATGCCGGCGATTTCCTGCCGCCCCGAGCGCTTGCGCGGGCGCCGCAGGCCGCAGGGGCCGGCGACCCTAGACCTTAGCACGAGGGGAACAGGCCCATCCGCGAGATAGGCCTGCTCCCGGCCGCCGGCTCATCCTTTTGCGCGAGGGCCCTTCCGCCCGTCACGGAGATATCGATGCGCAAGTCCATCCGAGCCCTGTCGCTCGCCGCCGCCATGGTGCTGTCCGGCGCGGCCTTCGCCCATGCGGCCGAGGCCGCCGGGGCCAAGCCCACCATCGTCCTGGTCCATGGCGCCTTCGCCGACGCCTCGGGCTGGAACGGCGTGGTCGGCAAGCTGTCCCGGGACGGCTACACCGTCATCGCGGCGGCCAACCCTCTGCGGAGCCTGAGCTCCGACGCGGCGTCGCTGTCGGCGCTGGTCGACACCATCCCGGGCCCGGTGGTGCTGGTCGGCCACTCCTATGGCGGCGAGGTCATCACCGAGGCGGCTGTCGGCAAGGCGCACGTCTCGGCGCTGGTCTATGTGGCGGCCTTCCTGCCGGAGGTCGGGGAGTCGGCTTTCACCCTGTCGGCCAAGTTCCCGGGCGGCACCTTGGGCGAGACGCTGACCTCGGTGCGCCTGCCTGACGGCGGCGAGGACTTCTACATCCAGCCCGCCAAGTTCCATGCGCAGTTTGCGGCCGACGTGCCGCCGGCGACCGCGGCGCTGATGGCCGCGACCCAGCGCCCGGTGACCAAGGCCGCCCTGGCCGAGCCGGCGACCGCCGCCACCTGGAAGCAGTTGCCTTCCTACGTCGTCTACGGCACGGCCGACCGCAACATCCCGGCCCAGACCGAGCGCTTCATGGCCGAACGCGCCAAGGCCAGGAAGACAGTCGCCATCGAGGGCGGGTCGCACGCCCTGATGGTCTCGCATCCCGACAAGGTCGCCGCCCTGATCGAGGAAGCCGCTTCGGCGCGATGAGCCGGGCCCGTCCGTCGCCGAACCGGTGGCGGACGGGGTCTTGTACGATGACGCCCGCCGGATGCGCCCGCCCGGATCAATCCCCAAGGACGCGTTCGCGACAGCATGGCCGACCACGGAGCGCCGTATGACGCCGGAGATTTAGATGAGCAGCCCAGGTCCGATCCGGATCCTCTTGCAGACGACGATCCCCACCACCGAGGACGACTGGTCGATCGCGAGGTTCAGCGCGCTGCGCGACCTGCTGTCCGCCGCGGTCGACGACGAGGGGCGGGCGCTCTACGCCGTCGAGGCCCGCGACCGCGACACGACCGGCGAACCCGATCCCGTGCTCTCGCGCATCCAGGACAGCGGTTTCGACCAGTTGTGGCTGTTCGCCGTGGATGTCGGCGACGGCCTGACCGAGCAGGACTGCGTCGCCATCTCCCGGTTCCGCGAGCGCGGCGGCGGCCTGATGATCGCCCGTGACCACATGGATCTCGGCTCGTCGGTCTGCACCCTGGGCGGGGTGGGGGCGGCGCACTGCTTTCACAGCCGCAACCTCGAGCCAGACGCCGGGCGCCACATTCGCGACGACGAGGAGACCCAGGCCATTTCCTGGCCGAACTATCGCTCGGGCGCGAACGGCGACTACCAGGAGATCGTGGCGATCGGGCCCGTGCACCCCATCCTGCGCGATCCGACCTCGCCGACGGGCGTGCTGCGCTACCTGCCGGCGCATCCCCACGAAGGCGCCGTCGTCGCGCCGGAAGACAGCGACGCCCGGGTGATCGCCGCCGGCGCCAGCCGGACGACCGGCCGGACCTTCAATCTCGCCGTCGCCTTCGAGCGCGGTCCAACGGCGGGGGCCGCGCTCGCCCAGAGCACCTTCCACCACTTCGCCGACTACAACTGGGACCTGGCGGCGGGCTGTCCGAGCTTCGTGTCCGAAACGCCTGGCGAGGGCATGGCCCGCGAGCCCCGCGCGCTTGCCGACACCCACCGCTATGCACTGAACCTGGCGGCCTGGCTCGGAAGGCGAGGGCTGTCGGCCTAGAGTTCGATGATGCCGCGTCGGGCGGCGACGGTCACCGCGTGGGTGCGGTCGGAGACGTTGAGCTTGGTGAAGATGGTCTTGAGGTAGCCCTTCACCGTCTCCTCCGAGATTCCCAGTTCCCGCGCGATCTGCTTGTTGGCCTTGCCGATGGCGACCAGTTGCAGGACGGCGACCTCGCGCTCGCTGAGGCCGTCGTCGAGCACGTGGATGGCGATCTCGTCGGCGATGCTGCGATGCAGGTAGCGTCGGCCCTGCTTCACCGCGTGAATGGCGTCGAGCATCTCGGTGCGCAGGCTGCTCTTGAGCAGATAGCCCAGGGCGCCCGCCCGCAGGGCGCGAACCGCCTGCACGTCGCCGTCATAGGTGGTCAGCACCACGATGCGGGCGTCCGGGTGCTCGTCGCGGATGGCCTTGATCGCCTCGACGCCGCCCATGCCCGGCATCTGCAGGTCCATCAGGGTCACGTCCGGCTGCAGGTCGCGGAACTGGACGATGGCCTCCACCCCGTCCCGGGCCTCGCCGACGAGCACCATGTCGGTCCTGTCCTCCAGGATCGCGGCGACCCCTTCGCGCAGGATGGGGTGGTCATCGACCACGAGGATGCGGATGGGACGCGAACTCGACTCAGCCAACCTGGCTTCTCCTGAAACGACGAAGGATATCGGACAGCCACGTCCATGACGGGGCTTCGGCTACGTAGGCGAGGCGAGCCGGCAGTCGCAGGCTGATCTCCGCCCCGCCGGACGGCTGGTTGTCGATCGACAGCACGCCGCCGATCCGCTGGGTCCGCTCGCGCATGCCCATCAGGCCGAAGTGTCCCAGCTTGTGGCCCTTGGCGATGACGTCGGCCGGAAGGCCCACGCCGTCGTCGCGGATCCGGACGCTCAGTTCCCGCCTGGCGAAGCCGATCAGGATGTCGACCGATCTGGCGCGGGCATGGCGGGCGGTGTTGAACAGCGCCTCGCCCGCGATCCGGCCGATCTCGCCGGCGACCAGCGGGTGCACCGGGCGAGGAACGCCTTCCGTCGACACGTTCACGAGAACGGACGCGTCGAAGCAGGCGGCGTTGGCTCGCTCCTCCAGGATCGCCGCAAGGTCGCCGGCGTTCTCGGCCGTGCGCAGGTCGCGAACCCGGTTGCGGCCGTCGATGATGACGTCGTCGGCCCGCTTCAGCGCGGATTCCATCAGGTCGCGCGACGGCTCGCCCGGCGGCATCTTGTTGGCGATCGACTGGAAGCGCAGCACCAGTCCCTGCACGCTCTGGAGCAGGGTGTCGTGCAGTTCGCGCGCAATTCGTTCGCGTTCGCTCAGCCGGGCTTCGTGGCCGACATGGATGCGCTGGGCCACCTGGGCCATGCGCAGGCGATAGAGCAGCCACAGGAGCGCTGCGCCCAGGATCAGGCAGGCGGCGAGGAACCAGCGCGACTGGAGGAAGGTGGGCGGGATCTCGAAGGTGATCGCGGCGCCGGTACGGTTCCAGACGCCTTCGCTGCTGGCGGCGATGACATGGAAGCGGTACTTGCCGGGCTTGAGGTTGGTGTAGAACGCCTGACGCCGCGCGCCGGGATCCACCCATTCCCCGTCGAAGCCTTCGAGCTTGTAGCGCACGCTGGCCTGCCTGGGATCGGCGAAGCTGAGCACCGCGTAGTCGATCTCGATGCTGGAGGTGCCTTCCTTCAGGCTCAGGGCGGTCGGGTCGCGGTGGAGCCGCCCGCCGGCGGTCACCGACTTGATCGCCACGCCGGGAGGCAGGCCGTCGCGGGCGATGCGCCGGGGGTCCATCCAGAGCACGCCGGTCTCCGTCGCCACCCACAGCCGTCCGTCGCCGCCTTGGACGAGCGAGCGCTGGCTGTGCGAGTGCGGCCGGCTGGTCAGGCCGTCGCCAAAGCCCAGCGACAGGCTTGCGGGGGCCGGGACATGGGTGGCGAAGGCCCGTTCCAGGTCCGAGGCCGAGAGCCGGACGAGGGCCCGGGGATAGGCCAGCCAGGTATCGCCCTCCGGCGTCTGCACGAGGCCGCTGATCCGGCCGCGCAAGGGACCGCGATCGGGATCGATGGTCTCCGTCTGACCATCGCCAAAGCGAGCCAGCCCGAACGCTCCCGCCGCCAGGATGTCGCCGCGCGAGCTCGGGTACAGCGTCACGGCCGTGGCGTCGCGCCCCAGATCGAGCGGCTGGAACCGAGCATGCGGCTGGCCCAGCCACGCCAGCTGGCGCAGGTCCCACTGCACGACGAGGCGTCCCCGGCTGTCCCTGACCATGGTCGTCGGACGAAAGCCGTCGCCCAGTGTCGGCGGGAACATCGTCCGCCATTGTCCCTGGCGATAGCGCAGCAGGCCTCCGGCCGCGGCCGAGATCCAGAAATCGCCTTCGGCGTCGAAGGCGCAATCGTAGATGATGCTGTCGGTGTCGGGACGAACCAGGGTTCGCGTCGCCTGGCCGGATTTCCAGACGAGGATGCGGTCGGCGAAGGCGATCCAGACGGCGCCGTCCGGGGCCTCGCACAGGCTCTGCGGCTCGCGGATCCCGCCGAGCACGCGCTGGGGGGCGCCGCCCGGCGCGGCTCGATAGATCGCGTCGGCTTGGCCGATGAGGACCGCGCCGTCCGAGGTCGCCAGCAGCTTGTCGCCGAAGGCCGCGGGATTGGTCAGAACGGGTTCCGACCGCAGCGTCGCCGGACGCAGCTTGTCCAGGCCCTTTTCCGAGCCGATCCAGATGTTGCCTTCCCGATCCTGGAAGACCTGGCTGGTCAGGTCCGAGGACAGTCCGTCCCGCGCCCGTATCGACTCGACGAGACGCGGTGCGTCGTGCGGAGCGGCGGCCACTCTCTGCAGACCGCGATAGCGGGTGGCGATCCACAGGTTGCCCGTGCGGTCGAAGTAGGGCGCGCCGCGGATCTGGGCGTCGTCGGTGAGATAGGGGGGCTGGGCCGGCGGTGGTCCATGCCCGCCAGGGCCGGTGATGGGATAGCTGCCGCGACGTTCCGAGAGCCAGATCCGGCCTTGCGGGTCCTGCGACAGCATGCCGTTGGCGCGAGGCGTCCGGCGCACGATCTCGAACCGCTCGGCGCCGGGCGCTAGGCGCGCGACCGAGTTGCTGAGTGAAACCCAGACGCCGCCGTCGGCCGCAACCAGCAGGCTAAGGGCGTCGTCGCGGGGCAGGCCGTCGGCGGCGGTGAACGATCGCCAGCGTCCGTCGCGCAGCCGCATCAGTTCGGCGTCGAACACGGCGGTCAGCGCCCAGATCGCCCCGTCCTTTCCCTCGGCCATGGAGACCACCGGGTCCGGGGCGACGGGCGCGGGCAGGACCTTGAGCACGCCGTCGCGATAGACCGCAAAGCGGCGGGATCGCGTGAAGCTGGTCCAGATGGCTCCGTCACGCGTCACCAGCAGCGCGCTGGGCTGGTCGTGCTGCTCGTCGCCGCTCTCGGCGCCGATCCGCTCGAAGACGATGCCGTCGAAACGAAAAAGGCCCATGCCCGTCGCCAGCCAGAGATAGCCGTCGCGGTCCTGCGCCATGGCCATGATCGGCGCGGGCGCCTCGCCTTCCTCTGTCCATCGCTGGTGGGTGTAGTGGGTGATGCGGCGCGTCGGTTCGGCTGCGACCGAGGTCGCCGTCTGCAGCAGAAGCACTGCGAAAAGGACGGCCTTGATCAATCGCACGCGTGAGTTCCGCCGCTTCCCAGACTCCGAGTCTGGAGCTGACCGCATTTGCCGCCCGAAACGATATGCGTGGCAAGACCCGGTTGGGGGGAGCAAAGAGCACTTGGTTGGCGCAAGGGCCGTTGATCTTGCCTCGAGGGACGATGGATCGTCTCGATCATCGCTGTTCTCTCGGCTAGCTTGTGATTATCAGCCTCGCTTGGGTTCGGGGAGGCGGCGCTGTCTTGCCGGGGAGGGCGGAGGGGGGCGATCTCGGGCGGCTTGTCGCTGCTGCAGGCGATCATCGCGCCGCTGGCGGTGAGCGACGGCTTCGTCCTGACCGATCATCCGGCCGCACGTGCGGAAGACGTGATCGTGACCGCCCAGCGGCGCCGCGAACGCCGCCAGGACGTTCCGATCGCCTTGTCCGTCGTGGGCGAAGACCAACTGGCGCGCCGTGGCGCCAGGGACCTCTCCGACCTGGTCGGCGCCGTGCCGGGCCTGTCGATCGCCGGCTTCACGGGCGGTAACGCCAGCAACCTGGTCTCGATCCGCGGCGTCGCTGGCCAGGTGCTTCCGATCGGCTCGGGGCAGCCGGTCGCGATCTATCTCGACGGCGTCTACCTGTCGCGACCCGACGCAGCCTTCTTCGGGCTCGACGACGTGGAGCGGATCGAGGTGCTGCGCGGCCCGCAGGGCGCGCTTTATGGGCGCAACGCCACGGCCGGCGCGATCAACATCATCACGCGCCCGCCCGGCTCGGCGGTCGAGGGGGGCGGCGAGGTCCGTCTTGGGAACCTGGAGGCGATCTCGGCGCGGGGCTCGGTCAGCGCCCCCTTGTCGACGCGGATGTCGGCCGGCCTGTCGGGCAGCTATCTCCGCCACGACGGGGCGATCCGCAACACGGTCACCGGCGATCGCCTGAACGGCCGCGACGCCCGCACCGTGCGCGGCCAGATCCGTTACCGATCGGCGGATCGGCGTTTCGAGGCGGTTCTGTCGGGCGATCTGACGCGGGACCGCGCCACGCCCGTGTTCAAGAACGCCTACGCTCCCTCGGGGGCGTTTATCAGCATGGGCGATCCGGGCGTGTTCGCCAGCGACCCGGCCAGCCAGGCCCGCACGGTCCGCCGGACCAGCAACGACGGCCTGGCGCTGACCCTGACCCACCGCCCGCTGGAGGCGTTGGAGCTGGTCTCGATCACCAGTTGGCGCGATCTGGGTTCGACCGTCGTCTACGACGCCGACGCGTCCGCCGCGCCGTCGCTGCTGACCGGCGCGACCAATCACAGCGCCACGTTCAGCCAGGAGGTCAGGGGCGTCTTCACGGGCCGTCGCCTGCGCGCCACGATCGGGGCCAGCCATTTCGCAGAACGGGCCCGCTACGGCCTTTCCACCGGCGCGCCGACGGCGGCGCCCAGCTTCAACCACCTGCTCGACCGCAGCGAACTGGCGGCCCTGGCGGTCTTCGGCCAGTTCGAGATCGATCTGGCCGATCGCCTGACCCTCGTCACCGGACTGCGCTACGACCGCGAGCAACGCGACTTCACCATCGACTATCGAGGGGCTCCTGCTCCCGGGCGGCTGCTGTCGGGCAAGATCAGGGATTCCGTGCTCATCCCGAGCATCGGCCTGTCGTATCGCAACGGCGCGGACCTGCTGCTCTATGCCAGGGCCAGTCGCGGCTATCAGCCGCCGGGCTTCAACTTCGCGCCGGGCGCGACGACCATGGTCGCCAACACCTTCCGTTCCGAGACCCTCTGGGCCTACGAGACCGGCGCGAAGGCCGCCTTTCTCGACCGACGCGTCGTCCTCGATCTTGCCGTCTTCCTCTACGACTACAGCGACATCCAGATCCGCAGCACGATCGGCCTGGGGCTGACGCGGATGGACAACGCCGCCTCGGCGCGGCTGGCGGGGCTCGAGGCGAGCATCGCCGCCAGGCTGCCGCACGGCTTTTCGATCCGCGCGCACGGCGCCTATCTGGACGCGCGCTATGGCAGCTTCTGCCAGGTGATCAGCGCCGGCGATCCGCAAGGGGCGGACCCGCTCTGCGCGCCGGGACGGGCCGATCGCTCCGGCAACCGGCTGAACCTGGCGCCGCGCTGGTCGGGCGGCCTGGGGCTGGACTATGCCCGTCGCCTGAGGGCCGGCCGGGTGTCCGCCAGACTGGCCTACGAGGTCTCCGGCGGCGTCTTCTACGTCGGCGCCGCCAACGAGCCGGGGCTGCGCGGAAAGTCATGGGGACAGCTCGGCGGGGAGGCTGCCTTCCAGGTCGAAGCCGGTCCAGAGATCTTCGTCTACGGCCGCAACCTGACCGACGCGCGGTTCCTGTCGTTCGCCGCGCGGGTCGCGCCCGCCTCGGCCTTCCTGGTGATCAGCGATCCCAGGACTTACGGCGCCGGGATTCGGTATCGCTTCTGAAGCGGTTCGCGGTAGATGTCCGATAACGTCGGTCGACGGTGCGATCTGGCGGCGCGGAGGCGACTGTGGCTGACGACCACGCCGAACTGATGACGCGATCCTTCGCCTTCGGTCCGTTCCTGCTGCTGCCCGAGCGCCAGCTGCTGCTGGAGAACGAGACGCCCGTGCGGATCGGTAACCGGGCGCTGGGCCTGCTGACGGCCCTGGTCGAGCGCGCCGGCACGGTCGTGGTCAAGCGCGACCTGTTCGCCCAGGTCTGGCCAGACACCTTCGTCGAGGAGAGCAACCTCAAGGTCCATATGGTCGCCCTGCGCCGCATACTGCGCGAGGAGGCCGGGACGCGATACATCTCGACCGTGATCGGCCGGGGCTACACCTTCGTCGCGCCGGTCAGGATCGTCAGCGGCTCCGGTGCGCGGGTCGAGCGCCCGGCCGACAGCCGTCGCCGGCACAACCTGCCGACCAGCGCGACGCGGCTGCTGGGCCGGGCGGCGGCCGTGGAGGCCATTCGCGACGAGCTGGGCGAGGCCCGGCTGGTGTCGGTGGTCGGGCCCGGCGGCATCGGCAAGACCTCGGTCGCCCTCGCGGTCGCCGAGCAGATGATCGGGGCGAGCCGAGACGGGGTGTGGCTGGTCGACCTGTCGCCGATCAAGGATTCCGCCCTGGTCCCCAGCGTGATCGCCACGGCGATCGGGCTGAGCGCGCACTCGGCCAACATGCTCGCGGCGCTGTGCGAGCACCTGCGCGAGCGGGAGATGCTGCTGCTGCTCGACAGCTGCGAATGCGAGCACATCATCGACGCCGTCGCCGCCTGCGCCGAACGCATCCTCGCCGACGCTCCGGGCGTGCGGATCCTGGCGACCAGTCGCGAGCCGCTGCGCCTGACGGGAGAGCGACTGCGTCGTCTGCCGGGGCTCGATGCGCCGCCGGCCTCAATAGCGCTTACCGCCGCGGCTGCCCTCGGCTTTCCGGCGGTGCGCCTGTTCGCCGAGCGGGCGGCCGACCGGCTCGAGACCTTCGAACTGGCCGACGGAGAGGCCGGCGTCGTCGCCGAGATCTGCCGGCGGCTGGACGGCCTGCCTTTGGCGATCGAGCTCGCCGCCACGCGGATCGACCTGTTTGGCGCGGCCGGCGTGCTGGACCAGATCCGCGATCGCTTCCACCTGCAGATCGGCCAGCGCGCTGGACCCGAACGGCATCGCACCCTGATGGCCGCGATCGACTGGAGCCACGACCTGCTGTCGGCGAACGAGCAGGCGGTGTTGCGGCGGCTGTCCGTCCTGGCCGGCTCCTTCACCCTGGCTTCGGCCTGCGCCGTCGCCGCCGATGAGACGGTCGGCCCGGCGATCGTGGTCGAGGACCTGATGGCCCTCGTCGAGAAGTCCCTGGTCGCCGCAGAGGCTCGCGACGTCGACGTCGAGTACCGGCTTCTCGACACGACGCGCGCCTACGCTCTGGAAAAGCTGGCTGCGTCAGGGGAGGGTGGCGCGGTCGGCTTGCGCCACGCGCGCTACTTCCTCGGTCTGGCCGACCAGGCCGGGCGTGACGCCGACAAGCTGCCCCGGACGATCTGGCTCCAGCGCTACGGCGTCAGGATCGACGACCTGCGCGACGCCATCGGCTGGGCCTTCCGGGAAGCGGACGCCGCCGGTCTGCTGATTAGCCTGACCATCGCGGCGATCCCGTTCTGGGGTCGGCTCTCGCTGCTGGAGGAGTGCCGTGTCGCGGCCGAGCGTGCGCTCTACGGCCGGTACGAACCCGTCCGCACCGCACGCGACGACCTGATACTGAACCTGACGCGCGGGGCGACGCTGCTGCATACGCAGGGGCCGCTGCTGGCAGTGAAGGGGGCCCTGGGACGGGCGCTGGCCATCGCCGAAAGGCTGGCCGACCAGGAGCTGCAGCTGGAGTGCCTGCGCGGCCTTGCGGAGTACGAGCTCTGGACGGGGGACTCGCGCTCGGCGCTGGAGGTCGCCGAGAAGATCTCGGGCCTTGAGGGGCCGGCAGAAGCGCCTGCGCCTTCGGAATCCGACGCGCCGGCGGGTTCGGCGCTGTCGTGGTTGGGCGCCTTGGCGGCCTCACAGCAGCGGCTGGAGAAGATCGTCTACCGCTCGCACAGCCTTGAGCCCAAGCCCGGCGCCGCGCGATTCGAGTTCGACCAGCGCCTGACCGCGCGTGGGGCGCTGGCCACCGTGCTGTGGCTGCAGGGCTATCCGGACCAGGCCGTCCAGGCCGCGCGGGTCCAGCTGGCCGAGGCGGAGGCGTCGACCTATGCGGTTTCGCTCTGCTACGCCCTCGTGCACGGCTCGCTGCCGGTGATGCTGTATGTGCGCGACTACGAAGGCGCCCAGCGCGTGCTGGACCGGGGCGTCGAGCATGCCCAGCGGCACGGGTTGGAGATCTGGCGGGCCATGGCCGCCTGCGTGGCCGCGCGGCTGGATCTCTATCTCGGCCGGCCCATTGACCTGGACGTCTATCGCCGGACGCTGTCGATGGTGCGCGAGAGCGGATTTCGGATGCGCTATCCCAACTACCTGACCAACTACGGCGAGGCCCTGGCGCGGCAGGTCGACCTGCGCCGCGGCCTGGCCTGCATCGACGAGGCGATCGACCTGTCCGAGGCCACCGGGCAGGTCGTGGGCATACCCGAGATCCTGCGTATCAAGGCCAACGTCCTGCGGCGTGGCGAGGCCAGGTTCAGCGACCAGGCGGTCGACTGCTATCTGCGCTCGATCGCGCTGGCACGGCGCGACGGAGCGCTGTCGTGGGAGCTTCGATCGGCCGCCAGCCTCGTGGAGTTCTGGCGCGAGCGCGGCGGCGATCATGAGGCCGAGACGATACTTGCCGATGCGCTCGGGCGTTTCGGCGAAGGCTTCGGAACGGGCGACCTGCGGCGCGCCCGGGCGCTGGTCGACACACGGCCCGGGACCTGATCTAGGCGCGAGCTCGCAGCGCGAGGAGGCGGGCCATGGCGGGCGGCCAGATCACCAGCAGCGCCAGCAGGGCCGCACCCAGGCTGATGGCGCCCATGGCCGGTTGCAGGGCGGTCTCGCCGCCGAAGACGCGCTCGGCGACCAGCGGCACGAGCGTGGGTCCTAGACCGATCCCGACCAGGGCGGTGACGGTCAGAGACAGCGCCACCGTGGTCGCGCGCATCTCGTTGGGCACGCTTTCCTGCATGACCACGTGGCCGATGACGTAGCCGCTGATCGATCCCAGCGCCCAGACCGCGAAGGCGAGGGCGACCTGCCCGCCGGTCTGGGCCAGCAGTGTCGCGACCGCGCCGGCCAGCGCCAGAAGGTAGCAGGCCAGCAGCAGCGCGACGCGTGACGGCGCGCCCCACCGCTGGGCCAACCGGTCGGAGAGCGCGCCGCCCGCCACCGAAGCCACGACCCCGCTCGCCGTCAGGGACAGGCCGACGAGGCCGCCCGCCTCCAGCGACGTCATGCCGTGCCCACGCTGGAGCAGGGTGGGCAACCAGGCGATCAGCGCATAGTCGCCCACGCCCAGCGCGCCCTTCACCAGGCAGACGCGCAGCACCATGCCGTTGTCGGCGACCAGCCGGCCCAGCACTGCGGATATGGCGATCAGTCCGGCGCTGTGGCGGCGAACGGGCTCGCGGATCAGCAAGAGCAGGGGCAGCAGGACGAAGCCGGGCAGGCCGGCCAGGACCAGCAGTTGCCGCCACGGCGCGAGCGTGGCGATCCCGGGCGCCCAGGCGAACCAGCCGGCTTCGATCCAGCCCAGCAGCAAGCCGCCGATGAACAGCGCCGATCCGGCGCCGAAGGTCGCGCCCAGCGAGAAGACGCCCAGCGCCAGGCCCCGGCGTCGCGGCGAGAAGCAGTCGACGATCAGCGAGGCGGCCGCCGGCACCAGCGCCGCTTCGCCCAGGCCGACGGCCACCCGCGCCGCCAGGAAGCTCCGGAAGTCGGCCGCGAGGCCGCAGGCGATCGTGGCGGCCGACCACAGCGCCAGGCCGGCGGCGATCAGGTTGCGCCGGTTGACGCGGTCGGCCAGGCGTCCGGCCGGCAGGCCGGCGAGGGCGAAGATCATCGCGAACCCCGCGCCCTGCAGCAGGCTGACATCGAAGTCCGTCAGTCCAAGATCGGTCCGGATGGGATCGACGACCAGATTGATGATCAGCCGGTCCGTCAGCGACAGCAGCAGCGCCGCGCAGAGGAGCGCGACGGCGCGCCAGCCCGCCGCCGAAGATCCCGGCCCGTCGTCCATCCCCTCGGTCATGGCGGTGATGATTGCCCTCGATCCTGCTCAAGCTCCAGCGCTCTGCGCGCCTGACTAGGGCGGTCGCGGCCGGTCTCGAAGTTAAGCGCGGTTAAGGCGCGACCGCGCGGCGTCCTCGAGCACGCGCTTAACCGCGCTTAACTCGCCAACCCGAGGTCGCGGACCGATGATCCTGACAGGGCGCTGACCCCCAACGACCAAACATCTGGGACGAGGAGACCGACGATGAGCGAGCAGAACGAGTCCGCCGGTCTGGAGCGCCGCGAGGTGCTGCGCGCCGCCGCCGGCGCGGCGGACCTCGGCGCGGTCGCCGCGCCGGCGGCGGCCCAGGAGGCCACCCGTGTTCGCGCCGATCGGATCACCGGCGGCTCGCTCGGCGCACGGCTGCAAGGCGTGCAGCACTTCGGGCTGACGGTCCAGAACATGGACCGCGCCTTCGCCTTCTACACCGAGGTGCTGGGCGGCGCGGAGATCATGCGCGACGGCGACTTCCAGGGCGAGCGCATCCACAACACCCTGCTGACCGCCGAGGAGATCGAGGCGCGCGAGCGGCACGTCAATCCACGGGCCAGGGGCGTGCCGGACCTGCGCGGCGGGGCCCAGCGGCTCGACGTGCGCTTCGTCCAGTTCGACAACGTCGTCATCGAGCTGCTGCAATATCGCGACGCCGACCAGCCGATGGGCGGGCCTAACGCCTTCGCCGAGCCGCTCGACCACATGAGCCCGGCCTTCCCGCGGATGATGCACATCTGCTTCCACATCCGTGACGACGCCGACTTCAACGTCTTCATTCGCGACCTGGAGGCCGAGGCGGCGCGGCGGGGCATGACGCAGGTGCGGGCCAACCGGGTGCTGACCGTGGCCTCGGAAGCCGACCGCAAGGCCGCGCCGCTGGACGCCAACTCCAACGGGATCACCGAGGGCAAGTCGACCGGCTGGCGGTTGATCTACTGCCGGGGCCCGGAAGGCGAGCAGCTCGAGTTCGTCCAGGCGCTGGGGCCGGTCAAGAAGACCTTCGACGACGCCCTGGCCGCGCGCCGAGCGTTAGCCGGCTGACGGCGGCTCAACCCGATCACGCCAGGGGAGGCGGCGATGCTGTTCACCGAAGAGGCCGACAAGGCCAGGAGCCTGCCGGACAACCCCTACCTCGCGGGCGTCCACACGCCGATGACCGAGGAGCTGACGCTGAAGGATCTGCCCGTCACGGGTGTTATCCCGGCCGCACTCACGGGCCGTTACCTGCGCATGGGGCCCAACCCGATGGCCCCCAACCCGGACAAGCATCACTGGTTCGCCGGCGACGGCTTGATCCACGGTCTTCGCCTGGAGGGCGGACGGGCGCTCTGGTATCGCAATCGCTGGATCCGCTCGGACGCCGTCGCCAAGGCGCTGGACGAGCCGCGCACGCCCGGCCCGCGCCACCTGTTCGACACCGTCAACACCAATGTCGTCGGGCATGCCGGCAAGGTGCTGGGCGTGGTCGAGGCGGGCAGCACGCCGGTCGAGATCGGCGATACGCTGGAGACCCTGCGCTACACCGACTTCAGCCAGACCCTGAAGGGCGGCTTCACGGCCCACCCCCATGTCGACCCGCTGACCGGCGAGATGCACGGGATCTGCTACGACGCCAGCAGGTGGCGCTCGTTGCGCTACGTCGTGCTGAGCCCCGAGGGCCGCATCCGTCGCGAGGTGCGCATCCCTGTCCGGCATGGCCCGATGATCCACGACTTCGCCTTCACCAGGCGTTTTGCGATCATCCTCGACCTGCCCGTGACCTTCTCGCTGACGGCGGCGATCACCGGCCATCACTTCCCATATCGCTGGAATGGGACCCATCCCGCCCGCGTCGGGCTTCTGCCTCGCGAGGGCAAGGCGGGGGACATCACCTGGCTGTCGGTCGATCCCTGTTTCGTGTTCCACGCGGCCAACGCCTATGACGCCGCCGACGGGACGGTGGTCCTCGACGTCGTCGTCCACGACAAGATGTTCTGGCGACGCACCTCGGGGCCGGACTCCGAGCGCTGCGCCTTCGAGCGCTGGATCCTCGATCCCGCCGCCGGAACCGTGGAACGGGTCGTCATCGATCCAACGCCCCAGGAGTTCCCGCGCCAGGACGAGCGCCGGCTGGGGCAGGCCTACCGCTACGCCTACACTATGGGGCTGGCCGATCCCTTCCTTGGGACCTGTCTCTTCAAGCACGACCTGGTCGAGGGCGGGCGGCTGACGCACGACTTCGGGCCCGACCGCCACCCCTGCGAGTTCGTCTTCGTCCCGGCCCATGCCCAAGCCGGCGAGGACGAGGGCTGGCTGATCGGCTTCGTGATCGACGCCGCAGCCCGGACGACCGACCTGGCGATCCTCGACGCTCGCAGGTTCGAGGCCGCCCCGGTGGCCAGCATCCACCTGCCGCACATCGTTCCTCCCGGCTTCCACGGAAACTGGATCGCCGGCGCCGACTGATCCGCGCCTTTCCCAGAAAACCTAAGGAGACCCGTGATGCGCCTGCTTTCGGCCAATCGTCTGGTGCTCGTCATGCTGCTTTCGGCCGGCGCGAGCGCGGCCTCGGCGGCGCCGCCCGCGGCCCCGCAATCCACTGGCGTCCACTACGCCCAGATCCCCGGCGAAGCCTATGCCGTCGTCGCCCGCGTCCAGGCCAAGCCCGGCAAGGAGCAGGCGCTGCGCGAGGCCACCTTGCCTCTGATCGCCAAGGTCCGCGCCGAGCCCAACAACCTCGTCTACTTCCTGCAGGAAGACCGCGAGAAGCCGGGCCACTTCATCTTCTACGAGATCTTCGCCAGCCAGGCCGATTTCGAGGCCCACAACGCCACGCCCCATGTCCAGGCCTGGTTCGCCAAGCTGCCGGAGTTGGCCGATGGCGGGGTGCAGGTGACGCGCATGGAGATCCTCGGGCGCGGCCGCTGAGGCTCTTTCCGATGACCCAAGGAGACAGTCCATGAAGGAAGCCTTCGCCGCCCTGGCCGCCGTCGTGCTCGGCTCGGCGGCCATCCCCGCCGCGGCCGCTTCGGGCGACAAGCCCGGCACGATCGTCCTGGTCCACGGCGCCTTCGTCGACGGCTCCGGCTGGGCCGAGGTCCATCGGATGCTCAGCCGGGACGGCTACAAGGTGGTCGTCGTCCAGAACCCGACCACCTCGCTCGGCGACGACGTGGCGGCGACCCGTCGCGCCATCGCCGCGGCCGAGGGCAAGGTCGTGCTGGTCGGCCATTCCTATGGCGGCGTGGTCATCACCGAGGCGGGGTCCGACCCGAAGGTGTCGGCGCTGGTCTATGTCGCCGCTTTCGCGCCCGACCAGGGCGAGTCCGTCGCCTCGATCATCGCCCAGGCGCCGCCCGGGGCGCCGGCCTTGCCTATCCTGCCGCCGGTCGACGGTCTCCTGCTGCTGGATCGGAGCAAGTTCCCAGCGGTGTTCGCGGCGGACGTGGCGCCCGAGGTCGCGCGGTTCATGGCCGACTCCCAGCAGCCCTGGGGCGCCCAGGCCCTGGAGGGCAAGATCACCGCGGCGGCCTGGCGGACCAAGCCCAGCTGGTACCTGGTCGCCAAGGACGATCACGTCATTCCGCCGCCGGCCCAGCGGATGATGGCCCAGCGCGCCGGCGCCAGCGTGCGCGACGTCGCCGCCAGCCATGCGGTATATGTTTCCCAACCCGGCGTGGTGGCGTCCCTGATCGAAGAAGCGGCGAGCCGGTCGGCCGCCAAGGCGGAGAGATAAGATGGCGCTCAAGGATATCCTGCCCGGCAAGCTGGGTTTCGGCTCTGCGCCGCTCGGCAACATGTTTCGCGACATTCCCGAGAGCGAGGCGCTGGCGACGGTGGAGGCCGCCTGGGACGACGGCATCCGCTACTACGACAACGCGCCCTTCTACGGGGCGGGCCTGGCCGAGATCCGCATGGGCGAGGCGCTGGCCGGCAAGCCCCGCGGCGACTACGTCATCAGCACCAAGGTCGGCCGGGTCATCCTCGACGAGGTCGAGGACGTAACCGCCCGCGACCTGGGCGAGAAGGGCGAGGTCTTCAAATACGGCCGGCCCAACCGGATCGTGAACGACTACTCGGCCGATGCGACCCTGCGGGCGATCGAGGACAGCCTCAAGCGTCTCGACACCGACCACATCGACATCGCCTTCGTCCACGACGTGGCCCAGGACTTCTACGGCGACGAGTGGCTGGGCGTGTTCGAAACCGCACGCAAGGGCGCCTTCCGGGCCCTGGACCGGCTGCGCGACGAGGGCGTGATCAAGGCCTGGGGGCTGGGCGTCAATCGGGTCGAGCCGATCGAACTGCTCCTCGCGCTCGACGAACCGCGCCCAGACGGCTTCCTGCTGGCCGGACGCTATACGCTGCTCGACCATAGTGCGGCCTTGCAGCGCGTGATGCCGGCGGTGGCCGAGCGCGGCCTCGGGATCGTGGTCGGCGGCCCCTACAGTTCGGGCGCGCTGGTGGGTGGCCCGAACTTCGAGTACGCCCCGGCCACGCCCGCGATCCTCGACAAGGTCGCCCGCATCAGGGCGATCGCCGACCGCCATGGGATCAGCATGAAGGCCGCGGGCCTGCAGTTCGCGCTCGCTCACCCGGCGGTGGCGGCTGTCATTCCGGGCGCCAGCCGGCCAAGCCGCCTGGCCGAGGATCGCGCGGCCCTGGAGGAGCAGGTCCCGCCGGACTTCTGGGCGGAACTTTCCCAGGCGGGTCTTGTCGATCCGGGCGCGCCGCTGCCTTCGTGAGCGGATCGGGCCAGGCGTCGCAATTCCTGCTTGCCTTGAAGCCAATTCCCCGCGATGGGCGAAGCATGAGCCGCGCGTCGGAAAAACCGCAACGTCGGCGCCTGCAGGGCGTGACCATCGCCGACGTGGCCGCGCGGGCGGGCGTGTCGATCATGACCGTTTCGCGCGTCATCAACGGCGAGGGGCGGGTCAGCGACGAGACGCGGGCTCGGATCGGCGAGATCATCCGCGAGATGAACTATGCCCCCAGTCCCGCCGCGCGGGGCCTGGCCTCGGCCGCGGTGACGCGGATCGGGCTGCTCTACACCAATCCCAGCGGCGCCTATCTCAGCGAGTTCCTGATCGGCGTCATGGACGAGATCAGCCGCACCGGCGACCACCTGCTGCTGCACCGTTGCGACAGCCCCGAGGCGATCGACGCGGCGGTGGCCAAGCTGGCCGAGGAGGGGGTCGACGGCGTGGTCCTGCCGCCGCCGCTGTGCGACTCCGACCGGGCCCTGGACCTGCTGGCCAAGGCCGGCAAGCCGGTCGTGGCGGTGGCCTCGGCGCGCGAGGACGAGGGCGTGTTGGCCGTCCGGCTCGACGACTACGCCGCCGCCCGCACCATGACCGAGCATTTGCTGGCCCTGGGCCACCGCAAGGTCGCCTTCGTCACCGGAGACGCGGCCCAATTGGCGGCCCAGCGGCGGCTGGCCGGCTTCCGTGACGCGCTGGCGGCTGTAGGTCTGGCGCCCCATGCCGTGGCCGAGGGCGACTACTCCTACCGCTCCGGAATCGACGCGGCGATCGGCCTGCTGGACGCGGTCGAGCGTCCGACGGCGATCTTCGCGGCCAATGACGACATGGCTTCGGCGGTGATGTCGATCGCCCATCGGCGAGGACTGGACGTGCCGGGCGACCTGTCGGTGGTCGGCTTCGACGACAGCCTGCTGGCGACCACCAGCTGGCCCGAACTGACCACGATCCACCAGCCGATCGGCGAGATGGCCCGGCTGGCCATCGAGCTCCTGCTGCGCCACGTCCGCGCCCGCCGCGCTGGCGGGGAGGCGGGGGCGTCCAGCCTGCAGGCCGACTACCGCCTGGTCGTCCGCGAGTCCGCCGCCGCCCTCTGATCCCCTGACTGCGATTTTCCGTCTCCGGGGCTTCAGAATCTGCTTGCGTTAGCGCTAACGCAATTGCATGATGTTAGCGCTAACGCACTGCGTAGCGAAACGCGCCGAAGAGCGCAGTAGGGGAGCGGGGGTCACCCCCGCGCGGGAGGAAACATGATCCGGTTCGACCGGCGCGCTCGTCGCGCCCTGATGATGGGCGTCTCGGCCCTGGCCACGATCGCCGCCACGAGCGCGATCGCCCAGACGTCCGCCGAGCCCGAAGCGGCCCTGGAAGAGGTCGTGGTCACCGCCACCAAGCGCGAGACCCAGCTGATGACGACGCCGGTGGCCATTACCGCCGTCACCGCGGCCACGCTGGAAAAGCAGGGCATCACCAGCGCCCTGCAACTCGACAAGCTGGTGCCCAACCTGAAGGTCCAGGACCAGTCGACCCTGGGCATGGGCGCGCTGCAGATGAGCATGCGCGGCATCGGCAACTCCAACTTCACCGAGCAGGGCGACCCCAACGTCGGCTTCCACGTTGACGGGGTCTATATGTCGCGCCCGCAGGCGGCCTGGAACCTGCTGTTCGACGTCGACCGGGTGGAGGTGCTGCGCGGCCCGCAGGGCACGCTGTTTGGCCGCAACTCCACCGTCGGGGCCATCAACGTCATCGTCTCGCGCCCCAAGCTCGGCGAGTTCAGCGGCAAGGTCGAGGGCCAGTACGGCGCCTATGACGACCGCATGATCCGCGGCGCGATCAATATCCCCGTGGGCGACAAGATCGCCCTGCGCGCCACCGCCTTCGCCCAGAAGCGCGACACCTACTATGATCTGCACCTGGACACCCCCAACGGCGCCACGCCGGCCCAGAACACCTACCTGAACCTCGGCGACCCGACCTCGAAGTCGAAGGGCGCGGGCAGCGTCGACCACAAGGCCGTGCGCCTGTCGGCCCTGTTCAAGCCGGTCGAGGAAGGCTCGATCCTGCTGACCTACGAGAACTACCAGTCCAAGTCGCCGGCCGCCCCGCTGACCGTGCGCGGCCACGAATACGAGGCCTGGCTGTCGACGCCCAATCTCACCGACATGACCATCGAGTCCCTGCGGGGCGAGGTGAAGTACGAGTTCGGCGGGGCCGTCGAGGCCAAGTACGTCTACGGCCATACGGACTACGAGCACGAGATGGTCATCGACCTGGACTCGGGCGTCTCGCGCTACCGGCCCTCGACCGCGCCGGGAACCGACCAGCAGTATTTCTGGGACCGTCCGTTCCACACGGTCTCGCGCAGCCACGAACTGCAGCTGACCTCCACCTACGACAGCCCCGTGCAGTGGGTGCTCGGCTATTTCAACTTCAAGGAAGACACCGAGCGGAACCTCTGGATCGACCTGCCGCTGGTGGCCGACGGCCTGATCGACTTCTGGCAGCCCAGCCGCGTGGCCAAGTCCGAGGCCTTCTACGGCACGGTCGACTGGGACGTCACCGACCAGCTGAAGCTCAAGCTGGGGGTGCGAAACTCCAAGGACCGCAAGACCGACCACGGCGGCAGTCGCTACGACGCCTTCCCAGGCGACGGCGCCCAGGCTCGTTTCGGCGTGCCGTACTATCTGGTCGCCAACGGCATTTCCGACGCCGACTACCGCTCCGGCAGGAACACCACCTACCAGGGCATCTCGCGCATCACCGGCTTCCCGGCCGCGCCCGGCACGGCCGGCGCCCAGATCGCGGCGATCAACGGCGTCACCGCCGCGCCGTTCGACCGCCTGTTCTTCAACGACCACGAATGGTCCAACACAGACTACAGCCTGACGCTGTCGTACGAGCCGAACGACAAGACCTATCTCTATGGAACCGTCGCCACGGGCTACAAGTCGGGCACTTTACAGGACACCTACTTCCAGGCCCGCTCGTACCAGATCTACACGCCGGTGCTCGATCCGGAGAAGCTGACCAGCTACGAGGTCGGCTGGAAGCAGCGCTTCGCGCTGGGCGGCGGTCCGGCCCAGGTGGCCGCGGCGGCCTTCTACATGGACTACAAGGACAAGCAGGAAGCCATCCTGGTCGACTTCGGCGACCAGTTCTGCCCCTACACCTTCGGCGACTTCGACGGCGACGGTTTCGTGGAGAGCTTCGTGCCGGGCCTGGGCGGCGTGCCGATCTTCAGCCAGACGGTGTTCGACCCGGTCACCCTGCGCAACAACCCGACCCAGCAGCAGATCGCCAGCTGCGCCCAGCCGCTGTTCGACACCCCGGCCATGCAGAACATGACCGAGCTGGTGCCGATCAACCTGGCCTCGGCCGGCGTCGGCGGGATCGAGGTCGAGTTCAGCTGGGCGCCGACGCCCAACGACCGCTTCAGCGGCTTCGTCACCACCATGCTGGCCAACGAGGTCAAGGACATCGACACCAGCCGCCTGCCGTTCATCCTGACCGACGCCCTGGCCTGCGGCGATCGTCAGGCCGGCTGCGCGCCGATCACGGCGCTGAAGGGCAAAAAGCTGCCGTTCGCTCCGAAGCTGACGGCCAACCTGTCCTACAGCCACGACTTCCACCTGGCCTCGGGCGCGACGATCACGCCCTGGGCCCAGGTGAACTATTCCAGCAGCTACTTCCTCTCGCTGTGGAACGTCGACTGCTACGCCTCGATCGCGGCCGGCGGCGGCCAGGTCTGCAACAACGGCGACAAGCAGAAGGCCTACGCCACGGTCGACCTGTCGCTGCGCTACGCCCCCGGCGACAAGAAATGGTACGCCGAGGCCTACGGCACGAACGTGACCGGCGAGACCTACGCGACGTTCAATCGCCGCAACGGCAACGACTTCGTCACCGGCTACGCCTTCAACGCGCCCGCCTTCTACGGCGTGCGGGCCGGCGTCTACTTCTGATCGACCTTCCTACCGCCGGCCTGTCGCGGGCCGGCGGCCTTCCCAAGGCGGCCGCGCGCGTCGCGGCCGCCTCTTTTTTCCGAGATTTTCCGAAAGCACCGCATTCGCCATGACCAGCGAACTGGCCCTGCGCGGCTTCAATCCCGACCCCAGCATCGTGCGGGTCGGCGACGACTATTACGCCGCCACCTCGACCTTCGAGTGGTTCCCGGGCGTGCAGATCTTCCACTCGCGCGACCTGAAGTCCTGGCGCCTGGTCGCCCGGCCGCTGAACCGGCCCGACCTTCTGGACCTGCGCGGTGTTCCCGACAGCTGTGGGGTGTGGGCGCCGTGCCTGTCCTACGCCGACGACAGGTTCTGGCTGGTCTACACCGTGGTTACGCGGTTCGACGGCCTCTTCAAGGACACCCACAACTACGTCACCACCTGCGAGACGATCGACGGCGACTGGAGCCCGCGCGTCTATCTGAACAGCAGCGGTTTCGACCCGTCGCTGTTCCACGACGAGGACGGCCGCAAGTGGCTGGTCAACATGGTCTGGGATCACCGGCCCGACCGCACCTCGTTCGGCGGTGTGCTGCTTCAGCAATACGATCCGGTCGCAAGGCGCCTGGTCGGCCCGATCCGCAACGTCTTCGCCGGCAGCGCTCTTGGCCTCACCGAAGGTCCGCACCTCTATCGCCGCGACGGCTGGTATCACCTGATGGTCGCCGAGGGCGGCACCGGCTACGACCACGCCGTCACCATGGCGCGTTCGCGCGAGATCGGCGGTCCCTACCAGGTCGACCCGCGGGGGCCGATGATCTCGGCGCGCCCGGATCCCGATGCGGCGCTGCAGCGCCTCGGCCACGGCAGCCTGACGACCGCGCCGGACGGCGCGCCCGTGGTCATGCATCTGTGCAGCCGTCCGATCCCTGGCCTGCGCCGCAGCCCCATGGGCCGTGAGAGCGCGCTCACCCGCTGCGCCTGGAGCGATGACGGCTGGCTGCGAGCGGTCGAGGGAGAGGCGAGGGCGCCCCAGGCGCGGGGCGAGCGCAAGGCCTACGCCTTCCTGGCGGAACGCCCGCTGGATCCAGACTTCCAGTGGCTGCGCACGCCCGACGCCGACGAGGTCTTCTCGCTGGCCGAGCGTCCTGGCTTCCTGCGGCTGCGGGGACGCGAGGCTCTCGGGGGGCTGTTCAGCCAAGCCCTGGTGGCGCGCCGCCAGACCGAGTTCGCCTACGTCGCCGAGACGCGTCTGGAGTTCGAACCCGACAGCTTCCAGCAGATGGCGGGCCTCGTGGCCTACTACAACGGCCACAAGCATCACTACCTCTACGTTTCCTGGGACGAGGTGGCGGGCAAGCACCTGGGCTTGATGTCCTGCGCGGGCGACCTGTCGCTGACCAACACCTTCCCGCTGGAAGGCGCGCGCGTGCCCCTGCCCAGCCACCAGCCCGTCCGCCTGAAGGTCGAGGTCGACCACGAGCGCCTGGTCTTCAGCTGGGCGCTGGAAGATGGCCCCTGGCATCGCATCGGGCCCGAACTCGACGCCTCGGCCTTGTCCGACGAGGCCGGCAAGGGCGAAGGAGCCAACTTCACCGGCGCCTTCGTGGGCATGTGCGCCCAGGACCTGACCGGCCGCCGGACGCCCGCCGATTTCGCGGGCTTTGGCTACCAGACCTTCGACGAGACTTGAGCCGGGCCGCTTGGATCGGCCATAGCGAATGAAACCGGCCGAGAGCGCCGGACGGGGAGGGAAGATGAGCCAGCCAGGCGCCGCGGGGAGCGGCCGGTTGTCGCTGGGCGAAAAGCTCGGCTACGGCCTGGGCGACGCGGCCAGCAACCTCGTCTTCCAGACGATCGTCAACTTCATCGCCTTCTACTACACCGACGTGGTGGGGCTGGCGCCGACCCTGGTCGGGACCCTGTTCCTGGTCGTGCGGGTGTTCGACGCGGTGCTGGATCCGGTGATGGGCGCGGTGGCCGACCGCACGCGCAGTCGCTGGGGCCAGTTCCGCCCATGGCTGGTCTGGCTGGCCCTGCCGTTCGGCGCCTCCGCGGTGCTGACCTTCGCCACCCCGAACCTGGGCGAACCCGGCACGGCGATCTACTGCTTCGCCGCCTACACCGTGCTGATGATCTTCTACACGGGGGTGAACATCCCCTACGGCGCCATGGCCGCGGCCATGACCGACGATCCGCAGGAGCGCACCTCGCTGCAATCCTGGCGCTTCGCCCTGGCCATGGTCGGCAACATGATCGTCTCGGGCGCGACCCTGCCGCTGATCGAACTGTTCGGGCAGGGCGATCGGGCCCGAGGCTATCTCTGGACGATGACGGTCTTCGCCGTGCTGGCGGTGATCATGCTGCTGGCCTGCTTTGCTACCACGCGCGAGCGGCGGGGGCCCGGCGCGGCGGAAGAGGCGAGGACTTCATTGCCCGCCGATCTCAAGGCGCTGTGGGCCAACGACCAGTGGCGGGTGCTGGCGCTCGTCAACTTCGTGCTGCTGATCGCCGTGGTCATGCGCGGCACGGCGGCGCTCTATTTCGTGCGCTACGTGCTGGGCGAGCCCGACCTGTCGACCGCCTACCTGACCCTTGGCACCCTCGGCGGCGTGATCGGCAGCCTGTTCGCCGGCAATCTGCATGGCCCGCCGAGGCCCAAGGAGCTGCTGCTGATCGCGACCGCCCATGGCGGACTGCTGGCCGTGCTCGACGGCGTCGGCCTGGCTCCGGCGAGCCTGATGGCGCCTGTGACCGGGGCGGTCGCGATGGGCTATGTCCTGGCCAAGCTGTCGGGCGCCTGGCTCGACCGGGTGCGGGCCTTCGGCGTGCTGATGGTGCTGCAGGCGCTGGCGCAGGTGGCGCTGTTCTTCACGGCCTCGGCCAGCATCGCGATCAGCGTCAGCGTCTTCGTGCTGGCCATGCTGCTGAACCAGGTCGCCGTACCGGTGCTCTGGGCGCTGATGGCCGACAGCGTCGACTACGGTCAGTGGAAGACCGGCCGCCGGATCACTGGCCTGAACTTCTCGACCGTGCTGTTCGCCCTCAAGATGGGCGTCGCCGTCGGCGGCGCGCTCGCGGCTTGGCTGCTGGGCTGGTACGGCTATGTCGCCAACGCCCAGCAGGCCGATCGCGCCATGCTGGGCATCGCCGTGGTGTTCGGCCTGGGCCCAGCCGCCGCCTGCCTGGGCGTTGCGGCGATCAGCATCGCCCTTCGGCTCACCCTGGCGAACATGCGCAAGGTCCGGGCGGCGCTGGCCTAGCGGCGCTAGTCGCCCCTCAGCACCGGCGCGGGCCGTTGCGACAGCGCCAGGCTGGCGGCGATCAGTCCGCCCAGCGTCGCCAGGCCGGTCGCGCCGGCCAGCAGGACCAGCACGCCGCTCCAGTCGACGCTCCAGCTGGCTTCGAAGACCTTGACCACCACCGGCCAGGCGGCGGCGAGGCCGAACAGCACGCCCGCCGCGCCGGCGATCAGGCCCACCGCGCCGTATTCGATGACATAGGCCACCAGGATCTGGGTGCGCGTCGCGCCCAGGACTTTCAGCGTCGCGGCTTCGCGCGCCCGGGCGCGGGCTCCGGCTGCGATCGCGCCGGCCAGCACCAGCAGCCCGGCCAGGCCGGCGACGGCGGCGGCGCCGCGAACCGCCAGGGCCAGGCGGTCGAACAGGGCGGCCGCGGCGTCCAGCTGTTCGCGGACGCTGATCACGTTGACGCTCGGAAACGCCTCGCCGAGCTTGCGGGTCAGGGCCGCCTCCTGGTCACGGCTCGGCCGGGCGATCGCGACGCTGCGCAGCTCCGCGCCCTCCAGCGTCGAGGGATTGAAGATCAGGTTGAAGCTGGGCCCAAAGCCGCCGAAGTCGATCTTGCGCAGTACGGCGATCCTCGCCTCGATCTCACGGCCCAGCACCAGGACGGTTATCATGTCGCCGACCTTGAGGTTC
This sequence comes from Caulobacter sp. FG7, assembly GCF_057808875.1. Classification (NCBI taxonomy): domain Bacteria; kingdom Pseudomonadati; phylum Pseudomonadota; class Alphaproteobacteria; order Caulobacterales; family Caulobacteraceae; genus Caulobacter; species Caulobacter sp. FG7. Next base: position 66,858 of record NZ_JBMDIW010000018.1, read on the forward strand.
GAGGCCTGGGCGATCTCGGTGTTCATCGCCACTTGCGGCGGGCCGGCGTCGTTGGCGGGCCACCAGCGGCCGGCGACCACGCCGGCGTTCTTCGGCTCATTGGCCAGCAGCGACAGGCTCAGATCGTTGTCGAAGGCCCAACGCTCGGACGCCTTGATGGCCTTGGTGTCGACCGCCTTGCCCTTCAGGGCGATGACCCGGCCGGTGGCGAATGGCATGCGCAGGTAGGCGTCCTCGCGCAGGGGCCCCGTAACCCCGGCCACGGCGGCGTCGAAGGCGCCGGCCCGGTCGCCGGGGATCTCGGTGAAGACCATGGCCGGGGCGGTTCGCGGGGCCACGTCGCTGACCTGGGCCAGCAGCGCCGACTGGATCAGCACCACGCAGGCCAGAAGGGCCACGCCCAGCCCGATGGCCGGACTGGCCGTCCGCGCCGCCGAGCGTGGGCCGGCCAGGTTGGCCAGGCCAAGCTTGATCGGACCGCGCGTCAGGCCTCGCGCCTTGCCCGCCAGCCAGGCGGCGGCTCGGCCCAGCGCCGCCAGCAGGCCAAAGGCCACCGCGACGCCCGCGATCATGATCCCGGCGGCCAGCGGCGTCGGCGCGGTGGCCACGGCCAAGGCGGCCAGGCCCAGTCCTGACAGAGCCGCGCCGATGGTCTCCAGACCCAGCGGCAGGCGGGCCTTGGTCGCCCGGCGGAACAGGGCCGAAGGCGGAGTGACCCGCGCCCGCGCCAGCGGCAGCAGCGAGAAGGCGGCCGCCGCAAGGATCCCGAACAGGCCGGCCTTGGCGAGCGGCCACGGATAGACCTTGAACAGCGCCGGGATCGGCAGGCTGGACCCGGCCAGCTGCCCCAGGACCAGGGGCGCGATGGCCCCGACCGCAAGGCCGATCGTCACGCCCAGCAGGGCCAGGACGGCGATCTGGATCAGGTGCAGATCGCGGATCAGGCCGCTCTCGGCGCCCAGCGCCTTCAGCACGGCGATGGCCGGCTCGCGGGTCGACAGATAGGCGGAAACGGCCCCGGCCACGCCCAGGCCGCCGGCCACAAGCGAGGCCAGGCCGATGAAGCCCAGGAAGTATTCCAGCTGGTCGATCAGGCGCCGGGCGCCAGGCGCGCTGTCCAGGCGGTCACGAACCCGCAGGTGCGAGTCCGGCAGCGCCGCCTGCACGGCCTTGCCGATGGCCCGCGGGTCCTGGTTCGGGGCCAGGGCGATGCGTACGGTGCGCCCCGACAGGCCGCCGGGCGCCAGCAGGCCGGAGCGCTCAAGGACCTCGCGGCGGACCAGGATGCGCGGCGCCATCGAGAAGCCGCGCGACAGGCCGTCGGGCTCGCTGGTCAGCCTGGCCCGCACGACCAGGGTCATTGGGCCGGCCTCGAACCGGTCGCCGATCTTCAGGTGCAGGCGGTCCAGCAGCGCCGGCTCGACCGCCGCTCCGGGCAGGCCGTCGCGATCGGCGAGTGCGGCCGCGAGGTTCGGCGCGCCCTCCAGGGTCACCGCGCCGGCCAGCGGGAAGCGTCCATCCACGCCGCGCAGGCTGACCAGGCGGCGCTCGCCGCCGGGCGCCTGGGCCATGGCGCGCGCCACGACCGAGTAGGTGGTGACCCCCAGCTTGTCGAAGGTCGCCCGCTCGCGGTCGGTGAAGTCGCGGTTCTCGGCCGCGAACGACAGGTCGCCGCCGAGGATCTCGCGCGCCTGGCCGGCCAGGCCCTGTCGGAAGGCCTCGGCCGTCGAGCCGGCGGCGGCGATGGCGGCCACGCCCAGCGCCAGGCAGGCCAGGAAGATGCGGAAGCCGCGCACGCCCGAGCGCAGTTCGCGGGCGGCCAGGCGGAAGGCGAGGGGCAGGCTCACGAGGCGATGCGCCCGTCGGCCATGCGCACGATGCGGTCGGCCCGGGTGGCCAGGGCCGGGTCGTGCGTGACCATGACCAGCGCCGCCCCGACCTCGGCCACGAGATTGAACATCAGGTCGGCGACGGAGGCGGCGGTGGCGCCGTCGAGGTTGCCGGTCGGCTCGTCGGCGAACAGCAGGGCGGGACGCGCAGCCAGGGCGCGGGCGAGGGCGACCCGCTGCTGCTCGCCGCCTGACAGCTGATGGGGATAGTGGGTCAGGCGCCCGGAGAGGCCCACCCGGCCCAGCCAGTCCCGGGCGGTCGCCAGGGCGGCGCCCACGCCGGCGATCTCCAGGGGCGTGGCGACGTTCTCCTCGGCGGTCATGTTGGGCAGCAGGTGGAAGGACTGGAACACCAGCGCCGCCCGGCCGCGCCGCAGCCGGGCCCGGCCGTCCTCGCTCAGCGCCGCCAGGTCCTGGCCGAACAGGCGCGCTGTTCCGGCGGTCGGTTCTTCCAGGCCGGCTCCGACCGCGATCAGCGACGACTTGCCCGAGCCCGACGGCCCGACCACGGCCACGCGTTCGCCGGCGTTCACCGTCAGGTCGACGCCGCGCAGGATGTTCACCGGTCCGGCGGCGGAGGGCAGGGTCAGGGCGACGGCGCTCAGAGCCAGGGGGGGAGCCAGGGGCGAAGCGTCGTCGGGCATGGTGTTTCCTGCAAGGCCGGTCCTTGTTCGGCCGGCAGTCAGCCTACATAGGAAGGCATGAGCCAGACCGCACAGCGTTTTCCCAGCCGTCGTCGTTTTTTGCTGGGCCTGGGCCTGATGACCCAGGTCGCCGCCGCCCCAAGGCCGCCGATCGTCACTGTTCTGGGCGACTCGATCACGGCGGGGCTGGGCCTTCCGGCGCGTGACGCCATGCCCGCGCAGCTGCAGGCGGCGTTGGGGCGGCTGGGCGTTTCGGCGATGGTCCGCGCGGCCGGCGTGTCGGGCGACACCAGCGGCGGCGGACTGGCGCGGGTCGGTTTCAGCGTCGCGGCCGACACCCGGATCTGCGTTGTCGCTCTGGGCGGAAACGACCTGTTGCAAGGCGTCGAGCCCGCCCAGACCAAGGCCAACCTGCGCGGCATCCTCCAGAAGCTGAAGGCGCGCAGGATCGGCGCGGTCCTGGTCGGCGTCGGCGCGCCGCCGGCCATCGGGGCGTCCTACGCCCGTGAGTTCAACGCCGTCTATCCCAGCCTGGCGCGCGAGTTCGGCGTGCCGCTCTATGCCAACATCCTGGCCGGGGTGAACAGCAACGCCGCCCTCATGCAGCGCGACGGCGTCCATCCCAATGCGGGCGGAGCCAGACGGATCGGCGAGGCCCTGGCGCCGATCGTGGCCAAAGCGCTGAAGGCTTAGGCTTCCAAGGCCGGCGCCTTGGCCCAAAAGAAAAGGGGCGACGCGAGCGCCGCCCCTTCTGGTCTCGATCCTTCGCCTGGTTAGAAGCGACGGGTCAGGTTCACGAACACCTGGCGACCGATATAGTCGTACTGGGTCGCGAAGGCGTAGCTGCCCACGCGGCCGTAGCTGTAGTTGCCCTTGTCGGCCAGGGCCGGCGAGACCTTGGGCGGGTCTTCGTTGAAGACGTTGCTGACGCCCACGATGCCTTCCCAGGTGTCGGTCTGATAGCGGACCGACAGGTGATGGTACCACATGGCCTCGGCGTGGTTCTTGGCCCGATAGGCCGAGCCCTGCGGGGTCGTGTAGTTCGACGGCGGCGAGAGGTCGGTGCCGAACTGGTACTCGTAGTTCGACTGGCGGCCCACGAACTCGGTCGACCAGGTGAAGGTCAGGTCGTTCCAGCGGTAGCGGGCCTGGGTGTTGCCCACCACGGCCGGCTCGCCGATCAGGCCGTTGAAGTCGTCGGTGTTGCCCGGGAACAGCTCCTGGGTGTCTTCCAGGGTCCAGCTGAACTGGGTTTCCAGGGTGAACTTGCCAGGACCGAGGTCACGCGAGTAGCGCGTCGTCAGGTCGATGCCGCGGCTGGTCTGGCTGACGATGTTGCGGAAGCTGCCGTCGATCTCGGTGATGCCGAGATAGGTCGGGGAGGTCGGATCGGTGTCGCGGGTGAACAGGTCGCAGAACGGGTTGTTCGGGAAGTCTGCGGCCGCATAGCACTGGCCGACGACAGCCGCGCCGTTGCTGGTGACCTGATCGTTGACCTCGATCTCGTAGTAGTCGATCGCCACGCTCAGGTCGGCGAATTCCGGCGTCCAGACGAAGCCGGCGCTGAAGGCCTTCGACTTCTCGGGCTTCAGGTTCTGGCCGCCGCCCGTGATGATGAAGACCGACGGATTGGCGCCGCTGTAGTTGCCGGGGATGCCGGCCGCCTGACAGTTGGCCGCGATCACCGGGTTCACCACCGAGGTGCCGTCGCCCGCCCAGCGGATGCAGGGGTCCACCGAGGTCTGGCTCAGATAGCCGCCCTGGTTGCCCAGGAAGCGCTCGAACAGCGCCGGGGCGCGGAACGAGGTGCCGTAGCTGGTGCGCAGGCGGTACTGGTTGGTCAGCTGCCAGTTCAGGCCGGCCTTGTAGGTGGAGTTCGACCCGTAGGAGTCGTAGTCCGAATAGCGGCCCGACAGGTTCAGGGTCAGGGCTTCGAACGCCGGCAGGCCCTTCAGCAGCGGGGCTTCCAGTTCGCCGTAGGCTTCCACGACGCTGTCGTCGCCCTTGGTGCGGTTGGCGGTGGCCAGGTTGTAGAAGTTCTGGTTGGCCAGGTTCTCGCCCGGCTTGTCGTCCAGCTCGTCACGACGGTAGGAGACGCCGAACGCGCCGGCCAGCTTGCCGGCCGGCAGGCTCAGGATGTCGCCCGAAATCTGACCTTCGACGATGGTCTGGGTATAGTTGGTGACGCCGTTCTCGGTCAGCTTGAGATAGGCGTAGTCTTCCGGCGTCAGGTTGCCGGTGCGCAGCACCTGGTCGGAGAACAGGTTCACCGGGCGGCAGCCGGCCGGCGAACCGGGCGGGCAGATGCCGTCGAAGGTGAAGGTGTTGGCCCAGTCGCCGCCGATCGAGGCCAGGAACAGCTCGCTGTTGATGCCCGTCAGCGAGTATTTGCCGCGGTTCTTCGAATAGCTGACATAGGCGTCCCAGTCCCAGCCGGTCAGGAAGCCCAGGCCTTCGCCGAACTTGCCGCGCAGGCCCGCCAGGCCGCGGAACACCTGGACGTCCTGCTTGAAGACGTAGGGCGTCAGCACCAGCGACTGCGGGATGAAGGTGTTGGCGGGGATGCCGCCGCCGCAGTTGAAGGGGTTCACCGAGCAGGGCGCGGTTTCCCAGATGTAGGGGAACAGCTGCTGCACGTTGGTCTGCGACGACTTGCGCTGGTGGCCCAGGAATTCGCCGTACAGTTCGCCGAAGTTCAGGTCGTACTGGCCTTCGGCGTAGACGGTGTAGCGCTTCACCGGCGAGATGAAGTCGGACGCCGCGTCGAGGGCGTTGACCGAGTCGCGGTCGTTCAGCGGCGCGAAGCGGTAGCCCGGCAGGTTCGGGTCGGCGGCGGCGGCGGCCCAGTAGGGCTGGTTGGCGGCGTAGGCCGGGCCGTCGGTCGAGATGCGCGCACGGCTGCCGTAGAAGGCGCCGTTCGGCAGGGTCACCGGGATGTAGTTGAACAGCGCGCCCGAAGCGCCGAAGCACTTGAACGTGCCGGTGTCGACGTCGATCCAGTCGTTGCGCGCGCCCGTGGTCGGGTTGAACGTATACTGCTCCTGGCAGTTCAGGTCCTTGCGGTCGCCGAACTTCAGGGCCTTCTGCTCGTAGTATTGGCCGCTGATCAGGAAGCGGCCGCGGTCGAGCACTTTGCCGTAGGCGCCGCTGAAGGTGTATTCGTTGCCGCCGTCGCCGCCGCCGCCGAAGCGGCCCGAGGCTTCCAGCCGGCCGCCGTCGAGGTTGGTGCGGGTGATGACGTTGACGACGCCGGCCACGGCGTCCGAGCCGTAGATCGACGAGGCGCCGTCCTTCAGGATCTCGTACCGCTCGACGATGGCGTCGGGCAGGATGTTCAGGTCGACGGCCGCGACGGCGCCTTGGGTGCCGGCCGGCGGCAGGCGGCGGCCGTTCAGCATGACGAGGGTGCGCTGGTCGCCAAGGCCGCGGATCGAGATGGTGTTCACGCCGCCGCCGCCGTTGACGACGAAGCCGGTGAACTGGTTGTTGATCTGGGTCGAGCCGGCGGCGACCGAGGCGCTCTGCAGCACTTCGGTGGGGTTGATCATGCCGGCGAGCGACGAGCTTTCGCTGGTGATCACCTGCACCGGCGAGACGCTGTTGTATTCGGTGCGCTTGATGCGCGAACCGGTGACGATCAGTTCGTCGACCTCGTTGCCTTCGGCCGGCGGATTGGCGGATTGAGCGAATGCGAAGCTGGGCGCTGCCGTCGCGGCCATCAGGCCGACGATCATGCTCGTTCCCAGCAGGAACTTACGTTGCAACATTTCTACTCCCCTCGAGCCCCTGACTCGGAAAACGGCCCGCATCGCTGATGCCCTCTGCGGCGCCACCTAGAGTAAGGCTCGGCGAAATCATCCGCGCAACGCCGGTTGCTGAAATGATGCGCATTCTTGCGAAAACCGTTACAGCATGAACACACTTCGGACATGTTGGTGCGTCGGCAACGGCGTTTGGGGGTGAACCGCGCCCGTATCGCGCGCTTCGCCGCCCGGCGCTTTACGAAAAGCACCGCGCATGCGCTGCTCGCCAAGGGCGAGTCGCAAGCCAGAGTGGGGTGTCTGAGTGAAGTCGAAGAGCAGTTTCGCCCTGTCGGCCGCGGCGGCCGTCTTGGGCATGTGCCTGGTCGCCGGTCAGGCCCAGGCGAGGGCGACCAATCCGGGGGCGCCGTCAGCCCGCGAACTGACCCGCCTGCCGGGTCTGAGCGACGTCGTGATCTCGCCAGACGGCAAGCGCATCGCCGCGCTGATCTCGGCCGACGGCGACGAGCAGGTGATCGGGGTTTGGGAGACCGACCACATCGATCGCCCGCCGAACCTGCTGAGCTCCAAGCACATGGTCTTCAAGGGCGTGGAGTTCATCAAGAACGACCGTCTGGCCGTCGTCGTGCAGCAGCTCTACACGGTGGGCAACTTCAAGGGGCACCTGGGCAAGCTCTTCATCACCGACCTGAAGGGCGAGAAGTGGATCCCGGCGCTGCCGGAAAGTCGCTCGCGCTCGGAGGCCGAGGACTTCGAGAAGGCCACCAACAACCCCCAGATCCTCGACACCCTGCCGCATGATCCGCGCAAGATCTTGGTGGTCGACGACAATGGGGACGTCTACCGGGCCGACGTCTACAGCGGTACGGCCGAGCGCATAGAGCGCGGCTCGGAGCGCTACGGCGACCTGCAGACCGACGCCAAGGGCGAGATCCGCGCCAAGTCCGAGATCGACTTCGAGGACGGCAAGGCCTTCTACGCCCAGTGGATCAAGAACCCCGCCACGGGCCAGTTCGAGCAGCACTTCCGCTCGTTCCTGAAGGACCGCAACATCTTCACGATCGCCGGCTTCTCGCCGGACCCGAACGTCGTCTACGTGCAGGGCGTGCGGGCCGGCGACAAGGCCGGAATCTACGAATACGACATCCGCACCAAGGCGTTCCTGGAGCCGGCCTTCGAGCACAAGATGTTCGATTCCGCGGGCGTCATCGAGGACAACAACGGCAACCTGCTGGGCTTCCGCTACAACGACGCCGCTGGCAGCATCTACTGGACCGATCCGCAACTGGCGGGGATGAACAAGGGACTGCGCAGCGCGCTGTCCATCAAGCTCGCGCCAATGGACTGGATCGATCCGGGCACCGGCCAGAAGGCCAGGATCAACGTCGCCGACGGGGCCGACGTGGCGCTGCAGGCCTGGTCCCAGAACCGTGACGCCGCCATCGTCATGAAGTCGGGCCCCAAGGATCCGGGCGAATACTACCTGCTCACCAAGGACGGCAAGCTGAGCCTGCTGGGCAAGGCGCGTCCCTGGATCAAGCCCGAGACGCTGGGCGACACGCGGCTGGTGCAGTACGCCGCCCGCGACGGCCTGATGATCCCTGCCTTCCTGACCACCCCGCCCGCCGCGTTCGGCAAGGGGCCGTTCCCGACCATCATCATGCCCCACGGCGGGCCCTGGGCGCGGGATCACCTCGGCTGGGACGTCGCCGGCTGGGTGCAGTATTTCGCCTCGCGCGGCTACGTCGTCCTGCAGCCCCAGTTCCGCGGTTCCGATGGCTGGGGCCGCAAGCTCTGGACCGCCGGCGACAACGAGTGGGGCCAGAAGATGCAGGACGACAAGGACGACGGCGCCAAGTGGCTGATGGACCAGAAGGTCGCCGATCCGAACCGTACGGTGATGTTCGGCTATTCCTACGGCGGCTATTCGGCGCTGGCGGCCACGATCCGTCCCAACGGCCTCTATCAGTGCGCCGTCTCGGGCGCCGGCGGCAGCCTGGCCGACATGAAGAAGGTCACCGCCGAAAGCCGTCTTGGCCGTGAGTACCAGCGTCCGTTCGTCGGCGGCCTGGACGCCATCCAGAAGGCCGGCGAGGCCAAGATCCCGGTCTTCCTGTACCACGGCGACCGCGACACCAATGTCGACATCAAGGACTCGCGCCGCTTCATCGCGGGGCTGAAGGCGGCGAACAAGCCGTACAAGTGGCTGGAGATCAAGGACATGGGCCACGGCTACGTGACCATGACCCCTGCCATGATGGAGACCCAGCTGGTCGAGATCGACAAGTTCTTCCAGAACGAGTGCAAGCCCGGCGGTCTCTGATCCGGGGCGCATGGAGAAAGGGAAAGAGGGCGCTGATCGCGCCCTCTTTCTTGTTTCCGGGCCTCTACTTGGCGCCGGCGACCATCAGGATCTGCGCCATGGTGGTGGCGATGCTCTCGACGTCGCGGGCCTTGTTGACCTCCATGCCTTCCTCCAGCGAGTGGCCGCGGAAGGTCACGAAGCCGGCGCCCAGCGTCACCGCCGGCTTGCCCAGGCTCATGGGGATGTTGGCGTCTGTCGAGCCGGCCACATAGCCCATGGGCTTGCCCAGCGCGTCGCCGACGGCGGCCAGCTGCTGCACGAACGGCGAGTTGGCCGGGGTCTCGCCCACCGGGCGGTCGCCGACCATCTTGTTGTCCAGGCTGATCACGCCGCGCTTGGTCGAGCGGGCGGCGTTCTCGGCCTCGACGGCCTTGGGCAGGATGGCCAGGTAGGCGTCCTCGACGGCCTTCAGCTCGGCCTTGCCCGACGAGCGCATGTCCACGGTCATCGACACCGCGAACGGGATCGAGTTGACCGAGGTGCCGCCCTCCAGCAGGCCGATGTTGTAGACCGTGCGCGGGTCGCTGGGGACCTTCAGCTCGCCGAACTGACGGGCGGCGTCGGCCAGGGCGAAGGCCGGGTTCACCGTGCCGAAGTCGCCCATGCTGTGGCCGCCTGGACCCTTGAAGGTGGTCTTGTAGCGCTTTGAGCCGACGCCGCCGTTGACGATCACGGTGGGGCCGCTGGGCTCCAGCGAGATGAAGGCGTCGATCTTGTCCTTGTACCTGCCCTTGAAGAACAGCTCCTTCATGCCGCGCAGGTCGCCGGGGCCTTCCTCGCCCACGTCGCCGACGAACAGGATATCGCTCTTGGTCTGGATGCCGGCGGCGTTGATGGCGCGCAGGATGGCCAGGATCGAGCCCAGGCCCACGGTGTCGTCGCCGATGCCGGGGGCGTAGAGCTTGTCGCCGTCGCGACGCACCTTCACGTCGGTGCTGGCCGGGAACACGGTGTCGAGGTGAGCGGCCACGACCAGCAGGCCGCCGCCGCCCGCACCCTTGCGCAGGCCCATGACGTTGCCGGCGGCGTCGGTTTCCAGGTCGGTCAGGCCTTCCTTGGCCAGCATGGCCAGGTAGGCCTTGCCTTTCTCGGCCTCGCCGAACGGCGGGGCGGGGATCTCGGTCAGGGTGACGATGTCCTCGACCGTCTGCTCGTAGCCTGCGGCCAGGCTCGCCTTGGCCGCCTTGAAGGCCTTGGACGCCATCAGGGCCTTGGCCTGCTTGGTGTAGGGCGAGGTCGGCTGCGGCGGGCGCACGTTGCCGAAGTCGACCTGGGCGGCGGGCTTGGCGGCTTCCTGGGCCAGGGCGGGCGCGGCGGCGGCGCAGAGGAGGGCGGCGAGAGCCGCCGAAGCGATGCGGGTTTTCATGCGATGATCTCTGTACGGATGAGCGGGATCAGAAAGTGCGGCGGACCATGACGCCCAGGGTGCGCGGGGTCAGGCTGACCACCTGGTCCAGGGCTCCGGCGGCCGAGGTGATCGAGACCGGACCCATCGAGTTGGTCAGGTTCTGGGCGAAGGCGTAGGCGCCCCAGCCTTCACCCTCGACGCCGACGCGCGCGCCGACCACCGCGTAGGACGGAACCTTCTCGTAGTAGACGAAGGTCGGGCGGAACTGCGAGGCGGTCTTGCCGGTGTAGCTGGCGTCCAGGTGCACGAGGCCGTTGAGGCCCTCGCCGATCGGCCAGGTGTAGTCGGCGTTCACCGAGCCGCTGAACTTGGGCACGAAGGGCAGGCGGTCGCCGGCCAGACCCGTCGAGCCCGAGACGGTCACCGACGAGTTGGTCATGTCCTCGGTCAGCTTGGCGTCGGACACGCCGATGGCGCTGCTCAGCGTCAGGCCGGTCATCGGCCGCAGGGTGGTTTCCAGCTCGAAGCCGCGGATGCGGGCCGCGCCGGCGTTGGTGATGATGAAGAAGTTCGCGCCGACGTTCGCTTGCGCCTGCACCTGGATGTTGTCCCAGTCGATCTGGTAGGCCGACAGGTTCACGGTCAGGCGACGGTCGAACCAGTCGCTCTTCACGCCCGCCTCGTAGTTCCACAGGCTGTCGGGCGCGAAGGCCACGAGGCCCGTGGTCAGGCCCGGGATGTTGTTGGCGCCGCCCGGACGGAAGCCCTTCGAGGCCTGGGCGTAGACCATCAGCGACTTGCTGACCTCGTAGTTGACGTTGACGCGCTGGACCCAGCCCTTGGCGCTGGCGTCGACCTGGCTGAAGGCGGTGACCGGCGAGTTGGAGATGACGTTGCCGATGGTCACCGCGCCCGAGACGGTCTTGTCGTAGTCGAAGCGACGGGCCCCGCCGGTCACCGTCAGGGCGTCGGTGACGTGGTACGACAGCTCGCCGAAGAAGGCCGTCTGCTTGACGTCGTTGTCGATGTAGCGGGCGCCCAGGGCGTCGAACGGCTGGATGGCCATGCCGGTCGTGGCGTCGGCGCGGGTCTGGATGCTGTCGACGTGGTCCTTGCGGGTCTCGTAGTAGACCCCGCCGGTCCAATCGAGCTTGTCTTCCAGCAGGCTGCCGCTGGCGCGCAGTTCATGCGTCCAGGTCTCCAGGCTCATCGGCTGCCACGAGACGGCCGGGCCGCGCGAGTCGGCCCAGGCGGTGTATTGCGACAGCTGGCTGCTCGAGCAGGTCGTGCCCGACAGGCCGAAGTAGCGGCCGCAGGCGGCGCTGCTGGTGCGGTTGTTGGCGATGTTGTTGGTCCAGTCGCTGTTCCGCAGCATCTTCCACTTGTAGTACGACGACGTCGCGGTCAGCGTCGCGAAGTCGAGGTTCCACTCGGCGGTGCCGTTGTAGAGCGCCAGCTTGGAGTTGCTCTGGGCGATCGTCCTGCGGTCGGACTTGTAGCGGCCGGCGGCGGCCGACCAGCTGGCCTGGCCGTCGACTTCCTCGTTCTGCAGGGCCGCCGTGGTGCGGATCGTCAGGTTCTCGGTGGGGGTGTAGGTCAGCATCAGGCGCCCGCCGCTGGCGGTCGAGCCGTTGATGTCCTGCTTGTTCAGCGGAACGCTGTCGACATAGCCGCCGCGCTGTTCGCGGTAGAGCACCAGGCGCGCGCCCAGCTTGTCCTGCACCAGCGGCACGTTGACCATGCCCTTGCCGTAGTAGCCGCCGTCGCCGTTCTTGGTGGTGGTCGCCTGCGCCTCGACCGCGCCGGCGTACTCGTTGGTGTCGGCCTTGTTGAAGATCACCCGCAGGGTGCCGCCCATCGAGCCCGAGCCGTACAGCGTGCCCTGCGGGCCGCGCAGCACCTCGACGCGCTCGACGTCGAACAGGTTGATGTCCGGCGTGGTCGAGCCGGCGTCCTGGGTGGTGCCGGTGGGGCCGGTCAGCGGGGTTTCGTCGTAATAGAGGCCGGTCGTGGCCTCGCCGGCGCTGCGCACGCCGCGCAGGGTGATGCGGCGGTTCGACGGCGTGCCGCCGTCCAGCGACAGGTTCGGCACCTGGCGGAAGTAGTCGTTGATGCCCGTGGCGCCGATCCGGCTGAGCTGGGCCTCGCCGACCGCCGAGATGCTGAGCGGGGTGTCCTGAAGGCTGGTCGAGCGCTTCAGCGCGGTGACGATGATCTCGTCGACGGCGGCGTCCGGCGCCTCTTGGGCGTGGGCGCTGGCGCTGGCCAGGGCGGCCAGGGCGGCCAGGGCGCTGGTGGCCAGGGCCGTGCGGCGGAGGGTGCGGAAGGCAGTGCGGTTCAAGTTCATCCCCTTCGTTGAGGACCGGCCAGAAGCTCGGTTCCGGGCCGCAAGACGGGCGAGGGGAGGTCGCCCTTACGACTTTTTTCGTCTCCGGGTCGCCTGGTGCGCGCCTGGTCAAGCTGCGCGCAAATTGGGCGCGTGCTGATTAAATGGTCGGCGATGCGGCCAAAACGCCGGTCTCGGCGCCGGTTCCGCCATCGTCTGGCGGCCAAGTTCGAATAGCCCGGCCCCAGAGCGGGAGAACGAGGTGTCCGGACAGTCCGCGTTCAGTCAGTCGGCGATAGCCGAGCTTAGGCCGGGCGGCATCGACGAGGTGGTGCGCCGGCACGAGGGCATGCTGCGCCGCTTCATCGCCCTGCGCATCGGCGGCGGGGCCGATGTCGACGACCTGGTGCACGAGGTCTTCCTGCGCTTCGCCCGTCGCCCGCCCGACGAGGGCGTCGAGCGGCTGGACTCCTATCTCTTCCAGACCGCCGCCAACCTGATCCGCGACCGCGCCCGTCGCCAGCAGGTGCGCCGCCTGGCCGCGCCCGAGATCGAGGACGACGCCGCCGCCCAGGTTCCGGCCACGCCCGAACAGACGCTGATCGATCGGGAAACCCTGACGCAGGTTCGCCAGGCCCTGGCCGACCTGCCCGAGCGAACCCGCCACGTGTTCCTGCTTTACCGGATCGACGGCCTGAGGCATCAGGCCATCGCCGACGCCCTGGGGGTGTCGATCAGCACCGTGGAGAAGGACGTGCGAAGGGCCATGGCCCACCTGACCCGACGGGTTCGCCGTCCATGAGCCCGGTTCCCGCCAATGACGGCCTGGCCGACGTCTACGACGCCGCGGCCGACTGGCATGAGCGCCGGCGCGCGCCGGGCTGGGGCGCCGCCGACGAGGCCGCGCTGACCGCCTGGCTCAAGGCCGACGCCGAGCATGTCGACGCCTACGCCGCCATGGCCGAGGTCGAGACGGCGCTCGACGACGCCGTCGCCGCCGGCGGGCTCGATCTTGAGCTTGCCCAGGCCCGCGCGACCTTCGCGCAGGGCAAGGCGCGCAACGCGCGCCGCAACTTCGCGCTGATGGCGGCCGGCCTGTCCGGCGTCGCCGTGCTGGCGGGGTTGGGCGGTTTCGCCTGGACGCGCGCGGGCGCTTCCGAACAGAGCTTCGCCGCCGCACCCGGGCAGCGCAGCGCCGTGGTCCTGGCCGACGGCTCGCGCGTGGTGCTCGACGGCGGCGCGCGGCTGACCGCCCGTATCGACCGACGCTCGCGCGACATCGTTCTGACCGATGGCCGGGCCTTCTTCGACGTCGCCCATGATCCTTCGCGTCCGTTCCAGGTCAGCGGCGGCGGCCATGTCGTGCGCGCCCTGGGCACGGCCTTCGAGGTCGACCTGGCGCCGGCCGCCAAGACCTATGAGGTCGCGCTGCTGCGCGGCCGGGTGCGGGTCAGCGGCGGGCAGCAGCCTGTGGAACTGGCGCCGGGCCAGGTGCTGGCGGCCGACGGGCAGGGGCGCGAGGCGGTCTCGTCGGCCGATGTCGCCGCCGCCACGGCCTGGCGCGACGGCCGGCTGGTGCTGAAAGGCGACGCGCTTTCCGACGCCGCCGCCGAGATCAACCGCCGGGGCGGGCGCCGCATCGTCGTGCGCGGCTCGGCCAAGGACCTCAAGCTCAGCGGCGCCTTCGGCGGCGACGACCCGCTTGCCTTCGCCCGCGCGGTCGCCGTGATCCACGGCCTGACCCTCGGCGAGGCCGCCGACGGCTCGATCGTGCTTTCGCCGGCCAAGGACACCGGTGCGACGGCCGACTAGCCGCGTGGCGCCGGCCTTCGCGGCCCTGGCGCTGCTGGCCGAGGCCCCGGCGGCGCCGGCGGCTCCCCTTCGTTTCGACGTTCCGGCCGGTCCGCTCGAGAACGCGCTGCAGGCCTATGCCGCCCAGACCGGGGTCGACGTGCTGTTCGCGCCCCAGGCCGTGGCGGGACTGCGCACGCCCGGCGGCCGCGCCCTCTCCGAGCCCGAGGAGGCCCTCAGGCGCCTGCTGCGGGGCAGCGGCCTGACCGCGCGCCGCATCGGCCCGCGCGCCTTCGCCCTGACCCCCGTCGCCGCGCCGCCCGCCAGATCCGCCGTCCGAACGCCCGATCCGCGCCAGCCCGACGCCAGGTCGCAAGCCGTCGAGCCGCTGGACGCCGTGCTGGTCCAGGCCCGCCGCCGCGAAGAGCGGCTGATCGACGTGCCCGCCTCGGTCGCGGCGGTGTCCGCCAATGATCTGGAGCGCCTCGGCGGCGACGGAACCCTGGCGCTACGCCAGGCGGCGCTGGGCCTCACCGCCGCCGGCCAGGTCTCGGTCGAGACGCCCACCCTGGTCATCCGCGGCCAGCGTCGCGCCACGGCTGGGGACTCCGCGCTGTCGGTGATCACCTATGTCAACGAGGCGCCGCTGCCCAACAACGGCTCGATCCTGCCGTCGTTCGACCTGTCGGAAGTGCAGGTGCTGCGGGGACCGCAGGGCGTTCTGTTCGGCCGCAACACCACCGGCGGCGCGCTGCTGATCCACACTAACGAGCCAGGACGTGACGCCTATGTCCGCGGTGCGACGGGCTCCTATCGCCTGCGCGAGATCGAGGCCGCCGCCGACCTGACCACGGCAGGCGCGCCGGTGGCGGTGCGACTGGCCGCCTACGGCCTCAAGCGCGACGGCGTGGTCGAAAACCTTGGCGCCGGCGGCGACCTCGACGACCGCGACCAGGCCGCCGTCCGCCTGTCGCTGGCCTGGAAGCCTGCCGGACCACTGTCGGCCCTTCTGGTGCTCGATGGGTTCCGGGCCTGGGAGACCGGCAGCGCCGCCATCCTGTCGGGCAGCTATCCCAATCCGCCGGACGTCACTGGCGGCGGCAACGGCCGCACGCCCGAGGCCGCGCCCTATTTCGACTGCGGCATGGCCGGCTGCGACATCGACATCGCTCTCTCCCGGCAGAGGGCGCGCGGGACCCGCGCCACCGACATCGACCTTCCCCCGCGCTCGGACCGTCGCAACGACGGGGCCACCTTGCGGCTCGACTGGCGCGAGGGCGGGCTGAACGTGCGCTCGGTCACGGCCTATCGGCGCAGCGTGCTCGACAGCGCCCTGGACAGCGACGGCTCGCCGCTGCCGCTGAACCAGATCGTCCGCCACATCGACCTTGGCCAGTTCACCCAGGAGGTGCGGGCCAGCGGCGGGGATCAGGATGGCGGCTGGCAGGCTGGCCTGTTCTACATGTCGACCGCGCCCGTCGGCGTGCAGCGCACCCTGTGGGCCAGCGTGGTGACCCCGACCAACCCCGCCCGCGTCGAGTTCCAGTACCGGCGCGGCGAGAGCCTGGCCGGCTTCCTCGACGCCACGCGGCGTCTGGGCGCGGGCTTCGAGGTGGAGGCCGGCCTGCGCTACACCCGAGACGTCTCCAGCGCCTGTCAGGTGCGGGTGGCCGCCCCGGCCGCCGACATCTCCGAGGCCGCCTGCGGCGAGGCCGGCCGGGCCCAGTCCTCGGCGCCGACCTGGACCCTGGGGCTGACCTGGCGCGGGCGACCGAACCTCACCCTCTACGCCGTCAGCCGTCGGGGCTACCGAGCCGGCGGGGTCAATGCGCCCAACTTCGGGCCGCTGCTCGAGGCCTATCAGGTCTATGCGCCCGAAAGCCTGACCGACGTCGAGCTGGGTCTCAAATGGGCCGGCGGCGCGGGCGACTGGCGCCATCGCATCGACGCGGCCCTGTTCCGGGGCTGGTCGCGCGACATCCAGCGGGCCCTGTTTCCGGCCGAGAACTTCGACGGCGACGGCATTGCCGCCAACGACCCGCCCAACCTTATCATCAACGCCGGCTCGGCGACGATCAGCGGCCTGGAGCTGGGCTGGCGCGGCCAGTGGACGCGGCGTCTGACGCTGTCGGCCTCGGCGACGCTCACCGAGGCGCGGTTCACCGCCCTGACCGTGCCGACCCTGCTGGCCGGCCTGACGCCGACCGATCCGGGCTCCCTGCGGTTCTCCTATTCACCGCCCTATACGGCGCGGCTGACAGCCGACTGGCGGCTGGTCGACAATGATCTGCGGGGGCGCTGGACCCTGTGGGGCGACCTCTTCCAGAGCGGGCGGGTGCGCTATGTCGAGCGCGCGCACGACAGCAACGGCATGCAGAAGGCGTTCGCCGTCGCCGGCGCGGGCCTCACCGTCCAACCGCCCCGCCGCGACGACCTGACCCTGACGCTGGCCGTGCGCAACCTCTTCGACGAGGTCTACGCGGCCGGCGGCGGCGCGATCACCCCGGCGGTGACGGCCACCTCGATGATCTATGGCGAGCCGCGCACGGTCGAGGTGGCCGTCCGGCGGCGGTTCTGATCAGCCGATCAGAGAAAGGCGAGGAACGGCGCGCAGATCAGGCCGACGCCCGCCAGCGCCGTCGCCGCCTTCGGCCGCCACGACAGCAGCAGCACCAGCAGGGCGGCCGCCACGCACATCTGGCCGACCCAGACGGTGACACCCAAGGCCGGTCCCAGCCGGAAGACGGCCACGGCGGCCGACAGCGCCAGCAGGCACCATCCCAGGACCCGCAGGATCCGCTCCGAAGGCAGGGCCAGGGGCTCCAGCCCCGACCTATGCTTCTTCATGGCCAGGGCCAGGCAGGTGAAGGCCGCGAAGCTAATCAGGCCGCTTTCATAGGGCATCGACGCTCTCCTTGACCGGCGCCGGCTTGGAACTGGCCGTTGCGGGCGCGCGGGCGGGCGCCTTCTGCTTGGGCGGCTGCGGCTTGCGCGAGGCCTTGAAGGCGGCCAGGCCGCACAGGGCGGCGATCGCCAGCATGGCCAGGTCGAAGCCGGCGAACAGCCAGTCGCCGGTGCGCAGGCTGGCGAGCAGTCCGCGGTCGGTGGTCACGGCGTTGACCACCGGCAGGGCGGCGAAGGCCAGCGTCGCCAGGCCAAGCGTCTCGATCCAGGCGCGACGGGCTGGGCGCAGCAGCGAGACCGCGGCCAGGCCGAACCAAGTCCAGAACATCGCCTTGACCTCCAGCTCCGCGCGGCCGGGCAGGTCGGCGGGGATCAGGCGGTTGGCCAGCAGATAGGCGGCCATGCCGCTGGGCAGGCAGGCGATGGCCCCGATGTTCAGCCGCTCCACCAGCTTCAGCCCGAAGAACGGGGCGGCGTTCGGCTTGCGGCGCTTGACCACCCAGAGAACGAGACCCGTCCCGACCATGGCCGCGCCTGTCAGGCCCAGCAGGAAATAGATCCAGCGCAGGGCGGGGCTGGCGAAATGGCCCAGGTGCAGGCCCAGCATCACGCCGGCCGTGGCGATCGCCGGACCGGGCGAGGGCGAGCGCGACAGCTCCTTGCCCGTCGCGCCGGAGAAGGTGATCGAGTCCGGCCGCGCGTTCAGCCGGCCGCCAGTGGCGCGCAGCAGGGTGACGGTCGAGGCCGCGTCGCCCGGATTGCGGATGACCACGGTGCGCGGGGCGTCGCCGCTCCAGGCCCGTCCTGCCGCCTCGATCATCGGACCGACCGGCAGCAGCGGCGCCGGCGTTCCCGAAGCCTTGGCCTCGGCCGGCGCGCCATAGGCGGCGGCCGTGAAGGCGTCGGGTTTGTCGAAGTTGGCCTTCACCGGCCAGGGCATATACATCGCCACCAGCGTGATCAGGCCGGTGTAGGTAATCATGGCGTGGAAGGGCAGGGCCAGCACCGCCGAGGCGTTGTGCGCATCCAGCCAACTGCGCTGACCCTTGCGCCAGCGCAGGGTGAAGAAGTCCACGAAGATCCGCTTGTGGGTGATCACGCCCGAGATGATCGCCGCCAGCATGAACATGGCGCAGACCCCGGCCAGCCAGCGTCCCCACGGGTGCGGCAGCTGGAGCTGGAAATGGAAGCGATAGAAGTGCTCGCCGCCGCGGGTGTCGCGGGCCTCCAGCGCCTGGCCGGTGGCCGGGTCCAGCTTCAGTTCGGGGCGGCGGGCCGGCGGCTTCTCGGGATTGGGCTTGGCGCGGGCGAACACCCGGGTCACGGCCGTGCGGTCGTCGGGCAGATAGATGAACCACTGCTGGTCGTCGGGCGTCGTGGCCTGCATGTGCCCGATGGCCGCCTGGGCGGCCTGATCGGCGGGTACGGACGCCGAGCGCAGCTCCGGCTGCATCCACTGGGTGATCTCGGGCCGGAAATAGCTGGCCGTGCCGGTCAGGAACATGGCGAACAGGATCCAGCCGGCCAGCAGGCCCAGCCAGGCGTGGATCCAGGCCATCGACTGGCGCAGGGCCCGCACGGGCGGGGCAGGGGCGGGGAAGGTCGGTCGCACGTTCACGCTCGGGCTCCCAGCAGGATCACCGCTGCGCCGGCGGCCAGCGCCGAGCCCCACAGCACCGCGGCCACGATCGCCAGGCGCCGCTCGTGGAAGGCCCACAGGGCAAGGCCCGCGAAGACCAGGAACGACAGGATCATGCCCCAGGCCGAGGCTTCCGCCGGAGCGATCGGCAGCAGGCGGGCCAGCAGCGAGGCCAGCGCCGCGGCGGCCGCATAGCCGCCGAACAGGGCGGTGAAGGCGCGGGCGGTCATCCGCGCGACGCCGGGCCATGCGGCCGGCTGTTTCGCTGATCGATCGTTGTTCACGCAACCTCCGAAAGTTGGCTTGCGCCTAACAACTCGTTTCGATAGTTGCAACTCATTATCAATCCTATCGACAATCTTGACGAGGAGTCCTCATGGTCATCCGTTCCAAAACCGCGCGTGGCGCGAACGCCAACGCCGGGGTCTTGCGAGGGCTGGCCGTGACCGTCGCCGCCGCGGCGGCGCTGCAGGGACTGGGCGCGACCGCCGCCTGGGCCGAGGACGCCGACACCGATTCCAACACCGTCGAGCGGGTCGAGGTGACCGGCCTGAAGGCGCGCCGCGCGGCCGCCGGCACCAAGACCGAGACCGCCCTGATCGAGACCCCCCAGAGCATCACCGTGATCGATGGCGACGAGCTTTCGCGCCGCAACGTGCAGTCGATCAACCAGGCCCTGGGCTTCGTCGCCGGCGTCTCGCCCAACCAGCGCGGCGGCATGGTCACGCGCTATGACCAGCTGGTGGTGCGCGGCTTCGCGCCGGGCGTGTTCCTGGACGGCATGCGCCTGATCGCCGGGCCCTATTCGACGCCGCAGATCGACTTCAACCGGATCGACCACATCGACATCGTCAAGGGCCCGGCCTCGGTGCTCTACGGCAACTCCACGCCCGGCGGCCTCGTGAACCTGGCCAGCAAGCTGCCGGAGGAGGGCAGCTTCGGCCGCATCGAAGGCCAGTTGGGCAACTTCGACACCCGCCGGGCGGCCGTCGACGTCAACGCGCCGCTCGACAGCCAGGGCAAGTGGCTGGGCCGCGTGCTGGCCGGCTGGCAGAAGGGCGACGGCATGACCGACGGCACCTTCAGCGAGCGCTATCACGTCAGCCCGATGGTGACCTTCGAACCGACGGCCGACACCAGCTTGACGCTGGTGGGCGCCTATCAGCGCTCGCCCAGCGGCGGCGGCTATTCGGGCGTTCCGGCCTATGGCTCGGTGCTGCCCAATCCCTTCGGCAAGCTGCCGCGCGAGATCAACACCGGCGATCCGGGCTACGAGCGCTACGACCACAAGGCCGGGTCGCTGGCGGCCTTCTTCCGCCACGACTTCAACGAGCACCTGACCTTCCGCTCGAACGCCCGCTTCCAGAACAACAAGCTGTCCTACCGCCAGCTCTATGTCGGCGGCTTCGCCACCACGGGCGTGGGCGCGGCCCGCAACAGCGACTATTCGACGATCATCCGGGGCGGCGGCGGCGCCGACGAGGATTTCGACACCCTGACCCTCGACAACCAGGTCAGCGCCCGCTTCGAGACCGGCGCGATCAAGCACCAGGTGCTGGCCGGCTTCGACTACCAGAAGATCACCGGCGAGAACTTCCAGCAGTTCAACACCGGCCAGACCAGCAATCCGCTGACCAGCATCCCCAACCTGTCGCTGTTCGCCCCGACCTATGGCGGCACGCTGCCCAGCATGGACCTGACGGTCCTGTCGTCGGCCTATGTGAACACCTACAGCCGCCGCGAGCAGAAGGGCCTCTACGCGCAGGACCAGATGACCATCGGCCGGCTGCAGCTGATCGCCAGCGGCCGCTACGACTGGTACGAGCAGGTCACCGACAACAAGAAGAACAACACTTCCAGCACGCTGGAACAGAACGCCTTCACCATGCGGCTGGGCGGGCTCTACGACCTCGGCGCGGGCCTGGCGTCCTATGTCAGCTATTCGGAATCCTTCGAGCCCCAGGCCGGCTCGACCTGGCAGGGCGAGGCCTTCGTTCCGGTCACCGGACGCCAGCTCGAGGGCGGCCTGAAGTACCAGCCAAAGGGCACGTCCGCGCTGTTCACCCTGTCGGCCTACCAGCTGGAGCGCCGCAAGGTTCCGGTCGCCGATCCGCAGGGCGGCACGAACGGCGTCCCGGCCAATTCGCAGATCCAGATCGGCGAAGTCCGGGTGCGCGGCGTCGAGCTGGAAGGCCGGGGCGAGGTCTCGCGCGGCCTCAACGTGGTGGCCGCGCTCAGCTACACCGACGCGATCATCACCCAGGGCGCGCCGGCCGTCGCGGCCACCGCCACCAACAGCGGCACGCCGACCACCACGGGCACCCGCCAGCTGGGCGTGCCGGAGTGGGGCGCCTCGACCTTCGTCTCGTACGACCTGGGCCGCGCAGGCCGGGCCACGGGGCCGGCGGCGGGCCTGCGCCTGGGCGGCGGCCTGCGCTATGTCGGCGGCTCGGACGGCACGACGAGCTATGCGGTGATCAACAACGTCACCACCTTCCAGCGCTTCCACACCGACGGCTTCATCCTGGTCGACGCCTTGGTCGGCTACGACCTGGGCGCGGCCAAGACCGAGCTGAAGGGCTGGGAGGCCGCGCTGAACGCCGCCAACCTTTTCGACAAGCGCCACATCTCGGCCTGTCCGTTCAACAACAGCTGCTATTTCGGCTCCGCCCGCACGGTGACGGCGACGCTGCGCTACAGCTGGTGAGACCTTCGGAGGGCCGGCCTGCGCTGGCCCTCCGGACCAACCGGAAAGGCGATTCCCTTCATGCAGCCTCGGGTTGTCACGGTTGCCGGGCCGCGAATAGGTTGTGCGCCAGGCGAGCGGCGATCTCCTTCCGGCAAAAAATGGGCTGGGACCGATGCCGGGGCGCCACGCTCGCTCCAGCGGCGCGTGACCCTTACGGAAAGCGGTTTCCAGACGATCTGGGCGTGCGACGTCACCGCACTGTCGTCTTTCGTGTTTCCGACTGACATCCAAATGTAGCGCCGGTGTCACGGCGTCACCCTAAGCGCCCCTCGCGTTTGCCAGAGGGGTCCACATGTCCAAGCCGTTCGCCGCCAGCCGCCTGATCGCCGGCCTGCTCGCCACCAGCGCCCTGTCGGCGCCGCTGCTCGCCCACGCGGCCGAGGACGAGGCGCCCAACGCCGTCGAGGAGGTGATCGTCACCGGTCAGCGCGAGGCCCAACGCGCCGCCATCGCCGTCAAGCGCGACGCCTTCGTGGTGTCCGACGTCGTCTCGGCCGACGACATCGGCAAGCTGCCCGACCACAACACCGCCGCCGCCCTGCGCCGCATCCCCGGCATCTCGGTGATGGAAGACCAGGGCGAGCCGCGCTTCCCGGTCATCCGCGGCCTGCGCTCGACCTACAACCGCACCACCATCGACGGCGCCCTGGTGGCCTCGGTCGACGAGAGCGGCCGCACCGTGCCGATGGACATCGTGCCCTCGGTGATGGCCGGCCGCCTGGAGGTCATCAAGACCGTCACGCCCGAGAACGACGGCAACGCCATCGGCGGCGTCATCAACGTCACCACCCGCAGCGCCTTCGACGCGGGCCGGCCGTTCTTCAACGGCATGGCCTCTTATGGCAGCTACGAGCGCCACGGCGACGTGCGCAACGACAAGCCTTCCTACCGCCTGGCCTTCGCCGCCGGCCGCACCTTCGGTTCGGAAGACCAGTGGGGCGTGGTCATCGGCGCTTCGCACGAACAGCTCGACTACGACATCCCGCAGGTCGAGGCCGCCGATCCCAGCGTGCGCGAATACACCGCCGCCGGCGCGCCGGTGCTGTCGGGCGCGGCCAACGGCAACGGCATCCAGGTGCCGACCCAGCTTCGCCTGTTCTGGTACAACAACACCAAGCAGCGCAGCGGCGTGAACGGCAAGGTCGAGTACCGCCCGACCGACGATTTCCGCTGGGAGGCCTCGGCCCTGTTCTCGCGCATGGAGGACGACGAGGAGCGCATCGAGTACCGCATCGAGCCGCTGGGCAACGTCGCGAACCAGACCGCCACCAGCGGCAGCTTCGCCCGCGGCCGCGGCATCATCCAGCTGAACCAGCCGATCACCAAGCGCGAGATCGGCATGGCCCGCACGGGCTTCGCCTGGAGCTTCGCCCCGCAGTGGAAGCTGGACGGCGACCTCGTCTACTCGCAGGCCGGCCTCGAGGTGCCCAACCACTCGGTGGAGTTCCGGACCGTCGACGCCCAGGGCGCCAACTACGGCTTCACCTACGACACGACCAACCCGCTGTTCCCGATCTTCACCTCGACCAACGAGGCGGCGATGCGCAATCCGGCCAACTACGTGCTGCAGCAGCACCGTGACGCCCTGACCAAGACCGACGAGAAGACCAGCCAGGCCCGCTTCAACCTGGCGTTCGACGACGACGGCGCCTGGAAGGCCAAGGTCGGCGGCGTGCTGCGCTCGACCAAGCGCGACTTCACCAACAGCCAGGTCAACTACCGCGCCGGCACGGGCTTCACCTACACCCTGGCCGAGGTGGATACGTCCGGTCCCGACCAGCTGATCGCCGGCCGCTACCGCCTGAACCCGCGCATCGGCGCGGCCGAGGCGATGGCCTTCTTCAAGGCCAATCGCGACCGCTTCACCACCACCGCTGCCGCGCCCACCGGCAACTACGGCGTCGACGAGGACATCTACGCCGGCTACGGCCAGGCCAGCTACCAGTTCGGCGACGTCACCGTGCTGGGCGGCCTGCGCTACGAGCACACCAAGGTCTCGTCCAGCGCCATCCGCAACACCGGCGGCGTGCTGACGCCCACCAGCAACGACGGCTCCTACGACAACTGGCTGCCCAGCCTGCACGTGCAGTGGAAGCCGGCCGACAACTGGATCGTCCGCGCCGCCTGGACCAACACCATCGGCCGCCCCGACTACGGCTCGCTGGCCGCCACCGAGACCCTGAACTTCGACGGCAGCCAGCCGACCCTGTCGCGCGGCAATCCGGGCCTGAAGGCGCGCGAGAGCAAGGGGCTGGACTTGTCGGTCGAGTTCTATCCGACCGACGGCATGGTCTCGCTGGCGGTGTTCAGCAAGGACATCAAGAACGAGATCTTCACGCTGAGCTCGACCGAGACCCTCGATGTGGGCCGGGGTCCGGAGACCGTGCTGGTCTCGACCCCGCGCAACGCCGAGACGGCCAAGATCAACGGTGTCGAGTTCGCCGTGCAGCAGGCCTTCACCTTCCTGCCTGCGCCGTTCGACGGCTTCGGCTTCAACGGCAACGTCACCTGGCTGGACACCGAGTTCACCTTCCTGACCTCGGCCGGCCCGCGTGTCACCGGCCTGTTCCAGCAGCCCGAGATCACCACCAACGAGTCGATCTACTACCAGCGCGGCCCGTTCGAGGCCCGGATCTCGCACAACTACATCGGCGGCCAGCTGGAGACGATCAACGACGCCAACCCCAATTCCGACCAGTATTGGAAGGGCCGCCACGTATTCGACGCCAGCCTGTCCTGGCGCTTCGCCGACCACTACACTGTGTTCGTCGAGGGCCAGAACCTCTCCAACACCGGCCGCCAGGAAGTCACCGGCCCCGGTCGCGGCTACCTGCAGGAATGGGCCAACTATGGCCGCACCTACTGGGTTGGCGCGGCGGTCAGCTTCTAGGAGAGAAGGCAGGGAGACCGATCATGATCCTGGAACTCATCGCGGCCCTGGCCATGCAGGCGGAGGCTCCCGCGGTCTCCGCGGCGCCGGCCCGCAAGGCGCAGACCGTCCGCCGCTACGACGCCGGCGCCAGCCAGGGCGCCGCCGCTGGACCCAGCGACGTCTATTCCGTCAGCAACTGGCGCATCGTCCGCTTCGACAAGAAGACCGGCGAGAAGCGCGCCGAGTGGACCGGCGACAAGGCCCGCTTCCCGCACATCAATTCGTGCGCGGTGATCGCCAGGGAGCTGGTCTGCGCCAGTTCCAACTTCCCCGCTGTGCCGCATGTCAGCACGGTCGAGGTCTTCGACCCCATGACCCTGGCCCACAAGCGCAGCATCTCGCTGGGCCTGGGCACGGGTTCGATCACCTGGGTCGACCGCCACGACGGCGCCTGGTGGGCGATGTTCGCCAACTACGACGCCAAGGGCGGCGAGCCTCCGCGCGACCACCGCCACACCACGCTGGTCAAGTTCGACGACCAGTGGCGGCGCCTCGAGGCCTGGGCCCTGCCGGCCAGCGTGCTGGAGAAGATCAAGCCGATGAGCATTTCCGGCGGCGGCTGGGGCCCGGACGGCAGGCTCTATCTCAGCGGCCACGACCTGCCCGAGCTCTATGTGATGCAGCTGCCGATGGGCGGCGGGGTGCTCGACCATCTCGACACCATCGGCATGGAGGCCGAGGGCCAGGCCATCGACTGGGACGAAAGCGACAAGGGCATGCTGTACGGCATCACCCGCCGCAGCCGCGAGGTCCTGGCCATGCGGGTTCCGCTGGTGAAGTAGTTTCTGCGATCAGTTCGCATCTATGAACACCTAAGGGGCCCCGACGCCTTGCGAGTCGGGGCCCTGGCGTTTCATCATCGGGTTCAATCGCTTCCCAGCGCAGGACCCAGCCAGTGACCGACCAGGATTCCAAGCAGCGTTCAGGCATCCAGTCGGTCGGCATCGGCCTGCGGGTGCTGGACGTGCTGGCGACGCTGGACGGCCCGGCCGCCCTGGGCGTGATCGCCCAGGCCTCGGACCTGTCGGCTTCGCAAGCCCACCGCTACCTGGCCAGCCTGGTCGCCTCGGGCATGGCTCGGCAGGACGCGGCGACCGGCCGCTACGACCTTGGCCCCGGCGCCCTGCGCCTGGGTCTCGGCGCCCTGGCGCGGGTCGACGCCTTCCGCGAGGCAGACGAGGCCATCACCGTCTTCTCGCGCGAGACCGGCCGCACGGTGCAGATCGCCGCGCTGGGCCCCAGCGGGCCAATCGTCGTGCGCTGGGCCATGGGCTCGCCGCCGGTGGCGACCTCGCTGATGGTCGGTTCGTCCTTGCCGCTGCTGCGCTCGGCTACCGGCCACGTGTTCCTGGCCTTCCGTCCCGAAAGCCACACCCGCCACATGGTCGAGCGCGAGACGCAGGCCGAGCGCGGCCTGGCGCCCGTCGACGTCGAGGCCCTGCGCCGGCGCGTGCGCCAGACCGGCTATTCGGCGATCTCCGGCTCGCTGATCCCGGGCCTGCGGGCCACGGCCCTGCCGATCTTCGACCTGCAGGGCGAGGCCGTCGTCACCGCCACGGTGCTGGCCACCGACGCCTTCGTGCCCGACCGCGACGACGAGGTCCGCCGGGCCCTGGCCGCCGTCTGCGACCAGGTGACCACCACCATCGGCGGCCGCCGCCCGGTGGTTTGACCAGGTCGGAATTCAGCACACAATCCGTCGTCATCCCGGAAAGCGCGAAGCGCTTATCCGGGACCCAGGGGACTGGGCGCGGCGCCTGAACTCACCGCCGGGCGCGGGCGGCTGAGGCATTGCGGGCCGCCCCTGGGTCCCGGCTCTACGCCCCGCTGCGCGGAGCTTCGGCCGGGATGACGAGCTAGAGGGGTTTTCAGGCCGCCGCCTTGCGCAGGTCCGTTCCCGGATCCCCGGCCAGCTCGGCCTTCAGTGGCTTGCCGATCAGGCGGCGAGCCGAGGCGAAGTCGCGGGGCTGGTCAAGGCAGGCCGCGCCCACCAGGAGACCGTCGCGCAGGTAGAGCCTCACAGCCTCGCCGCGCGCCACGACCGTGTCGCCGGCGGCCGGATCGCCCAGGATCTGAAGGTTGTGGCCGCACTGGGCGGTCCAGAACCATGGCGTGGGTTCCGTTTCGGCCGGTTGGCCCAGGATCGCCAGGGCCGCGGCGCGGGCCGAGCTCTGGGCGTGGGCCCAGGTCTCCATGCGCTGCGGCGCGGCCGCGTCGCCGAACCGGCGGAGGGCCAGATCCCCGATGGCGTAGATGTTCGCATCGCCGATCGAGCGATAGGCCTCGTCGACCAGCACGCCGGCGCCGACCGGCAGGCCGGCGGCCTCGGCCAGTTCCGCGCGCGGCGTGATGCCGATGCCGACGACCACCAGGTCGGCCTCCAGGCTTTGGCCGTCGTCGAGACGCACGGTGAGCGTCTCTTCGCCCGGCTCGATGGCGGCCACCGAGCGGCCGAGGCGAATCTCCACCCCGACCCGGGCATGGGCGGCGGCCAGCCAGTCGGCTGCGTCTCCGGGCACGTTGCGGCCCAGAAGACGCTGGCCGGTCTCGATGACGATGGCGGTGAGGCCAAGCTCCTGCAGCGTCGAGGCCGTCTCCAGCCCGATCACCCCGCCGCCGATCACCACGGCGCGGCCGCCGGGTTTCGCCGCCGCCGCGATGGCCTTGGCGTCGCCGGTCGTGCGCAGCGGGAAGATCCTGGGATGAGCAGGGAAGGGCAGCTCTCGAGGCGCGCCGCCGGTGGCCAGGATCAGCTGGTCATAGGGCAGGGCGCTTCCATCCGAGAGCGTCACGGTGCGGGTCTCGCGGTCGATCGCGGCCGCCGCGACTCCTAGCCGCAGGTCGACGCCCAGCTCGGCCCAGCGGGATTCCTCGGCGAGGTAGACGGGGGCGCCATCCTTGCCCGACAGGTACTCCTTGGAGAGGCTGGGGCGTTCGTACGGGGGCTCGGCCTCCTCGCCGACCAGCGTGATCGCTCCCGAAAAACCCAATTCTCTCAAGGTGATGGCGGCGGCTCCGCCGGCATGTCCGGCGCCGACTACGACGATGCGTTGTTCCATGGCGTGTGCTTCCTCTCGCGTTGCATATTATGCAATGCATTTGACATGGATCAAAACCCACGACAGGGTGAGGGTCAATGGCGACGTGAGATCGCCGCT
Organism: Caulobacter sp. FG7; assembly: GCF_057808875.1. NCBI lineage: Bacteria > Pseudomonadati > Pseudomonadota > Alphaproteobacteria > Caulobacterales > Caulobacteraceae > Caulobacter > Caulobacter sp. FG7. The sequence goes on from NZ_JBMDIW010000018.1 coordinate 94,364, forward strand.
TCGACCACCGTCTGGGAGCTGCCCATGACCATCCCCGTTCGTCCCCCGGAAGGCCGCCTGTGGCCCGTCGATGCGGATGCCGCCGTCCCGTACTGGGTCTATTCCGACCCCGAGATCTACGCCGAGGAACTGCGCAAGATCTGGTACGGCCCGCACTGGCTGTACGTCGGCCTGGAGTGCGAAATCCCCAATGTCGGCGACTGGAAGACCGCCACCCTCGGCGAGCGTCCGGTCGTCATGGTGCGCAGCGCCGAGAACGAGATCTCGGTCGTGGAGAACCGCTGCGCCCACAAGGGCGTGAAGTTCTGCCAGGCGCGCTTCGGCCATTCGGAGGAGCTGATCTGCCCGTATCACCAGTGGTCGTACGCCCTGAACGGCGACCTGCAGGGCGTGCCGTTCCGCCGGGGCGTCAAGCGCCAGGGCGGCATGCCGGCCGACTTCGACCTGAAGCAGAACGGCCTGACCAAGCTGCGCGTCGAGGAAGTCAACGGCGTCGTCTGGGCCACCTTCTCCGAAGAGACCCCAGCCTTCCGCGACTATCTCGGCGAGAAGTTCTGGAAGCACTACACGCGCGTCTATGACGGCCGGAAGCTGGAAGTGCTGGGCTACAACCGCCAGCACATTCCGGCCAACTGGAAGCAGATGCAGGAGAACATCAAGGACCCGTACCACGCGGGCCTGCTGCACGTGTTCTTCGCCACCTTCGGCCTGTTCCGCGCCGACCAGAAGTCGGCCGTCGATATCGACGACGAGGGCCGCCACGGCATCCTGATCTCGCGCAAGGGCGAGCAGGAAAAGACCGAGGCCATGGCCGACATCCGCAACTTCCAGGGCGACCTGGTGCTCGAGGATCCCCGCGTCATGGACGTGGTGCAGGAGTTCCCCGGTGAAGAGACCGTGGGGATGATCACCATCTTCCCCAGCGTGATCCTGCAGCAGCAGGTCAACTCGCTGACCACGCGCCAGATCGTGCCCAAGGGCCCGGACGGGTTCGACTTCCACTGGACTCACTGGTGCTATGCCGACGACACCCCGGAGATGCGCCTGCGCCGCACGCGCCAGGCCAACCTCTTCGGCCCGGCCGGCTTCGTCTCGGCCGACGATGGCGAGGTGCTGGAGATGACCCAGCAGGGCGCCACCCCGTCTCCCGACGCGCACATGATCCTGCAGATGGGCGGGCGGGCCATCGAGAGCACCGACCACCAGGTCACCGAAACGGCCGTGCGCGGCATGTACCGCTACTGGCGAAAGGTGATGGGCCTGTGAGCACGACCCTGACCGACCGTCCGGCCGCGATCACGCGCGATGCGATCCGCGACCTCTATGACGACTACTACGCAACCCTGGACGAGGTGCGGCTGCACGACTGGCCAGAGTTCTTCATGCAGGACTGCCTCTATCGGGTGATCCCGCGCGAGAACTTCGAGGCCGGCTACACCCTCAGCACCATGCAGGCCGAAAGCCGCGGCATGCTGAAGGACCGGGTGACGGGCCTGACCCGCACCCAGATGTACGCGCCGCGTTACTACCGTCGCTTCCCGACCGCCCCGCGCATTGTCGGCGAAGAGACCGGCGGGGTGCGCACGCGCCACAACCTGCTGCTCGTCCAGACCCTGATCGACAAGCCTTCGGAGATCGTCCTGTCGGCGGTCTGCCACGACCTGATCGTGGCCGACGAGGGCCGCCTGCGCTTTGCCGAGCGCGTGGTGGTCTTCGACTCCGAAATGCTCCCCAACAGCTTGGTGTACCCCGTATGACCGACGTCATCGACAACGTGGCGCTGACCTGGGCGCCCGCCGTTCCGCCCTCCGACCTCGAAGAGTTCGGCGTCGCCGCCGCCACGGTCGGCGGCCTGAAGGTGTCCCTCTACGCCGTCGACGGCGAATACTACGCCACCGCCGACCTCTGCACCCACGGCCAGGCCAGCCTGGCCGACGGCTTCCTCGACGGCGAGCTGATCGAATGCCCGCTCCACCAGGGCACGTTCAACGTCAAGACCGGCGCCGCCGTCGGCGCGCCGTGCTCGGTCGCCGTGCGCACCTTCCCGGTGAAGCTGGAAGGCGGCCTGCTGCATGTCGGCCTGCCGGGAGCCGCCTGATGGAGACGGTGCTTCGCAACGACCAGCGCAGCCAGCTCGAGGCGCTGTACGAGCAGATGGAGCCCGAAGGCCTCTATCCGCTCTGGGAAAAGTTGAGCGCCCTGGTGCTGCCCCAGCCGGACTCGCCGGCCAAGGTCCACAAGTGGTCCTATGACAGCGCCCGGGACTACCTGATGCGGGCCGGCGACCTGATCAGCGCCAAGCAGGCCGAAAGGCGTGTGCTGATCCTGGAAAACCCGGGGCTCGGCGGTTTGTCGAGCATCACGCCGAGCCTCTACGCCGGCCTGCAGCTGATCCTGCCGGGCGAGATCGCGCCCGCCCACCGCCACGCCCAGTGCGCGCTGCGCTTCGTGCTGGAAGGCGAGGACGCCTACACCTCGGTGGACGGCGAGAAGGCCGTGATGCGGCCCTTCGACCTGGTTCTGACCCCCGGCGGCCAGTGGCACGACCACGGCAACCCGACGGCTAAGCCGATGATCTGGCTCGACGGCCTGGACATCCCCACCGTCCGCCATTTCGACGCCAGCTTCGCCGAGGGCTATGCCGAGGACCAGTTCCCCGAGCAGGTCCCGGCCGGCGACAGCCTCAACCGCTACGGCCGCAACATGCGTCCGCTGAAGGGGCATACGGCCGACCGCCGTCCGGCCCACCAGCCGCTGTTCCACTATCCCTATGCGGAGTGGCGGCCGGCGCTGGACGCCATGGCCAAGGGCGCGGAAATCGATCCGCACCTGGGCCACGCGCTGGAGTTCCTCAACCCCGTCAACGGCGGGCCGATCATGTCGACGATCTCGGCGCATGTGCGGCTGATGCCGACCGGGTTCGAGACCCGCGACCGCCGCTCCACCGACGGCACGATCTTCGTGGTCGTGGAAGGTGAGGGCGAGGCCGTCGTCGAGGGCGAGACCATCGCCCTTGCCCCCCGCGAGATCCTCGTCGTCCCGTCGTGGAAGACGGTCCGTTTCAAGGCCCAAAGCCAGCTCGTCCTGTTCGGCTACTCCGACAAGGCCTGCCAGGAAAAGCTGAACCTCTACAAGGAAGAAAACCTGTGAGCCTGATCTTCGAACCCCAGGCGCCGGTCCTGGCCGCCACCTCCACCGGTGAGCAGTTCCCGGTTCGCCGCATCTTCTGCGTCGGCCGCAACTACGCCGCCCACGCCCGCGAGATGGGTCGCGATCCCGACCGCGAGCCGCCGTTCTTCTTCACCGCCTGGGCCGAGACCGTCGTGCCCGACGGCGCGACCATCGCCTATCCGCAGAAGACCAAGGACTTTCATTACGAGGCCGAACTTGTCGTCGCCATCGGCAAGACCGGCCGCGACATCGCCGTGGAAGACGCCCTGGACCACGTCTGGGGCTACGCCACCGGCCTGGACATGACCCGCCGCGACCTGCAGCTGGAAGCCCGCGCCCAGGGCCGCCCCTGGGACACCGGAAAGAACGTCGAGCAGTCCTCGCCGCTGGGCCTGATCCAGAAGGCCGGCGAAGGCTTTGATCCGACCAAGGGCGAGATCAAGCTGACGGTGAACGGGCAGACCAAGCAGCAGGCCGACCTCGCCGACCTGATCTGGCCGGTGGCCGACATCGTCGCCTACCTCTCGGGCCTCTACCGCATCGAGCCGGGCGACCTGATCTACACGGGCACCCCCGCCGGCGTCGGCGCCGTGGTCGAGGGCGACGCCATGGTCGTCACCATCGAGGGCCTGGCCCCGCTGAACATCACGGTCGGGCCGCCCGCGGCCTGATCGCGACACACCAAGACTAGGGACGAGGGGAGCGGCCAACAGAGCCGCCCCCTCTTAGAGGAAACGACAATGGCTACTCTTGAAGCGACGGCGGGCAACGCCGTCGTCGACCGGGCGAAGTTCGGTTCGCTGCAGTTCGGCGTCACCGCCCTCTGCGCCGTCATCGCCATGCTCGACGGGTTCGACACGCAAGCCATCGCGTATGTCGCCCCACGCATCGCCGAGGACTGGGGCCTGACCCCGGCCGCCTTCGGCCCGATCTTCGCCGTGGGCCTCCTGGGCCTGACCGTCGGCGCCTTCCTGCTCAGCCCCGCCGCCGACAAGTTCGGCCGCAAGACCATCATCCTGATCTCGACCGTGATCTTCGGCCTGTTCGCGCTGCTGACGGCGACGTCGGGCACGATGAACGAGCTTCTGATGTACCGCTTCCTCACGGGCATCGGCCTGGGCGCGGCCATGCCCAACATCATCGCCCTGACCAGCGAGTATGCGCCCGAGCGCCTGCGCGCCACGCTGGTGACGGTGATGTTCTGCGGCTTCCCGCTGGGCTCGACCCTCGGCGGCGTGCTGTCGACCGGCCTGATCGACCAGTTCGGCTGGCACTCGGTGTTCGTGGTCGGCGGCGTGCTGCCGCTGCTGCTGGTGCCGGTGCTGATGGCCCTGCTGCCGGAGTCGGTGCGTTTCCTGGTCGCCAAGGGCGCGCCCGAGAGCAAGATCGCCCCGATCGTCCGCCGCATCGATCCCGCCGCCTCGACCGCCGAGTTCGTCTCGCACCTGCGCAGCGAGCAGGCCGAGGCCCCCAAGGGCTTCTCGGTCGCCCAGCTGTTCACGCAAGGGCGCGCGCCGGTCACGGGCCTGCTGTGGGTGGCGTTCTTCATGAACCTGCTCGTCATGTATTTCCTGGTGAACTGGCTGCCGACCCTGCTGAAGGGCGCGGGCCTGCCGCTGTCGATGGCCATCCTGTCGACCGCCACCCTGAACCTCGGCGGCGTGGTCGGCGCCATCGCCCTGGGCCGCTTGATCGACCGCTTCAGCCCCTACGTCGTGCTGGGCGCGGCCTATGCCGCCTCGGCGGCCTTCATCGCCGTGATCGCCCTGGGCGGCACGCACCTGACCACGCTTCTGGTCGGGGCCGCGCTGTCGGGCTTCGGCGTCGTCGGCGCCCAGATCGGCTGCAACGCCCTGGCCGCGTCGGTCTATCCCACGGCCATCCGCGCCACCGGCGTGGGCTGGGCCCTGGGCGTCGGCCGCGTCGGCGCCATCGTCGGCCCGCTCGTGGGCGGCGCGCTCCTCGCCAACAAGTGGGCCCCCGGTTCGATCATCCTGACCGCCGTGGTTCCCGCCCTCATCGCCTCGCTCGCCGTCTTCATTCTCGGCGGCGTGCGCAAGAAGTCCGGAGTCTGACACCACCATGATCCTGCACGGCTATTTTCGTTCGACCGCGTCGTGGCGCGTGCGGATCGCCCTGGGCCTCAAGGGCCTCGCCACCGACCAGGTGTTCCACCACCTGCGTCGGGGCGAGCAGCGGGCGCCGGACTATCTGGCGATCAACCCGCAGGGCCTGCTGCCGGCCCTGGCCCTCGACGACGGCCGGGTGCTGACCCAGTCCCTGGCCATCGTCGAATATCTCGACGAGACCCATCCCGAGCCGCCGCTGCTGCCGTCCGACCCGTTCGCCAAGGCCCAGGTCCGGGCGCTCGCCCAGGCCATCGCCTGCGACATCCACCCGGTGCAGAACCTGAAGGTGCTGGCCCGCCTGCGTGACCTCGGCCTCGACGAGCCCGCCGTCCAGGGCTGGGCGGCCGGGGTGATCGAGGAAGGCCTCGACGCGGTCGACAAGCTGCTGGCCGGCCGCTCTGGCCGCTTCGCCTTCGGCGACGCGCCGGGCCTGGCCGACCTGGTGCTCGTGCCGCAGCTGGGCAACGCCCGACGCTTCGGCGTTCCCCTGCGCTGGAGCCGCCTGACCGACATCGAGGCCGCCTGCCTGGAGCTTGACGCCTTCAAGTCCGCCGTCCCGTCGGCCCAGCCCGACGCCGAATAAACCCATCCCCTAAAGCCAAGAACCAAAGAGCGCGGAGCCAACCGCGCCCTCTGGAGGAAACCCATGCTGCTGACCACCGTGGCCGCGGCCGCCTTGCTTGCGCCCGTAGCCGACGCCCCGATCGCCACCCAGGCCCCAAGCCAAGCGGCCGACCGGGTCGTCCCGATCCCCGCCCAGAACGCCCCGTCGCCCGGCAATGTGCCGCCGCCGGCCGTGACCAAGGCGCCCGCCTTCAAGCTGATCAATCACGACGAGGACTGGAGCTACCTGGCCGACCCGGCCAAGCGCGCCACCCCCTGGTCGAAGCTGAAATACATCCCCGTCGGCGAGACCAGCTATCTCAGCCTCGGCGGCGAGTTCCGCCTGCGCCTGGAAGACCGCGGCAACGAGCGCTTCGGCCGCGGCGCCCAGGACGAGGACGGCAACGCCCAGACCCGCACCCGCCTGTGGGCCGACCTGCACGTGGGATCGCGCCTGCGCGCCTTCGTCGACGTGCAGGACGCCCGCAGCATCGATCTCGACAGCGGCGAGCCGCCGATCGAGGTCAGCCGCTGGGACCTGCACCAGGCCTTCCTGGAAGCCAACGCCGAGGTCGGCGACGCCAAGGTCCGCCTGCGCGTCGGCCGCCAGGAACTGGGCCTGGGCGCCTATCGCCTGTTCGACATGCGCGAGGGCGCCAACAGCCGCACCTCGTTCGACATGGCCCGCGTGCTGGTCGACCGCAAAAGCGGCTGGAGCGGCGGCGCCTTCTACGGCTACGCCCTGCGCGAGGCCAAGACCTCGTGGGACGACGCCACCAACTTCGACTACCGCCTGGCCGGCGTCACCGCCTCGCGCACGCTGGGGCAGGGACCGACGGCGCCCAAGCTGGAACTGCTCTACGTCAACAGCGACAAGCGCGGCGCGGTCTATGACAGCGTCACCGGCGGCCGCGATCGCCGCGGCTCCTATTCGGCGCGCCTGGCCGGTCGCTACGGCCAATGGGACTACGACCTGGAGGGCGTCTACCAGGACGGCACGTACCGCGATCTCGACGTCTCGGCTTGGTACGTCTCGGCCATGGGCGGCTACACCTTCAAGGCGCCGTGGTCGCCGCGCCTGGGCCTGCGCCTGGAGGCCGCTTCCGGCGACAAGGATCGCAATGACGGCAAGCTGAACTCGTACGCCCAGATGTTCCCGCAGCCGATCTCGCTGCGCACCGACTTTGGCATCACCAACATGGTGGCGATCCAGCCGCAGCTGACCTTCAAGCCTGCGCCCAAGCTGACCGCCGGCCTGCAGGTGGCGGGGCTGTGGCGCCAGAGCGACGAGGACGGCCTCTACGGCCTGGGCGGCCAGGTGCTGCGCGGCGGTCTTGAAGGCACGGCCCACTATGTCGGCTGGCGTCAGGCCGCCTTCGCCAGCTACGCGGTCTCGCCGTTCGTGACGGTGACCGGCATCGTCAACCACACCACCTCGGGCACGTTCCTCAAGCAGACCGGCATGGCCGACGACCAGACCTATGCGGGCCTGATCGTGGGCTTGAGGTTCTGAAGACAACTCCTCCCCGTGAAACGGGGGAGGGGGACCACCCCCGGGTCGCGCGAAGCGCGCGCCCGAGGACAGGCTCCGCGGTGGAGGGAGGCGGGACTGGGCGCTGAGCTCTGTCACTTGCCCCCTCCGCCACGCTGCGTATCCGCAGCGCGCCACCTCCCCCCTTTTCACGGGGAGGAGCTAGATCCCACAAACAAAAAGGCCCCGGTTTCCCGGGGCCTTTTCATTTCCGAAGCCGGAAAAGCGCTTAGCCGCGCTTTTCGACGTCGATGTAGTCGCGCTGGGTCGAGCCCGTGTAGAGCTGACGCGGACGACCGATCTTGCGGGTCGGATCCTCGAACATTTCCTTCCACTGGCTGATCCAGCCGACGGTGCGGGCCAGGGCGAACAGCACGGTGAACATGTTGGTCGGGAAGCCCATCGCGCGCAGGGTGATGCCCGAGTAGAAGTCGATGTTCGGGTACAGCTTGCGCTCGATGAAGAACGGATCGCTCAGCGCGATCTTTTCCAGCTCCATGGCCACTTCCAGCAGCGGGTCGTTGATGCCCAGCTGGCCGAGGACCTCGTGGCAGGTCTTCTGCATGACCTTCGCGCGCGGGTCGAAGTTCTTGTAAACGCGGTGGCCGAAGCCCATCAGCTTGTGCTTGCGCGCCTTCACGCCCTCGATGAACTCGGGGATCTTGTCGACCGTGCCGATCTGCTCGAGCATCTCCAGGGCTTCCTGGTTGGCGCCGCCGTGCGACGGGCCCCACAGGCAGGCGATGCCGGCGGCGATGCAGGCGAACGGGTGAGCGCCCGACGAACCGGCCAGACGGACGGTCGAGGTCGAGGCGTTCTGCTCGTGGTCGGCGTGCAGGATGAAGATGCGGTCCATGGCGCGGGTCAGGACCGGGTTCGGCTTCCAGTCCTCGGCCGGGACCGAGAAGCACATGCGCAGGAAGTTTTCCGAGTACGACAGGTCGTTGCGCGGCGACACGAACGGCTGGCCGATCGTGTATTTGTAGGCGCGGGCGGCGATCGTCGGCATCTTGGCGATCAGGCGATGGGCGCTGATCTCACGCTCGCGGGCGTCGTCGACGTTCATGCTGTCGGCGTAGAAGGCCGACAGGGCGCCCACGGCGCCGGTCATGACGGCCATCGGGTGGGCGTCGCGACGGAAGCCTTCGAAGAACCGGTCGAACTGCGCGTGCAGCATCGTGTGATAGGTGATGTTGTTCTCGAACTTGGCCAGTTCGGCGGCCGTCGGCAGTTCGCCGTTCAGCAGCAGGTGGCAGACTTCGAGGAACGACGACTTCTCGGCGAGCTGGTCGATCGGATAACCGCGGTGCAGCAAAACGCCGGCGTCACCGTCGATATAGGTGATCTTGCTCTCGCACGAGGCGGTCGAGGTGAAGCCCGGGTCGAAGGTGAAATGGTCGCTTTCGCCGTAGACCTTTCGGATGTCCAGAACGTCCGGACCCGTGCTGCCCTTGAGGATCGGCAGCTCGTAGCTCTTGTCGCCGATCGTCAGCGTGGCTTTGTCGGTCATGCGAGAGACCCTTTCAATAGTGGTACGATCAGTCCAGTTTTGCATTTCGCGGGTGCGTTATAGCGCCTCATGCGCGCGACGCCAGCGCATCGTCAAGCCGGCCGAGAGACTCGTCTCGTCCCAGGGCCGCCATGATCTTGTTCAGGTCAGGCGCCTGGGCCCCGCCGGTGAGGATCCCACGCAGCGGCGGACCGAACTTTCCAAAGCCTACGGCCTCGGATTCAGCAAACGATTTCAACAGCGCCTCGAGTTCCGCGACGCCCCACACCGGGGCGGCCGCGAGATGTTCACGAAGTCGTGCGAGGCGCGCGACCGTTTCCTCGGAAAGCTGCTTGGCGGTTTTTTCCTCGAGCGCCAGCGGGCGCACCTTCAGCGCGAAGGCCACGTGCTCGCCCAACTCCAGGATGGTCTTGGCGCCTTCCTTGACCTGCGGAACGGTCGAGGCGATGCGCGCCTCGGCGTCGGCCGGCAGGTCGGTCCCGGCGGCCTTGAGGGCCTTCAGGGTCAGGGCGGTCAGGCGCGCGTCGTCGGCCTGGCGCAGGTGCTGGCTGTTGATGAAGTTCAGCTTGGCCCAGTCCAGGCGGGCGGGGGCCTTGACCACGTCCTTGACGTCGAACCACGCGATGGCCTGGGCGTCGTTGAACACCTCGTCGTCGCCGTGGCCCCAGCCCAGGCGGGCGAGGTAGTTGCGCAGGCCCTCGGGGATGTAGCCCATGTCGGCGAACTCGCCGACGGCCTGCGCCCCGTGACGCTTGCTGAGCTTGGCGCCGTCCGGGCCGTGGATCAGCGGGATGTGGGCGAACGACGGCACGTTCCATTCCATGGCCTGGTAGATCAGGCTCTGGCGGGCGGCGTTGTTCAGGTGGTCGTCGCCGCGGATGACGTGGGTCACGCCCATGTCGTGGTCGTCGACCACCACGGCCAGATTGTAGGTCGGCGCGCCGTCGTTGCGCAGCAGCACCAGGTCGTCGAGCTCGATGTTGCGGAAGGTCACCGGGCCCTTGACCATGTCGTCGACCAGGGTCTCGCCTTCCAGCGGGCCCTTGAAGCGGATGACGTGCGGCGCCGAGGGATCGGCCGGCGGCGGGGCGTCGCGCCAGGGCGAGCGGATGGCGCGGCCTTCGGCGCGGGCCTTCTCGCGGGCGGCTTCCAGCTCCTCTACGGTCATCCAGCAGCGATAGGCGCGGCCCTTGGCCAGCAGTTCCTGCACCACTTCGCGGTGACGGTCGGCGCGGCTGTATTGGAAGATCGGTTCCTCGTCCGACTTCAGGCCCAGCCAGTCCAGGCCCTCGAAGATCGCGGCGACGGCCGCGTCGGTCGAACGCTCGCGGTCGGTGTCCTCGACGCGAATAAGGAACTTCCCTCCCGTATGGCGTGCATATAACCAGTTGAACAGCGCCGTACGGGCGCCGCCGATATGCAGGAAGCCGGTCGGCGACGGGGCGAAGCGGGTGACGACGCCGCTGGGGGCGGGGGAGGAACTGGACATAGGCTTCGAAGCTGACGGTCTGGAGGCCGCGGGGGCGGCGGGAGGCCCGACGGCGCGCGACGCACGCGCCAGCCGTTGGGCGGCGCGTCTTAGCACGGCCGTTCGAAGGTGTCCTAGTCCCGCAACCTTTGTCACACAACTGATCGACGAGGCGCGCGCCAACGCAGCCCGCTGGATGCTGTGGAGCCCGGTGGCCTTCGCGCTGGGTGCGGCGGCCTATCTGGGGCTGAGGATCGAGCCCAGCTGGTCGCTGCTGGCCCTCGTGGCTCTGGCGCTGGGCGTCCTGGCGGTCTGGAGCCGGGGCTGGACGCGCTGGAGCGGCCTGGCCGTGCCGCTGACCCTCATGGCCTTCGCCGCCGCCGGGGCCCTGGCCGGCAAGGTCCGCTGCGACCGGGTCGCCGCGCCGGTGATGCCCGTCGAGCGCGGCGTGCGGGTGGTCGACGGATTCGTCGTCGACGTGGTCTCGCCCGGCACGGCGGGGCCGCGCCTGCTGATCGCGCCGGCATCGATCTCGCGCCTGGCGCCGGCCGCCACCCCGACTCGCATCCGCGTCAGCCTGCCGGAGGGGATGGAAGCCCCGCCGCCGGGATCGGCCTTGCGCCTGCGGGCCATGCTGTCGGCGCCGCCGCCGCCGGCCGCGCCCGGCTCCCACGACTTTGCCCGCGACGCCTGGTTCAACGGCATCGGCGGCGTCGGCTTCACGGTGGGCGAGATCGAGGACGCCGTACTCGATCCGCCGCCCTGGCGGCTGCGCCTTGCGATGGCCGTCAACGCCATGCGCTGGAGCCTCGCCTCGCGCATCGTCGAGCGCCTGGGCCCCGACAGCGGCGGCATCGCCGCGGCCATGGTCACCGGTCACGAGGCCTGGGTGACGGCCGAGCAGACCGAGGCCATGCGCGCCTCGGGCCTGGCGCACATCCTCTCCATCTCCGGTCTGCACATGGCCATCGTCGGCGGCTTCGTGTTCGCGGCCGTCCGGCTGCTGGTGGCCGCCTGGCCGTGGGCGGCGCTGCGCTTTCCGGGCAAGAAGATCGCCGCCTTGGCGGGCCTCGCAGCGGTCGGGGCCTATCTGGTCGTCTCCGGCGCGCCGCCGCCGGCCCTGCGCGCGGCGATCACGGCGGGCGTGGCCTTCCTGGCCATCCTCGCCGACCGCCAGGCCGTCAGCCTGCACGGCCTGGCTTTGGCGGCCCTGATCATCCTCGTCGCCCAGCCCGAGCAGGCCGGCGCGGCCGGCTTCCAGATGTCGTTCGCCGCCACCGCCGCTCTTGTGGCGCTCGCGGAAGCCTGGCCGCGCCAGCCGCGCGAGATCTCGGTGCCATGGCCCATCCGCTTCACGCAGGGCGCCCTGGCCTGGCTGGCCATCAGCGTCGGCGCCAGTTTCGTCGCGGGCCTGGCCACCGGTCCCTTCGCCATGCAGCACTTCAACCGCGTGGCCATCTGGGGCCTGCCGGCCAACCTGGTGGTCTCGCCGCTGTCGTCCTTCGTGATCATGCCGTTCCTGGCGGTGGGCACCGCGCTGGAGCCGCTGGGCCTGGGCGGACCGTTCCTGGCCGTGGCCGGTTGGGGCATCGAGGCCATGACCGCCGTCGCCCGCTGGTTCGCCGGCGCCCACGGCGCCCAGCAGACCGTGTCCAGCGCCCCGGGCTTCACCCTGGTGCTGTCGTTCCTGGGGATCATGCTGCTGTGCCTCTGGAAGGGCCGCCTGCGCTGGCTGGGCGCGCCGCTGTTCCTGGCGGTGGCCCTGTGGCCACGCCCGGCTACGCCCGACCTCTGGATCGCCGCCGACGGGACCACGGCCGTTGCGCGCAGAGGCGGAGAAGCGGTGCTGCTGCGCCCCGACGCCCGCCGCTTCGGGGCAGAGCTCTGGGCCCGCCGCCGGGGCCTGGCGCCCATCGACGGCGGCGGCTTCGACTGCGACCGCGTCTCGTGCCGGCCGGGGCAGGGCGCGCCGGTGGCCGCCAGCCTGTCCTGGACCCGCCGTACGCCCGACCACGACGCCCTGCAGCGGCTCTGCGCCGGCGCCGAGGTGGTCGTCCTGCGCGGTCCGCGCCCGGCTCTCATGCCGCCCGCCTGCCGCGACGCCGTCGTGCTGGCGGGCGAGGATTTCGTCGCCGGCGGGGCCGCCGAGCTCTGGCGCAGGCGCGACGGCTGGTGGATCGTCTGGACCACGCCCGGTCGTGGCCAACGGCCATGGACGCAGGCTGCTGACACGATTGCGCAAGAACCGGGCGGATGATGCCGCGCCGCCGCGGCTATCTGGCGGCGACGACTCGTTTGGAGATCCAAGGCCGATGACCGACGCCACCTTCGCCGCCCGCCGCGCCGCCTTCCGCGCCCTGCATCAGGACGGCTTCTTCGTGCTGCCCAACCCGTGGGACGCCGGCGGCGCGGTTCGCCTGCAGAAGCTCGGCTTCAAGGCCCTGGCCTCGACCAGCGCCGGCATGGCCTGGTCCTGGGGGCGCGCGGACGGCGAGGTGACGGTCGACGAGGTGATCGAGCACCTGGCCCTGCTGGTCGCCGCCACCGACCTGCCGGTCAACGCCGACTTCGAGGCCGGGTTTGCGAACAGCGCCGAAGGCGTCGCCGCCAACGTCGCCCGCGCGGTCGAGACCGGCGTGGCGGGCCTCTCCATGGAGGATCGCGTCGGCGCGGACCTCCATCCGCTCGACACCGCCGTGCAGCGCCTGGCCGCTGCCCGCGCCGCCATCGACGCCTCGGACCAGGACGTCATGCTGGTGGGCCGCACCGAGGGCTTCCTGATCGGCCGCGACGACCTCGCACCGACCATCGAGCGGCTCGCGGCCTATGCCGAAGCCGGCGCCGACTGCCTCTATGCGCCCGGCGTGACCAAGTACGACGACATCGCCGCCATCGTCGCGGCCGTGGCGCCCAAGCCGGTCAATGTGCTGCTGTGGGGACCGGACATGAAGCTCGCCGACCTGCCGGGCCTGGGCGTGCGCCGCGCCAGCACCGGGGCGGCCCTGGCCGCGGAGGCTTGGGCAGGCTTCGAGACGGCGGCCAAGGCCCTGGTGCTCTAGGCGCGACCGACATTCAGGATCTGAGACGAAAACCTCGTCCTTCGACGGGCTCAGGATGAGGTTTTTCCAACAGCCGGGCCTGTAGGTGATCCTCCCCCTGAGCTTGTCGAAGGGGAGGGATCACGCCCAGAACTCCGATCTCGATGCCGCCCTAAGGCCGCTTGATCGGCAGGATCGCGCCGTCCTCGCCATAGCTCAGCGGCGACAGGGTGATCGAGCGCCGATGGTCGCCGCCGCCGGGCAGCAGCTTGTCGTGATAGAAGAACCACCATCGGCCGTCGCGCTCGATGATGGCCTGGTGGTTGGTCGAGATCGGCAGGTAGTCGAGGATCACCCCGCGATAGGCGTAGGGCCCCATCGGCGACCTGGCGGTCGCATAGACGATCTGGCCCGGCCAGCCGGTCGAGAAGCTGAAATAGTAGAGGCCGCCCCGTTTGTGCAGGAACGGCGCCTCGCCGTACTTCTTCTTCGGGTCGTTCGCCGGATAGCCGGTGACCACGAGGTTCTCGATCGGTCCGGCCAGCGAGGCCATGTCGGCGCCCAGCCGCACGATCTTGGGCACGCGGGTGCCAAACAGCATGTAGGCCTGGCCGTCGTCGTCGATCAGCACCTGCGGGTCGATCGGCTCGTCGCCCGCATTGGCGTCGCGGGCCTTGTCGACCAGAGGCGCGCCGATGGCGTCCTTGAACGGGCCCTGCGGTCGGTCGGCCACGGCCACGCCGATCTTGTCGCCGCCTACGGGTGCGTAGAAATAGAACTTGCCGCCGCGCTCGACCGCGCCCGGCGCCCAGGCCTTGGCGTCGGGCCTGGCCCAGTTGAACACCGTGACGTCCAGGAACGCCCCGTCGTCGCTCCAGGTCTTCAGGTCCTTGGAGCTGTAGAGCCGCCAGGACGTCGAGTCCCAGTATTTGCCCGAGTTCGAGGCGTCGTCGGTGGCGTAGACATAGACCGTGTCGCCGAACACGTGCGGCGAGGGATCGGCGCTGAACCGCTGGGTGATCGGCTGGGCGGCGGCGCTGAGGCCAAGCGCAAGGCAGAGGGCCGCGCTTAGGGATGCGATGGGCGCGTGGGACATGAATGCTCCTCCGATCGACCGATGGCGCGGCGCGTCTTGCATGACACGCCGCACGGCCTTGGGTCTGGAGTAGCAGCTTCGATTAACTCAGACAAATATGCGTTCAGCGCGCCGTGACGCGCATCGAGCCGCTGCGGGTGACCTTGAAGCTGAGCGAAACGCGCAAGCTTCGGCCCTCGGTAGGTGCGCCGCTGCGGGTGGCCACGTCCGTCCGGGCGTCAGCCAGCAGTTTCAGCGTCGCCTGGTCGAAGCCGTAGTCGGCGGCTTCCACGGCCTCGATGCGGCAGCCGACCAGGGCGCCGGCGGCCACGCGGCAGAGGGCCGTCGTCTGCGCCGACACGCCGGCGCGCATGGCGCGGTCGGGATAGTAGCCCGTGAAGGGCCAGCGCCCCCTGTGCAGCCCGACCTCGGCGAGGGTGAGGACCGGTTCGCCGGCCGGCGGTGCGACGGCGGCGGCCTGCACGGCCAGCAGCAGGAACATCATGGCTGTCTCCCCCTAGCGATCAGGCTGGGAGCCTTAAGGCCCGCCCCAGACGCAAGCAAGGCGCGAGCATCCTTCGACACCCGCGCCTCGCGCGTCTTGCCGGCCAGGGGCCGCTGTCAGTGATAGCGGCGGATCAGGCCCACCAGCTTGCCCTGCACCTCGACCTGGTCGGGGCCGAAGATGCGGGTCTCGTACTTCGGGTTGGCCGCTTCCAGGGCGATTGAGCCGCCCTTCTTGCGCAGGCGCTTGAGCGTGGCTTCCTCGCCGACCAAAGCAACGACGATCTCGCCGCTGTTGGCCGTGTCGCCCTTGCGGATGATCACGTAGTCGCCGTCGAGGATGCCGGCCTCGATCATCGAGTCGCCCTGCACCTCGAGGACGTAGTGCTCGCCGCCGCCCAGCATGGTCTCGGGCACCGGCAGGCGGTCGCGCTCGTGCTGGATGGCGTCGATCGGCGTACCGGCGGCGATGCGGCCCAGGATCGGCAGTTCGCGGCTGGTGTCGGGGATCGGCGGAAGCGGGGCAGGGGCCGACGGGGCGGGACCGCCGCCTTCCAGCACCTGCGGGCGGAACGCGCCGCGGCCCTTGGGCGGGGCGGCCGTGGTCGCCTGCTGCGGCAGCTTCACCACCTCCAGAGCCCGGGCCCGGTGGGCCAGGCGACGGATGAAGCCGCGCTCTTCCAGGGCCGTGATCAGCCGGTGGATGCCCGACTTCGACGCCAGGTCCAGGGCCTCCTTCATCTCGTCGAAGGAGGGGGAGACGCCGGTCTCCTTGATCCGTTCGTGGATGAACATCAGCAGCTCGTGCTGCTTGCGGGTGAGCATGACGGCCTCGCAAGTCGTCGCGGAACAAACCGCAAACCTTGCGAATGTTCTCTAGGTGTTCTTGGTTAAGGTCAAGTGAATTGCAGCGACCGGCGTTCTTTGAAATCGCATTCGTGCGCAATGTCAGAAAGGGTTTCCTAAGTGACTGATTTCACGTCGATTGCTGGCGTCGTCCTGATGCGGATGGGAGCGGGGTGCAACCCAGGACAAGCGCGGATTTTCCGTGAACGCGGTGATCGGGCGACCCGGGCGCTGGCGGGAATCCGGCCGCCGAAACACCGATTCCCGCCGTCCGGCGATCGATTCTAGAGGCGCTGGAACGACCGATTCCACCGCGGGCCGGCGCCGGCCTCCCACGAGAACAGCACCATGTCGGCGCGGCCGACCAGGTTCTCGAACGGCACGAAACCCATGCCGATCTCCGCCGGCAGATGCGCGTCCACGGCCGGGTTCCAGGCGCAGCGGGCTTCGCCCGCCGGGATCGGACCCGGATCGAAGCGGCTGTCGAGCGAGTTGTCGCGATTGTCGCCCATCACGAAGTAGCAGCCCTCGGGCACGCGATAGGCTGCGGTGTTGCCGGCCGCCGTGCGCGGGCCGTAGCTGTTGATCAGGTGGGTCTTGCCGCCGGGCAGGGTCTCGGCGAAGCGCTCGGCCGGCAGCACGCCGAAAGGCGTTTCCTCGATCCGCGTCCCCAGCGGACGCTGGTCGACGGGCGTTCCGTTGATGCGCAGCACCCCGTCTACCACCTGCAGCTCGTCGCCGGGCAAGCCGATCAGCCGCTTGATGACGTCGGTGCGACCGTCGCCCGGCTTCTTGAACACCACCACGTCGCCGCGCGCCGGCTCGCGGCCCATCAGCCGGCCGTGGCCGACCGCGGGGCTCAGCGGGGCCGAATGGCGGCTCCAGCCATAGGCGAACTTGTTGACCAGGATGTAGTCGCCGACCAGCAGGGTCGGCTCCATCGAGGCCGACGGGATCGTGAAGGGCTGGCACAGCACCGTGCGCGGCACGAGCACGATGGCGGCCGTCACCGCCAGCGTCCTGGCCCACTCAAGCACATGCGCGCGGACGGAAGTCTTGCCGGCGGTCATGCGAAAGCCCCTCGATGTCGAACACCGAGGGGCATTGAGAAGCGCGAGCTTGGCCGAAACGTGGCCGAGCGTCGTTATTTGAAGAGGGGCGGCTCAGCGGCGAAAACCTCGTCCTTCGACAGGCTCAGGATGAGGTTTCTCTCGCATCGACGTCCGCCATGGTCCTCATCCTGAGCTTGTCGAAGGACGAGGGCCACGCGCCAAGCTCAGGCTACCCGATCAGCTCGCGCGTCGCCGCCGTGACGTCGGCCTGGCGCATCAGGCTTTCGCCCACCAGCATGGCCTTGGCGCCCGTCGCCTCCATCCGCACGACGTCGGCGTGGGTGAAGAGGCCGCTTTCCGTGACCAGCAGCGAACCCGCCGGCGCCAGCTTCGACAGCCGCTCGGTCACCGCCAGGTCGACGACGAAGCTCTTCAGGTCGCGGTTGTTGACCCCGAACAGCGTCGCGCCCAGCTTGCCGGCGCGCTCGGTCTCGGCTTCGTCGTGCACCTCGACCAGGGCGTCCATCCCCAAGCGCGCGGCCTCGGTCATCAGTTCGCCGGCGAGATGGTCGTCGATCATCGCCAGGATCACCAGTATGGCGTCGGCGCCCAGGGCGCGGCTCTCGGCCACCTGCCAGGGATCGACCAGGAAATCCTTGCGGATGCAGGGCAGGGCGGTCGCCGCCCGGGCGGCCACCAGATACTCGTCGGCGCCCTGGAAGCTCGGACCGTCCGTCAGCACCGAAAGACAGGCCGCGCCGCCGTCCTCGTAGGCCTTGGCCAGCACCGGCGGATCGAAGTCGGCGCGGATCAGGCCCTTCGAAGGCGAGGCCTTCTTGATCTCGGCGATCAAGGCGAGCTTGCCCGGCGCGTGCTTGGCTTCCAGCGCCGCCTTGAAGCCGCGCGGCGCCGAGGCGGTCTTGGCGGCGGCCTCGACGTCGCCTTGCGAGCGCGCGGCTTTGCGGCCGGCGACGTCCTCGCGCTTGTAGTCGGCGATCTTGGCGAGAATGTCGGTCATGCGGTCAGGGCTTCAGCGTTGGTGGCGGCCACGAGGCCGGCGAGGGCGGCCTTGGCGCGGCCGTCGTCGAGCACGGCCCCGGCCAGTTCCACGCCCTCGCGCAGGGTCTCGACCTTGTCGGCCACCAGGAAGGCGGCGGCGGCGTTGAGCAGCACGATGTCGCGATAGGCGCCGGTCTCGCCGTCGAGCAGGCGGGTCAGGGCCGCGGCGTTGAAGGCGGGGTCGCCGCCGGTGATCTCGGCCAGCGAGGCGCGCTGCAGGCCCACGGCCTCCGGCGTGATGGTGAAGAGGCGCATCGCCCCCTCGCGCCATTCGGCCACCTCGGTCTCGCCGGTGATGGTCAGCTCGTCCATGCCGCCGCCGTGCACCGACCAGGCGCGCTCGGCGCCCAGGGCCCCCAGGGCGCGGGCGATCGGCTCGACGAAGCGCGGAGCCGAGACGCCGACCACCTGGCGCTTGGCGCCGGCCGGATTGGTCAGCGGGCCCAAGAGGTTGAAGATGGTGCGGAAGCCCAGCTGCTGGCGGATCGGCGCCACGTGCTTCATCGCCCCGTGGTGCGACTGGGCGAACAGGAAGCAGATGCCGGCGCTGTCCAGCGCGGCGCGCTGTTGGGCAAGGCTCGCGTCGATGTTGACGCCCAGGGCCGCCAGCACGTCGGCGGTGCCCGACTTGGAGGTCACCGCGCGGTTGCCGTGCTTGGCCACCTTCAGGCCCCCGCCGGCGGCGACGAAGCCGACCGCAGTCGAGATGTTCAGGGTGTGCAGGCCGTCGCCCCCGGTGCCGCAGACGTCGACCACGTCATACGGATGCTCCAGGTGCACGGCGGCGCGGCGCATGGCGCGGGCGCAGGCGGCGATCTCGCCCACGGTCTCGCCGCGCAGGCGCATGGCGGTCACCGCCGCGGCCACCTGGGCCGGTGTCGGCTCGCCGCGCAGGCAGGCGCTGAAGAAGACCTCGGCGTCGTCTTCCGAAAGGGTCTGGCCGTCGGCCAGCTTGGCCAGCAGGGGCTTGAATGCGTCGGACATGGTCTTGTCCCGCCCTAGACCCAGATCTGGGCGTCGCGGCGCACGCCGGCCAGGTCGAGGAAATTGGCCAGCAGCTGGTGGCCGCCCTCGGTGGCGATGGATTCGGGGTGGAACTGCACGCCGTGGACGGGGCGGGTCTTGTGCTGCACGCCCATGATCTCGCCGTCGGCGGTCCAGGCGGTGACTTCCAGTTCCTCGGGCAGGTTCTCGCGGCGCACCGCCAGGCTGTGATAGCGCGTGGCGGTGAAGGGGTCGGGCAGGTCCTTGAAGATGCCCTTGTTGGCGTGGCGGATCGGGCTGGTCTTGCCGTGCATGACCTCCTTGGCCCGGATCACCTCGCCGCCGTAAGCCTGGCCGATGGCCTGGTGGCCCAGGCACACGCCCAGGATCGCCAGGTCGTCGGGGGCGCCGCGCAGCAGCGGCAGGCAGATGCCGGCCTGGTCGGGGGCCTTGGGGCCCGGCGACAGCAGCACCGCCTGCGGCTTCAGGCCCAGCGCCTCCTGCACCGTCAGATCGTCGTTGCGATGGACGACCGTCTCGGCCCCCAGCTCGTTCAGGTAATGAACGAGGTTGTAGGTGAAGCTGTCGTAGTTATCGATGACCAGGATCATGACGCCGCCTTTCGAGCCTCGCTTCTAGTCCGGTCGGGGGCGGCGCGTCATCCCTTTACGGAAAGAGTTTTTCTGGGAAAGCGCCCAGCGGCGAAGCGCCGCGCCGCAGATCCGTTGCCACCGGGGCGCGAAGAGGCGAAATTTCCCGCATGTCCGTCGCTGATTCCGCCATCGACACCGCCGCCATCGCCTACGCCCGCGCGCTGCTTCGCACGCCGCGTCGGCGCCAGAAGATGCTGCCGGTGTTGCTGGCCGCAGCCTTCGCCGCGGTGGCCGCGGTCAGCTTCGCGACGGTGATGGTCCTGGCGCCGCCCCTGACCACCCAGCACCTGCCCAAGGAACGCCTCGGCGACTGATCGGCGCACAGCGCTCAAAATGAGTTCCCAGGGTTGTAGTTTCAACTTGAACGACTCTGGCGTCGCTCTCACCCTCCGGCGATTTTCGGACGCAGGGGGTGCTTCATGCGAAAACTCGGATTGCTGGGCGGCGCGGCTGTCGCCCTGGGCTTCATGGCGGGCGCGGCGGCGGCCCAGGACGCGCCGTTCTCCGACCCGCCGGTCCTGACCACCGTGGCGCCGGGCGCGGCCACGCCCGAGGAGCGGCCGGAGATGTTCGGCGAGCTGCCCGCGCCGCCGCCTTCGGGCGACGAGGTCGTGGCCCGCCTCGACGTGGTGCTGCTGCCGTCCAAGATCTGGAACGCCAACAGCGGCATGACCGACGACGTGGAGCTGCGGGCCTATCGCGACGCCCTGCATCCTGCCGAGCCCGGACGCCCCTATGTGGCGCCGACCCTGGTCTCGCGTCCCGGCCAGACTGTGCGGGTCAAGATCCGCAACCAGCTGCCGGCCGAAGCGAACTGCCCTGGCCACCCCTCGGACATCAACGTCCCGCACTGCTTCAACACCACCAACCTGCACAGCCACGGCCTGTGGGTCAGCCCGGCCGGCATCAGCGACAACGTGCTGCGCCAGCTGCCGCCCAATCCCGACTTCACCTACGAGTACGAGTATAACATCCCCGGCGACCATCCGGCCGGCACCTTCTGGTATCACCCGCACGTCCACGGCTCGACGGCGATCCAGGTGGCCAGCGGCCTGGCCGGCGCGCTGGTGATCAAGGGCGACCGCCTGCCGCGCGTCGACGCGGCGACCAAGGCCGTGATCCCCGGCGACGTCGACCTTCTGCTGCGCAAGGCGCCCGACCACATCTTCGTGCTGCAGCAGATCCAGTACGCCTGCCGCGACGCCGACGGCAAGGTGAAGACCAATGCCGACGGCACCTGGCGCTGCGACGCGGGCCAGGTCGGCAAGCTCGACGGCTACGACCTGTTCGGCGGTCCGCGCTGGAAGAATTCGGGCCGCTTCACCACGGTCAACGGCGCCACGGTCGACGTGCTGGAGCAGAAGGCCGTGGCCGGCGCGCCCGAGCGCTGGCGCTTCGTCCACGGCGGCGTCGCCGACACCGTCAAGGTCTCGATCCGCAAGCGCATCGGCAAGAAGTCGCTGGAGGCCATCGCCAAGGCCGGCGCCATCTCGCAGGACGCCCTGATCGCCAAGGAATGCGCGCCTTCCAGCCAGGCCATCGCCCAGTTCGAGATCGCCGCCGACGGCCTGACCCGCGAGGCGGTGCAGGAGCGGACCTCGACGGTGCTGCAGCCCGGCTATCGCAGCGACATCCTGGTCAGCTTCCCGGAGGCGGGCTCCTACTGCGTGATCGACGAGCAGGTCGACGTGAAGAAGGACGCCATCGAGGGCAGCTCGGATCGTCGCCAGCTGCTGTTCCTCGTCGATGTCACCGGGGCCCCCAAGGGCGGCACGTCGCGCGACCAGGTCAAGACGCTGCTGGTCGAGGCCGCCCGCAACCTGCCGATCACCGATCCGGCCCTGGCCGAAAGCGTCGTGGCCGGCCTGGAGCGCGACCTGTCGCTGGCCGCCTTCAAGCCCCACGCCAGCCTGCTGGCGGCCAAGCCCGACCACGACCAGCCGCTGATCTTCTCGCTGAGCGTCGAGCCCACCAAGCCGGGCGAGAAGAAGGGTCCTGGCCTTGGCCGCACCAAGGAGACGATGCGGCGGTTCGATCCCAATGACTTCTCGCGAACCCTGGTGCTGGGCGACACCGACCGCTGGACGCTGGAGACAGCCGATGTCGGCCACCCGTTCCACATCCACGTCAATCCGTTCGAGATCGAGTCGGTGATCGACGCCACCGGGGCTGATCTCACCCAGCAGGCCGGCTCGCAGTATTTCGGCATGAAGGGCGTCTTCAAGGACACCGTCTTCGTCGAGCCGGGCGTGAAGGTGAACGTGCGCACCCACTACGAGCGCTACATCGGCGACTTCGTGCTGCACTGCCACATCCTCAACCACGAGGACGCCGGCATGATGGAGATGGTCCGCATCGCCGACCGGGGTCCCGACGGCAAGCCGATGGCCCTGGGTCATGGCCTCACCGACGCCGTGGGCCCCGAAGGCGCGGCCCGGCCGCACACGGGCCACTGAACGACAAAGGGGCGGCCGATCGGCCGCCCCTTCTTCTTTTCCGCTGCTGGCGGCTTCAGGCGAAGCGCCAGGCTTCCTCGGCGGCGCGCTTGAGGGCGCGGGACTTGTGCAGGGTCTCGTCGTACTCGGCGTCCGGGTCGCTGTCGGCCACCACGCCGCCGCCGGCCTGGACGTACATCATGCCGTCCTTGACCAGGGCCGTGCGCAGCACGATGCAGGTGTCCACCGAGCCGTCGGCGCCGATGTAGCCCACCGCGCCGGCGTAGCCGATGCCGCGCTTTTCGACTTCCAGCTCGTCGATGATCTCCATCGCCCGAACCTTGGGCGCGCCCGACAGCGTGCCGGCGGGCAGGGCCGCCATCAGCACGTCGACCGGATCGACGTTGGTGGGCGCGTCGCCCTCGACGTTCGAGACGATGTGCATCACGTGGCTGTAGCGCTCGATCGTGAAGCTGTCGGTGACCCGCACATTGGCGTGCTTGCCGGCCTTGGGCTTCTCGTTCGAACCGGCCTGGCCCAGCATGGCCACGCGGCCCACGTCGTTGCGGCCCAGATCCAGCAGCATCAGGTGCTCGGACCGTTCCTTCGGGTCGGCCAGCAGTTCCTTTTCCAGCGCCAGGTCTTCTTCCGGCGTGGCGCCGCGGGGGCGGGTGCCGGCGATCGGGCGGATGGTGATCTTGCCGTCGCGCAGCCGCACCAGGATCTCGGGGCTGGAGCCGACCAGGTTGAAGCCGTCCAGGTCCAGGAAGAACAGGAACGGCGACGGGTTGGTCCGGCGCAGCGAGCGGTACAGCGCGAACGCGTCCAGGCCGAAGGGCGCGCGGAAGCGGTGGCTGGGCACCACCTGGAAGATGTCGCCGGCCCGGATGTATTCCTTGGCCTTCTCCACGACCTCCCGATAGTCCTCGCGGCTGACCGGGGTAGTGAACTCCATCGGCCCCTGGGGGGCGCGGGGCGCGTCGTGGGCCAGCGGACGGCGCAGGTCCGCCATCACCGTCTCGATGCGCTCGCGGGCCGCCGCATAGGCCTCCCTGGCCGACACGCCGGGCGCCGGGCGCGCGGTCGTCGTCAGGATGATCTCCTGGGCGATGGCGTCGAACACCGCCACGATCGACGGGCGGGTCATGATGCCGTCGGGCAGGCCCAGGCTGTCGGGATTGATGTCCGGCAGCTTCTCGACCAGGCGCACGGTGTCATAGCCCAGCGCGCCGAAGATTCCCGCCGCCATCGGCGGCAGGCCGGCCGGCAGCTCCATCTTCGACTGGGCGATCAGGTCGCGCAGGCTGTCCAGCGCGCCGCCGTCCAGGGCTTCGAACTTGCCGGCGGCGATGTCGTCGTCGCGGGCGATCTCGGCCTTGTCGCCGCGGCAGCGCCAGACGACGTCCGGCTTCATGGCCACGATCGAATAGCGGCCGCGCCAGGCGCCGCCCTCGACGCTCTCGAACAGGAAGGCGTAGGGCCGGCCGTGGCCGATCTTCAGATAGGCCGAGACCGGGGTCTCCAGGTCGTCGATCAGCCGCGTCCAGACCAGCTGCGGGAGGCCGGCGTCGTAGCCGGCCGCGAAGGCGTCGAAGCCGGGCTCCAGGCTCATTGAGCCGCGGCCTTCTTGGCGCCGCCCTTGGCCGCGCCGTCCTTCTCGGCCTTGGCCAGCGCCTCGGTGTCGACGCCGATCGCCTGGCGGGCCAGGTTCAGGTTCAGCTTCGGCTTCAGCTTGTCGCGGGCGGCCGTGCGGCCGGCCTGACCGATGTCGCGCATGTAGGCCATGCTGGTCTGCGGGCGCATGGTCTCGGTGGCGCGGGCGATCTCGGCGTTGTCGCCGGCGCGGACGGCGTCGATGCGGCCGACCACGTAGCCGACCTGCGGGGCGCGGGCGGCGAAGACCTCGCCGGGCTTGGCGTTGAACGAGGCGATCAGCAGGTCGCGGCCGAGGGCCTGGTGCTGCTGGGCGTTCTCGCGCGACAGGCCCGAAACCTTCATCACCTTGGCGTTGGCCGAGGCGGCGACGGCTTCCATCGATTCGCCCTTGCGGACGCGGACGGCCAGTTCGTCGGCCTTGGCCTTCAGGCGCTTGACCAGCTCGTTGATCATCCACTGCTGGGCCAGCGGCCCGCGGACCTCGGCCAGCGGGGGCAGGGCGGCCTTGTTCACCTTCTCGACGCGGACGGCGAAGTATTCGCCCTTGCCGGCTTCGATCAGGTCGCTTTCACCGCCGGCCGGCAGGGCGAAGGCGGCCTTCAGCACGTCCGGGGTCAGGCCCGCGGCCGGCTGACCGCCGAGGTCCGTGCCCTGGGCGGTCAGCGGAGCGGTCGTGACCACCAGGGCGCCGGCCTTGCCGGCGGCGTCGACGACGTTGGCGCCGCCGTCGCGGGCGTCCTGGAAGGCCTGGGTCTGGTCATAGGCCTTGGACTGGGCGGCCTGGACGCGCAGGTCGGCTTCGATCTGCGGGCGGGCGGCTTCCAGCGAGGCGGCCTTGGCGGCGTTGATCTTCAGCACCTTGACGACCGACTGGCCCAGCTCGCCGGCGATCGGCGCGCTGACCTGGCCTTCGCCCAGGGTGAAGGCGGCGTCGGCGACCTTGCGGTCGGGCAGGGCGGTCTTGGGCTTGTCGAGGATCGTCACCGGCTGCTTGCCGTAGGCCTTGGCCACGTCGGCCGGAGCCTCGCCCTTGCGCAGGCGGTCGGCGATGGCGGCGGCGGCCTTGGCGTCCGGGGCGACGATCTGCACCAGCGAACGGGTTTCGGGCTGGGCCAGGGTGTCCTTGCGGAAGTCGAAGGTCTTCTGCACCTCGGCCGGGTCGACGGTCACCGACGGCTCCAGGGCCTTGGCGCTGAAGCGCACGACCGACAGGACGCGGGTCTCGGGCAGGGTCAGGCGGGCGGCGTTCTCGGTCATGAACGCCTGCAGCTGGGCGTCGGTCGGGGCGGCCGGCTGCGCGACGCTGGTGGGATTGATGGCGAAGGCCGAAAGCTCGCGGCTTTCCAGGCCGTAGACCGCCTGCAGGGCCGAATAGATGCGCGGCGTGCGCAGGCCGTTGGCGACGCTGGCGTAGAACTGCGACTGGGCGATCTCGTCGCGCAGCGAGGCCTCGTAGCCGGCCGGGGTCATGCCGTTCTCGGCCAGCAGGCGCTGGTACATCTGCTTGTCGAACTTGCCGGTCACCGGGTCGAACGGACGCGTGCCGGGCGGCAGCTGGCTCAGCTGCTTGTGCAGCGTCTCGCCGACCAGGGTCTCGGACGGGCGCACGCCCATCTTCTTGATCAGCTCGGCCATCGATTCCTGCAGCGCCAGCTCCTGCAGCATGCCGCGGTCGACGCCGCGCTGGACGGCCTCGTCCGGCGTCAGGGTCTGGCCCTGCTGCTGCAGCTGGTTGCGGTAGTTGTCGAAGCGCGCCTTGAAGTCCTCGGGCGAAACCGAGCGCGAACCGACCTCGATCACCTTGTTGGTGCTGGGGCGGCTGAAGACGTCGCTGATCCCGAAGATCGCGAAGCTGACGATCAGCAGGG
Organism: Caulobacter sp. FG7; assembly: GCF_057808875.1. Taxonomy (NCBI): domain Bacteria; kingdom Pseudomonadati; phylum Pseudomonadota; class Alphaproteobacteria; order Caulobacterales; family Caulobacteraceae; genus Caulobacter; species Caulobacter sp. FG7. The sequence goes on from NZ_JBMDIW010000018.1 coordinate 119,946, forward strand.
CGAACAGGACGATCGCGAAGGGCGATCTGGCGAAAGAGCGAAAGCCGGCGAGCATGACGTTTGAAACTACCTTCTTCGATTCCGCCCAATTGCGTGCGCGTGGGCGACCGCCCTGGGGCGACGCATCCGATGCGAGCAAGCGGGTATAGTAGAGGCCAAGGTGCGTGAGCAAGCCGAAGCGGACTTGACTTACCAAGGGAGCGCGTCCCCAAAGCCTCCTCATGACCGTTTCTCTTACGACGCCCCGGCCGTTGATCGCCGGGAACTGGAAGATGTTCGGCCTTGAGGCTTCGCTCGACGAGGCCAGAGCCGTGGCCGCCGCGGTGGCGCAAACCCCGCCCGCGGCGCGTGTCGCCATCTGTCCGCCCGCCACCTTGCTGCACCGCATGTCCGAGGCGCTTTCGGGCGAGTCGGTGATCGTCGGCGGCCAGGACTGCCACGCCGCGCCGCAAGGGGCCTACACCGGCGACATCTCCGCGCCGATGCTGGCCGACGCCGGCGCGACGCTGGTGATTCTCGGTCACTCCGAGCGTCGGGGCAGCTATGACGAGACCTGCGAGGAAGTGTCGGCCAAGGTGCTGGCCGCCCTGGCCGCCGGTCTCGAGCCGGTGATCTGCCTGGGCGAGACCCTGGCCCAGCGCGAGGCCGGCCAGGCCGAACCGATCGTTACCGGCCAGGCCCGCGACTCGCTGCCCGACGACCTGGCCGGCCAGGCCTTCGCCGTCGCCTACGAGCCGGTGTGGGCCATCGGCACGGGCCTGACCCCGACCATCGCCGACATCGGCGCCATCCACGCGGCGATCCGGGCCGTGCTGGTCGAGCGCTTCGGCGACCACGGCGCCGGCGTGCCGATTCTCTACGGCGGCTCGGTGAAGCCCGAGAACGCCGCCGAGATCCTGGCCACGCCGGAAGTCGGCGGCGCCCTGGTCGGCGGCGCCTCGCTGAAGGCCAAGGACTTCCTGGCCATCATCGCGGCGGCTTGAGGGCTGGGTCTCACGCATGGGGACTAGGAACCTCCCCCCACAGGGGGAGGTCCTGGTTATGGGGATAGAGCAGCGTCCATCCCCGGCGTTCGCCGAAAAGAGTTCCACGAACTCAACGCCTTAAGGCTTTCTCACGCTCGTCGATCAGACGCGCTCAAACCCGCCGTACACTCTACCTGTCTCGCCGCACCGAAGGGGCGCACGGCCAGCGA
>NZ_JBMDIW010000019.1:0-113502 GCF_057808875.1 Caulobacter sp. FG7
CGCGACAGCTCCCCCTTCAGGGGGAGCATCTTGGACAAAGGGCCGGAGGGGGGGCGTTCTCAGCTTTCGAGGCTTCGAACGAGGCTTCGAAAAGTCATCACCAACGCCCCCCACCGATCGCTACGCGATCGCCTCCCCCACAGAGGGCAGGTTCGCCGACAGCTCCCCTTTCAGGGAGAGCGTCCTGGGTTCAAAGCTCCAGGTCGAACAGCCGTCCATCCCGGCGTTCGCCGTCGCGGTCGACCTGGCCCTTGAGATAGGCCGCGCCCTTGAAGCCCAGGCGCTCCAGCAGCTTCTCGGCGCGGGCGTCGCCCACCTGGGTGCGGGCGATCACGTGCTTGAGGTCGCTGGCGGCGGCGTGGGCGAGGAGGGCGGTCACCGCCTCGTGGGCGTAGCCGCGGCCCCAGCTTTCGCGGGCCACGATGAATCGCAGTTCGGCTCGGTGGCGTCGCTCGTCGATCTCGACGAACTCGCAGGCGCCGACGAAGTCGCCGGTCGCGCTCAGCCGGATGGTCCAGTAGAGCGCAGTCCCGGCCAGCATGTCCTCGACCTGGCCGGCGACGCAGGCGGCGACCTCGTCCGGATCCTCCAGCGGGGCGCGGTCCCAGTGGGCCATCAGTTCCGGATCGCTGAGGAACGGATAGATGAGCGGAGCGTCTTCGGCGACCAGCGGCTTCAGCGTCAGGCGTTCGGTCTCGAGAATCATGCGCGCCCTAAAACCTGTATTGGGAAACTAGAGTTGGGGAACTTGAGTTGGCCAGCCTTCGCCCCACCTATGGCGTGCGCGCGCCGGTAGTGGTAGAGGGGCCGCTTCGTTTTTCACAGTCGGTTCGCCGGCTGCCCGGATCGAGAACTGTTTCGTCATGCTCATCGGCATCCTGCTGGCCATCAACATCATCGTCTGCATCACGCTGATCGGCTTCGTGCTGCTCCAGCGCTCGGAGGGCGGGGCCCTTGGCATGGGCGGCGGCGGCGCCGGCAGCTTCATGACCGCGCGCGGCGCGGGCGACTTCATGACCCGCATGACCTGGATCCTGTTCTCGGTGTTCCTGGTCATCAGCCTGGTCCTGACCGTCCTGACCGGCCGCATCGGCGGCGCCGACTCGGTGGTCGACAAGCTGAAGATCGACAGCCTCGACACCAAGACCCTGAACGCCCCGGTCGCTCCGAGCGTCCCGGCTCCGGGTTCGGCCGTTCCGGCTCCGGGCGCGACCGCGCCGAGCGCCGTGCCGGCTCCGCAACTCAGCGTTCCGGCTCCGGCCGCCCCGGCGCCGGCCGCTCCGGCCCAGACCCCCGCCCAATAAGGGCGGGGGAGTAAAACTTGTTTATGAACGTCGGTCTTTTCGCCGCGATCGCCGAATCGCGGGTAATCTGAGCGCCCATGACGCGGTACATTTTCATCACCGGCGGCGTGGTTTCCTCCCTTGGAAAAGGCCTCGCCTCCGCAGCGCTGGGCGCTCTCCTGCAGGCTCGTGGCTACACGGTTCGCCTGCGTAAGCTCGACCCCTATCTCAACGTCGATCCGGGCACCATGAGCCCGTATCAGCACGGCGAGGTGTTCGTCACCGACGACGGGGCCGAGACCGACCTGGATCTGGGGCACTACGAGCGCTTCACCGGCGTGTCGGCCAAGAAGGCCGACAACATCACGACCGGCCAGATCTACAAGACGATCATCGAGAAGGAACGCCGCGGCGACTATCTGGGCGCGACCGTCCAGGTGATTCCGCACGTGACCAACGAGATCAAGGACTTCGTCCTCTCGCCCGCCATGGACGAGACGGGCCAGAAGCCGGTCGACTTCGTGCTGGTCGAGATCGGCGGCACCGTCGGCGACATCGAGGGCCTGCCGTTCTTCGAGGCCATCCGCCAGCTGCGCCAGGACCTGCCGCGCGGCCAGAGCTGCTACGTGCACCTCACCTTGCTGCCGTTCATCAAGACGGCCGGCGAGATGAAGACCAAGCCGACCCAGCACTCGGTCAAGGAACTGCGCTCCATCGGGATCCAGCCGGACATCCTGCTGTGCCGTTGCGAGCAGGAGATCCCGGTCGAGGAAAAGCGCAAGATCGCCCAGTTCTGCAACGTGCGCCCGAGCGCCGTGATCCAGGCGCTGGACAGCTCTTCGATCTACGCGGTGCCGATCGACTATCACAAGGAAGGCCTCGACGCCGAAGTGCTCGACGTCTTCGGCATGAGCGACGCCCCCAAGCCCGACCTGTCGCGTTGGGAAGCCATCGACAACACCGTCCAGCACCCGGACGGCGAGGTCACGATCGCGGTCGTCGGCAAGTATACGGTCCTGAAGGACGCCTATAAGTCCCTGATCGAGGCCCTGCACCACGGCGGGCTGGCCAACAAGGTCAAGGTCAACCTGGACTGGGTCGAGAGCGAGACCTTCGAGGGCGACGAGGGCGCGGCCGCGGCCCGTCTCGAGAACGCTCACGCCATCATGGTGCCGGGCGGCTTCGGCGAGCGCGGCGCGGAAGGCAAGATCCGGGCGGCCCAGTTCGCCCGCGAGCGCAAGGTGCCGTACTTCGGCATCTGCTTCGGCATGCAGATGGCGGTCATCGAGACCCTTCGCAACGTCGCGGGCATCACTGACGCCAGCTCCAGCGAGTTTGGGCCCACCGACCGTCCGGTCGTCGGCCTGATGACCGAGTGGATCAAGGGCAACGAGATGGTCTCCCGCAAGGCCGGCGACGACCTGGGCGGCACCATGCGCCTGGGCGCCTACGACGCCGTCCTGCAGCCGGGCTCGAAGGTCGCCGAGATCTACGGCGACACCGACATCGTCGAGCGCCACCGTCACCGCTACGAGGTCAATATCGGCTACAGCCACAAGATGGAGGAGGCGGGTCTCAAGCTCACCGGCCGTTCTCCGGACGGCGTGCTGCCCGAGATCGTCGAGCGCGACGACCATCCGTGGTTCATCGGCGTTCAGTTCCACCCGGAACTGAAGAGCCGTCCGTTCGCTCCGCACCCCCTGTTCGCCAGCTTCATCGCGGCGGCCAAGGAGCACGGACGACTGGTCTGAACTGGCGAGTTGCATGTCTGGAGAGATTCAGGCATAAGCGCGCCCTCACGCGGCGGCTAGGGTCCAACCCGAGTCGCCGCTTTCGATTTTCACGCTCAGCGAGCAGAGTCACTCCGATGGCCGTTCCTAAAAGAAAAACTTCGCCTTCTCGCCGGAACATGCGCCGGTCGCACCACGCCCTGGGCGCCAACTCCTTCGTGGAAGACAAGGACTCGGGCGAACTGCGTCGTCCGCACCACGTCGACCTGAAGACCGGCCTGTATAACGGCAAGCAGATCCTGACCCCGAAGGAAGACTAAGGTCTTTCTTCCTCGCGGGGCCTCCTTCGAGGGCGCCTCGCCAGGATTTCGCGTCTGACGCTTCGAAAGCGCCGCCCGGCTCGCCTGGGCGGCGCTTTTCGTCGTTTCCAGGCCCAAGCGGTGCTACGATGGCGCTCGGATCGCCATAGGGACGATCCCAACAAAGCCAGGAGCGCGGTCAGCGCCCATAAGGCGCGATCGAAACTCCGGCGGACTGGGAGGTTCGCCATGTTCACGCGTCGCGCGCTCGCGTCCGGTCTGGGCGCATCCTTGGCTCTCGGCGCTGCGCCGTTCTCGGCCCACGCCGTCTCGCCCGGCCAGATACCGCCGACCACGCCCATCACGCCGCCGCCGGCCGCGCCCCTGCCGCTCTATGTCATCGACGCGGCGATCGACGATTCCGAGCGGATGACCGTCGAGACCATGATCAACGGTCGCGGGCCGTATCGCTTCGTCGTCGATTCGGGGGCCGACCGCTCGGTCGTCTCCGGCGCCCTGGCCGCGAGCCTCGCCCTGCCGCGCGGGCGGGACGTCATGGTCCACGGCATCGGCGGCTCCGCCGTGACCCCTACCGCCCATATCGACCAGCTGGTCTCCGGCGAGGCGCGGCTGGCCGGGGTCGAGCTTCCGATTCTGCCGCCCGAGCGGGTCGGCGGCGATGGCCTTCTGGGCATCGACATCCTGCAGGACCGCTCGGTGGTCATGGACTTCAAGCGCAAGCGCCTGGAGGTCCGTCACAGCACGCCGGAGTACCGCTTCTTCCGCCGCGCCCAGGAGGTGCAGGTCGTCGCCGACCAGAAGTTCGGCCGGCTGACCATCGTCAACTGCCGGATCAACAACATCCGCACCCTTGCCTTCATCGACTCGGGCGCGGGCTCGTCGATCGGCAACATGGCCCTGTCGCGGGCCATCCAGGCCAAGCAGCGCAAGGGCGCCGATCCGGCCCTGGCCGTCCGCCTGCTGGGCGTCGCCGGCGGCGAGACCATCGGCGAGTACCGGATCGTCAGGTCGATGAACATGGGCGAGCTGCGTATGACCAACCTGGCCGTGGTCTTCGCGGACCTGCACATCTTCGATCACTGGAAGATCAGCGACAAACCCGCGATCCTGCTGGGCGTCGACGTCCTCAAGCTGTTCGCCCGGGTGGAGCTGGACTTCGGCGCCGAGCAGCTGCTGTTCCGGCTGGGGGCCGAGCGGCCGACGCTGCAGGCCTGACGCGGCGGAACTTCACGCTGGTCGAACGCCGGTCTTGGTTGCGGCGACGCAGCGCGGCGGCTAAGGGGAAGCGCCTTTTCTTTCGGGAGCTCCCATGACCGAGATCGTCGACATCATCGCCCGCGAAATCCTCGACAGCCGCGGCAATCCGACGGTCGAGGTCGACGTCGTCCTCGAGGACGGCGCCTTCGGTCGCGCCGCGGTGCCGTCGGGCGCCTCGACCGGCGCCCACGAAGCCGTCGAAAAGCGCGATGGCGACAAGTCGCGCTATCTCGGCAAGGGCGTCCGCCAGGCCGTCGACGCCGTCAACGGCGAGATCTTCGACGCGCTGTCGGGCGTCGACGCCGAAGACCAGCGCCGCATCGACAGCCTGCTGATCGGCCTGGACGGCACGCCGAACAAGTCGCGCCTGGGCGCCAACGCCATCCTCGGCGTCTCGCTGGCCGTCGCCAAGGCCGCCGCCGAGTCGGCCGGCCTGCCGCTGCACCGCTACATCGGCGGCGTGAACGCCCGCGTCCTGCCGACCCCGATGATGAACATCATCAACGGCGGCGCCCACGCCGACAACCCGATCGACATCCAGGAGTTCATGATCCTGCCGACCGGCGCGGCCAGCTTCTCCGAAGCCCTGCGCATGGGCGCCGAGATCTTCCACGGCCTGAAGAAGGCCCTGAAGGACGCCGGTCACAACACCAACGTCGGCGACGAGGGCGGCTTCGCCCCGAACCTCGCCTCGGCCGAAGCTGCGCTCGACTTCATCGTCAAGGCCGGTGAAGCCGCAGGCTACAAGGCCGGCGACGACTTCCTGCTGGGCCTCGACGTCGCCTCGACCGAGTTCTTCAAGAACGGCAAGTACGAGCTGGAAGGCGAGGGCAAGTCGCTCGACCCGGCCCAGATGGTCGACTACCTGGCCGGCCTGGCCGCCAAGTTCCCGATCGCCTCGATCGAGGACGGCATGGCCGAAGACGACTTCGACGGCTGGAAGCTGCTGACCGACACCCTGGGCAAGAAGGTCCAGCTGGTCGGCGACGACCTGTTCGTGACCAACCCGGCCCGCCTGCAGATGGGTCTGGACAAGGGCCTGGCCAATTCGATCCTGGTGAAGGTCAACCAGATCGGCACGCTGTCGGAAACCATCGACGCCGTCGAACTGGCTCACCGCCACGGCTACACCAGCGTCATGAGCCACCGCTCGGGCGAGACCGAGGACAGCACCATCGCCGACCTGGCCGTGGCCCTGAACTGCGGTCAGATCAAGACCGGCTCGCTGGCCCGTTCGGACCGGCTCGCCAAGTATAACCAGCTGCTGCGCATCGAGCAGCAACTGGAAGATCAAGGCGTCTACGCCGGTCGCGCCGCCCTCAAGGGCCGCTGATCCTCCTCATCTTCGGATGAACAAGAGCGCGTCGGGTTCGCCCGGCGCGCTTTTTGTTTGATCGCCAAGAAATCTGCGTCGCCTAGATTGTTTCTGCGAATGGGGATTCGTACGGGGCGTACTCCCGCCGTATCTCGCGAATTGGGGCAGACGCCGATGAAGACCAGAACTGTTCACGCCATAGCTTTCGCCCTGATCGTCGCCGGAGCGACCGGGCGCGCCACCGCGGCGCATGCCGATCTGGTGAGCGGTTCGATCATCGCCACCGAAGGGCACAGTTCCCCGTCTTGCCGGCGGGTCTTCCTGAAGACGGCGGATGGAACGGTGCTGACGTTTCGCATTCCCGCCACGAGCGGCGGCGACAGCATTCTCTCCGTGACTCTCACGGCTCTGAGCACCGGGCGTCGGGTGGAGCTCGCCTACACGCCAGGACAGACCACCGGCTGCGGCGTCGAGCCGGGCATCGAGTACGTGACCATTCACGCCGGCTAGAACCGCTCAGCCCGGGGTGGCGCTCAGGAGCTGCGCCCGGGCCCTCACGTCGGCCAGGGTGACATCCTTCTTCATGACCATGTAGCCGGTCACGGCGTGCCAGCCGTCCTCGCCGACCCCGCCGGTGTCGCCGTCGGTGACCGCGCCCGTGACTCGGTCCGTGGTCGGCATCACGGGTTTGCCGGGCAGGGCGATCTCGCCCAGCACCAGGTCGTTGGCGTCATTGGTGCGATTGCGCCAGCCGCAGCTCTCAAAGCGCACTAGGCGCTCGGGCGCGAAGGCCTGGGTCAGCAGCATCAGTTTCATCGTGCCGTTGGCGGCGATCTCGGCCTGCTGCATGGCTTTCACCTCCAGCCGCGACACGGCGCGGCCGTAGGTCACCCACCGATCCTCGCCCTCCCACAGCGTGCGGAAGATCGAGGCGTTCATCGGAATCACGAGGCCGCCGCCGAAATCGAGCCTGGGCGGGTCGCCCTTGATCATGTCAGGCCCGCCGCGACGTCCCTTGACGATCCCACCCTCGCTGCGTTGCCGCGCGGCGGCGGGGAGGGCGACAGCTGCGCCCGCCAATCCCATCAGCGCCTGTCGTCGAAGCATGCTGTTCCTCCCCCCGAAGCGGGTCGATTTTGCACATGCCAAGCGTGCACGTTCGCTATCGATCAACCCTTCCGGATCATTTCGCTGCCTCGACGGCGGCGATTCTGAGGCGAGGGCGCCTGCAAAACAGGCGTGACCGCCCCTTGAATAAAAAAGTTGGCCCACATTTTTTCTATAAGCGTGGCCGCTCTTAGAAAACCGCCGGTTTTCAATGCTCTCGCGCGTGCGAAGGAAATGCCGCGATGCGGTATCTCGATGCCCCTGAAACGGTCTCACTTGAAAGTATTTTCGTGTCGATCGCGAGAGACTTGCAAGCCCTTTGCGCTGTTGGGGATTTAGACCATGTTAAGCACGTTCTGGCAGCCTGAAGCTCCCTGTCCGGGATTCGCCGATGTTCGCTCGACTGCAACCCTACCTGCCGACCGCGGCGCTTCTTCTCCTGATCACGTACTTCGTCTTTCACGCTCTGACGGGCGAGAGAGGCCTGCTTTCCTCGTCTCAACGCAACGCGGACTTGGCCGCCAAGACGATGGAACTTAAGAAGATCCGCGCTGAGAGGATGGACCTGGAGGCCCGGGCTCGTCTATTACGCAGCGGCAGCTTGTCGGCCGATCTTCTGGAGGAACGTGCGCGTTCGCTCCTTGGATACGCCGATCCCAAGGACTACGTGATCCGCACCAAGCGCTGAGCTGGGTCGGCTCCCGCCGGTCCTAAGCTGCCTTGTAGACCACGCTTCGAGTTGCAGCTCGAGGGGCGGTCTAGGCGTCAACACGAGCGCCTTCCTGCGCCAAAAGCCGCTCTGCGGCGGGCAACGGAAGCCTCTGAGATGAAGGCCGTTATGATGATTGGCCAGGGAGAGTTTAATGGCGCGAACGCGCAAGGGTGAAGCCCCGGCGGAGAAGGCTACCGACACCGGTGTCAACGCCTTCGTCGGCAAGGAAGAGCTTCTCAAATTCTATCAGGACATGCTGCTGATCCGCCGCTTCGAGGAGCGTGCTGGCCAGCTTTACGGCATGGGCCTGATCGGCGGGTTCTGCCACCTCTACATCGGTCAGGAAGCCATCGCGGTCGGCATGCAGTCGATCTCGCACAAGGGCGACCAGATCATCACCGGTTACCGTGACCACGGCCACATGCTGGCCGCCGGCATGGACCCGAAGGAAGTCATGGCCGAGCTCACCGGTCGCGCTGGCGGTTCGTCGCGCGGCAAGGGCGGCTCGATGCACATGTTCGACATCGCCACCGGCTTCTACGGCGGCCACGGCATCGTCGGCGCCCAGGTGGCGCTCGGCACCGGCTTGGCGCTGGCCAACCACTACCAGGGTAACGGCAACGTCTCGTACGCCTACTTCGGCGACGGCGCGGCCAACCAGGGCCAGGTCTACGAGAGCTTCAACATGGCCCAGCTGTGGAAGCTGCCGGTCGTGTACGTGATCGAGAACAACCAGTACGCCATGGGCACCAGCGTCGAGCGTTCGGCGTCGGAAACCGCCTTCCACAAGCGCGGCGTCTCGTTCCGGATCCCGGGCGAGGAAGTCGACGGCATGGACGTGGTGGCCGTGCGTGAAGCCGGCGCCCGCGCCAGCGAGCACGCCCGCAGCGGCCAAGGTCCCTACATCCTTGAGATGAAGACCTACCGTTATCGCGGCCACTCGATGTCGGACCCGGCCAAGTACCGCACCAAGGAAGAAGTCGACGAGGTCAAGACGACCCGCGATCCGATCGACCACATCAAGGAACGCCTGGCCGCGGCCGGCGTCACCGAGGACGATCTGAAGACGGTGGACGCCGAAGTGAAGCGTATCGTGGCCGAAGCGGCCGAGTTCGCCCGCACCAGCCCCGAGCCGGATCCCTCCGAACTCTACACCGACGTATACCTGGAGGCCGCCGAGTGACGGACATCCTGATGCCCGCGCTTTCCCCCACGATGGAGGAAGGCACCCTGGCCAAGTGGCTCGTCAAGGAAGGCGACACCATCAAGGCCGGCGACGTGATCGCTGAGATCGAAACCGACAAGGCGACGATGGAAGTCGAAGCCGTCGACGAGGGCGTGGTCGAGGCCATCCTCGTCGCGGCCGGCTCGGAGAACGTCAAGGTCAACACGATCATCGCCAAGCTGGCGGGTGAAGACGGCGCCTCGGCGTCGGCTGCTCCGGCCGCCGCCCCGGTCGTCGCCGAAGCCCCTTCGGCTCCGGTCGCCGCGGCTCCGGCCCCGATCGCCGCCGCCTCGAACTTCGCGGATCCGGAACTGCCGGAAGGCACGCCGACCAAGAAGATCACCGTGCGCGACGCCCTGCGCGACGCCATGGCCGAAGAGATGCGTCGCGACGACCGCGTGTTCCTGATGGGCGAGGAAGTCGCCCAGTACCAGGGCGCCTACAAGGTCAGCCGCGAACTCCTGCAGGAGTTCGGCGACAAGCGCGTCATCGACACCCCGATCACCGAGCACGGCTTCGCCGGCATGGGCGTCGGTGCGGCGATGGCCGGCCTGAAGCCGATCGTCGAGTTCATGACCTGGAACTTCGCCATGCAGGCGATCGACCACATCATCAACTCGGCCGCCAAGACGCTCTACATGTCGGGCGGTCAGATCAAGTCGTCGATCGTGTTCCGCGGTCCGAACGGCGCGGCTTCGCGCGTCGGCGCGCAGCACAGCCAGGACTATGCGGCCTGGTACGGCAACATCCCGGGCTTGAAGGTCATCGCGCCGTACGACGCGGCCGACGCCAAGGGCCTCCTGAAGGCCGCCATCCGCGATCCGAACCCGATCGTCTTCCTCGAACACGAGATGATGTACGGCCACGAGTTCGACATCCCGGACGTCGAGGACTACGTCGTGCCGATCGGCAAGGCCAAGGTCCGTCGCCAGGGCACGGACGTGACCCTGGTCGCCTACAGCCGCATGGTGGGCTTCGCCCTGCAGGCCGCTGAAGCGCTGGCCGCCGAAGGCATCTCGGCCGAGGTCGTCGACCTGCGGACCATCCGTCCGATGGACCACGCGACGATCCTGGAAAGCGTCAAGAAGACCAACCGCCTGGTCACGGTCGAGGAAGGCTGGGGCCCGATGGGCGTCGGTTCCGAGATCGTCGCCCGCATCACGGAGTTCGGTTTCGACTACCTGGACGCCCCGCCGCTGCGGGTCCACCAGGAAGACGTGCCGCTGCCCTATGCAGCCAACCTGGAAGCCCTGTCGCTGCCTTCGGTCGACAAGATCGTCAAGGCGGCCAAGGCGGTCTGCTACCGCTAAGACCGGCGCGGCCCCTGCTCCTGGCGAGCGGGGGCCGCATCGTCTTGGCCAACGAATTCATCCCGCCCCAGGGCGGGGTATCGTGGACGCCGGCCAACTTGGTCGAAGCCGTCCCGAACGCTTGAGGAAAGAGCTCAAATGTCGATCGACATCCTGATGCCCGCCCTGTCGCCCACCATGGAAGAGGGCACCCTCGCCAAGTGGCACGTCAAGGTCGGCGACACCGTCAAGGCCGGCGACGTCATCGCCGAGATCGAGACCGACAAGGCCACGATGGAAGTCGAAGCCGTCGATGAAGGCGTGATCGAAGCCATCCTGGTCGACGCCGGCACCGAGAACGTCAAGGTCAACGCGCTGATCGCCAAGCTGGCGGGCGAGGGCGAGAGCCCCGCGCCGGCTCCCGTCGCCGCGCCGGCCGCCGCTGTCGCCGAGGCCCCGAAGGCTGCTGCTGCTCCTGCCGCCGCGCCCGCGCCGGCCGCCCCGGCCCCGGCTGCTCCGGTCGCCGCCGACGGTTCGCGCGTCTTTGCTTCGCCGCTGGCCCGCCGCCTGGCTTCCGCCGCCAATCTCGACCTGAAGTCCATCAAGGGCTCGGGTCCGCACGGCCGCGTCGTGAAATCGGACGTGGAAGCCGCCAAGAGCGGCGGCGCCCCGGCCGCCAAGGCCGCGCCGGCTCCCGCCGCCGCTGCTTCGGCGCCGGCCGCCGAGCCGCGCAAGGTGCAGTCGCTGGAGCAGATGGGCATTCCCGCCGGCTCCTACGACCTCGTGCCGCTGGACGGCATGCGCAAGACCATCGCGCGCCGCCTGACGGAAAGCTTCCGCGACGTTCCGCACTTCCCGCTGACGATCGACATCGAGCTGGACGGCCTGCTGGCCGCCCGTTCGAAGATCAACAGCCTGCTGGAGGGCCAGGGCGTGAAGGTGTCGGTCAACGACATCGTCATCAAGGCGGCCGCCGTGGCGCTGAAGCGCGTGCCGGAGGCCAACGCCTCCTACACGCCCGAAGGCATCGCCATGCACAAGCATGCCGACATCGCCGTGGCCGTGGCCATCGACGGCGGCCTCATCACCCCGATCATCCGCGCCGCCGAGACCAAGGGCCTGGCCCAGATCTCGGCCGAGATGAAGGACCTGGCCGCCCGCGCCAAGGCCAAGAAGCTGAAGCCCGAGGAATTCCAGGGCGGCACCTTCTCGGTGTCGAACCTCGGCATGTTCGGCATCAAGGCCTTCTCGTCGATCATCAACGAGCCGCAAGGCGCGATCATGAGCGTCGGCGCCGGCGAGCAGCGTCCGGTGGTCAAGAACGGCCAACTGGCCGTGGCCACGGTCATGACCGTGACTCTGACCTGCGATCACCGCGTGGTCGATGGCGCGGTCGGCGCCAAGTTCCTGGCGGCCTTCAAGCCGCTGATCGAGGAACCGCTGACCCTGATCGTCTAAGAGCGCTTCTGGAATCCTCGCCCCTCGGTCAAACGCGGGGCGAGGATTTCGAAAGCGGCTCGGCGAGGCCCCATCCTGGATCTTTCAGGACGGGGACGGCCCCGAGGAGAACACGCGATGTCGGTCTACGAATTCTCGGCCAAGACGCTTCAAGGCAAGGACGTCAGCCTGGCTGACTATCGCGGTCAGGTGCTGCTGATCGTCAACACGGCCAGCAAGTGCGGCTTGACCCCGCAGTACGAAGGTCTCGAGGCGCTCTACAAGGCGAACAAGGACCGCGGCCTGACCATCCTGGGTTTTCCCTGCAATCAGTTCGGCAGCCAGGAGCCGGGCACGGCGGAAGAGATCGGCAGCTTCTGCTCGCTGACCTACGACGTGACCTTCCCGATGATGGCCAAGATCGACGTCAACGGCCCCTCGGCCCATCCGCTCTACGCCTGGCTGAAGAAGCAGCAGAAGGGCGTGCTGGGCACCGAGGGGATCAAGTGGAACTTCACCAAGTTCCTGATCGACCGCGACGGAAACGTCGTCGAGCGTTTCGCCCCGACCACCAAGCCTGAAGACCTCCAGGCCGCCGTCGAGGCGCTGTTATAGAATTTCCCAGGCCGGCTGGCGCCGGTCGTTCGACGCCGCCGCTCCCCCGGCGCGCGTCCAAGCTAGGGTAAGACACTATGTCCACGGAATTCGATGTCGTCGTCATCGGCGCCGGTCCGGGCGGCTACGTCGCCGCCATCCGCGCCAGCCAGCTGGGCCTGAAGACGGCGATCGTCGAGCGTGAGAACCTGGGCGGCATCTGCCTGAACTGGGGCTGCATCCCCACCAAGGCGCTGCTGAAGTCCGGCGAGATCTTCGAACAGCTGTCGCACCTCGACAGCTACGGCCTGGCCGTCGAGAAGCCTTCGTTCGACTTCACCAAGATCATCGAGCGCTCGCGCGGCGTCGCCAAGACCATGTCGGGCGGCATCGCCTTCCTGATGAAGAAGCACAAGATCGAGGTCATCGAGGGCGAGGCCAAGCTCGAGAAGGGCGCGCCCGCTCCGAAGGTCGTGATCGCGCTGAAGGCCGGCGGCAGCCGCACGGTCCAGGCCAAGAACGTCATCCTGGCCAGCGGCGCTCGCGCCCGCAACATCCCGGCTATCGGCGCCGTTTCCGACGGCGACAAGGTCTGGACCTACCGCGACGCCCTGGCGCCGAAGTCGATGCCCAAGTCGCTGGTCGTCATCGGCTCGGGCGCCATCGGCATCGAGTTCGCCAGCTTCTACCGCGCCCTCGGCGCCGAAGTGACCGTCGTCGAAGCCGTCGACCGCATCATGCCGGTCGAGGACGCCGAAGTCTCCAAGGCCGCCCAGAAGGCCTTCGAGAAGCGCGGCATCAAGTTCCGCATCGGCGCCAAGGTCACCAAGATCGACAAGACCGCCACCGGCGTGTCGGTCTCGGTCGAGGTCGGCGGCAAGGCCGAGCAACTGACCGCCGAGAAGTGCATCGTCGCCATCGGCATCGTTCCGAACACGGAAGGTGTCGAGTCGGTCGGCCTGACGCTCGACCGCGGCCACGTGGTCACCGACAAGCACTGCAAGACCAACGTCCCGGGCCTCTACGCCATCGGCGACGTCGCCGGCGCCCCCTGGCTCGCCCACAAGGCCAGCCACGAAGGCATCCACGCGGCCGAGCACATCGCCGGCTACAAGACCCCGAACGTCCATTCGCCGATCCCGGGCTGCACCTACGCCAACCCGCAGGTCGCCTCGGTGGGCTACACCGAAGCCGCCGCCAAGGCGGCCGGCATCGAGGTCAAGGCCGGCCGCTTCCCGTTCAAGGTCAACGGCAAGGCCGTTGCCGCCGGCGAGACCGAAGGCTTCGTCAAGACGGTGTTCGACGGCAAGACCGGCGCGCTGATCGGCGCCCACATGATCGGCCACGAAGTGACCGAAATGATCCAGGGCTTCGTCACCGCGATCACCCTCGAGGCGACCGAAGAAGACCTGCACGGCATCGTCTACGCTCACCCGACCATGTCGGAAGCCATGCACGAAGCCTCGCTCGACGCCTACGGCCGCGTCCTGCACATTTAATCCGTCATCGAACGATTTTCGCGGCGACTGTCGCGAAACTGTCGTTGAAGTGTCGCATTAGGAAGGCCCGTTCGGAGCACCCTCCGGACGGGCCTTTTCATGTCCGGAGCAACGCCGTGCGCCGATCCGTCCTGCCCCTGCTGGCCACCAGCGCCCTTGGCCTCGCCACGCCGGCCTTCGCCCAGGACGGCGCCATCAGCGCCGACGAGGCAGCCGCCATGCGCGCCCAGATTTCGGCCCTGAAGGCCCAGATCCAGCTGATGGAGCAGAAGCTCGACGCCGCTACGGGCGCGCCGCAGCGCACGGCGGCGCCGGCCATTGCAGCTACGCCCCAGCCGGCGACGATCGCCGCGGCCGCGCCGTCGAAGGCTCCCGCGACGACCGAAATCGCCTGGAAGGGCTCGCCCCAGTTCACCAGCAGCGGCGGTCGCAGCTTCAAGGCCAAGGGGCGGATCCAGACCGACGTCGGCTATGTCGGCCGTCCCGACGGTTCGACCGATCGCGGCCTGGGCTACGCCGCCGAGATGCGCCGTATCCGCCTGGGCGGGGAAGGGGGGCTGGGCGCCGGCATCGGCTACAAGCTGGAGCTGGAGCTGTCCGACAATAGCGTCGACCTGGTCGACACCTTCGTCACCTACAAGAACGGCGGCCTGCTGCTGTCGATCGGCAACCAGAACCAGTTCCAGTCGCTGGACGAACTGACCGGCGACACCTCCGGCTCGGTCATGGAGCGCGCGGCCTTCACCGACGCCTTCAACTTCGAGCGCCGCCTGGGGATCGCCGCCCAGTACGAGAAGGCCGCCTGGCTGCTGCAGGCGGGCCTGTTCGCCGACGACATCACCGCGCTTTCCAACGACAGCGACGGCGAGACCGGCGGCGACGAGAACAACAGCTACGGCCTCGACGGGCGGCTGGTCTATGCGCCCAAGCTTGGCGACATGCAGCTGCACTTCGGCGGCTCGGCCCACTGGCGCGACCTCAAGCGGGTCGGCGACGCCGGTACGCGCTACCGCCAGCGGCCGTTCGTCCACACCAGCAACACCCGCCTGATCGGAACCTCGACCCTCGACGTCAAGGACGAGGCCCACTACGGGCTGGAGGCCGCCTTCGTGCGCGGCCGCCTGCACGGCGCGGCCGAGACCCACTGGCTGCGCAGCGACATCGCTACGGGCCCTGACGCGGAGTTCTTCGGCGGCTATGCCGAGCTCGGCTGGTTCCTGACCGACGACACCCGCGGCTACAAGGGCGGCATCTTCGATCGCGCCAAGCCACGCAAGCCCTTGGGCGGCGGCGGTCTCGGCGCGGTGCAGGTCAACGCCCGCTACGACTACCTCGACCTCAACGACGGCGCGATCGTCGGCGGGCGGCAGGACGCCTGGATCGCCGCCTTGATCTGGCAGCCGGTCGAGTACCTGCGCTTCAACGTCAACTACGCCTACCTCTCGTACCAGGACGCCACGCCTCTCGCCGGCGGCGACCGCGACTACGGCGTGCACGTGACCGGCGCGCGCATGGAGTTGGATTTTTAGAACCCTCTCCCAGAGGGAGAGGGAGGGACCCAGGCGAAGCCTGGGAGGGTGAGGGGTTACGCCGCTGGCCGGCGTGCCGGCACGCCGTCGATCGTCCCTAACCCCTCATCCGACGGCTACGCCGCCACCTTCTCCCTCTGGGAGAAGGAAGCCGCTACGGCCGCTTCCGCACCTGCGCATCCACGCTCCACTCCCCCGGCCCGGCGAACACCAGGTACAGAAAGACGAAGCAGAACAGGATCGCGGCCTCGCCGCCGTTCAGGGCCGGCCAGAAGCCCTGGCTGGCGTGGGCGAGGAAGTAGGCCACGGCCATCTGGCCCGACAGGATGAAGGCCACGGGCCGGGTGAAGAGCCCCAGCACCAGGAGGCCGCCACCGATCACCTCGAGCCACGCCGCCGCCAGCAACATGGGCGGCAGCGGATCGGGCGCGCCGGGCTGCGGGGCAGGGAAATGGAACAGCTTCATCAGGCCGTGCTCCATGAAGAGCAGGGCGGCGATCACCCGCAGCAGGCTCAGCACCCGCGGCGTCCATACGATCAGTCGTTCCAAGCGTGTCTCCCGTTCGCTGTCGTTCGAGGAACCGGCCGCCGCCTTCGGGCGGCGACCGTAAGCTCTACTGCAACGCGGCGCGCGGGCGCGGGTTCGTCAGGCCGCGGCCTCGGCCATGCGCTGGATGGCGACGTAGTCGGTCTTGCCGCTGCCCAGCACGGGCACCTGGGTGACCTTGAGGATCTTGCGCGGCACGGCCAGTTCCGGTGCGCCGATCGACTGGGCGTGAGCCACCAGCGGCGCAGCGTCGGCGCTCTGGCAGTCGGTGACCAGCACCAGACGCTCGCCCTTCTTCTTGTCGGGCATCGAGATCACGGCGTGGCGGGCGGTCGGCCACACGGCCACGGCCAGGTCCTCGGCGGCGGTCAGCGACACCATCTCGCCGCCGATCTTGGCGAAGCGCTTCACCCGGCCCTTGATGGTGATCCACTGGTCGTCGGTCATGGTGACCACGTCGCCGGTATCGTGCCAGCCATCCTCCGGGGCGTCGACGCCGCCGTCCTCGCGCAGGTAGCCGGACATGATGTTGGGGCCGCGCACGAAGAAGCGACCGCCTTCGGTGATGCCCTCGACGGGCTCGATACGGGTCTCCATGCCCGGCAGCAGGCCGCCCACGGTGCCCGGGCGGTTGTCGGTGGGCTTGTTGACCGCGATCACCGGCGAGGCCTCGGTGGCGCCGTAGCCTTCCAGCACCGGCACGTCGCCGAAGCGTTCCTTGATCAGGGCGTGGGTCTCGTCGCGCACCTTCTCGGCGCCGCAGACGATGAACTGCAGGCCGCCCAACTCGTCGGTCTCGGAGGCGCGGGCGTACTGGTTGACGAAGGTGTCGGTGGCCAAGAGCAGCGAGGCCTTGGCGTCCTTGATCAGCGGCGGGATCTGCTTGGTGTGCAGCGGCGAGGGGTACTCGAACGCCTTCATGCCCTGCAGCAGCGGCAGGATCACACCGCCGGTCAGGCCAAAGCAGTGGAACACCGGCAGCGGGTTGAACATCACCCAGTTGGGATCCAGCGGGATGTGCGCGGCGATCTGGGCGGCGTTGGAAACGAGATTGGCCTGGCTCAGCACCACGCCGCGCGGCGCGCCGAAGCTGCCCGAGGTGAACAGCACCACGCCCTTGTCCGAGGGCTTGGCGGGGGCGCGGAACTGGCGCGGGAAGGCCCCGGCGGCGGCGGCGAACAGCTTGTCGGCCAGGCCGATCGTCTTTCGCACATCCTCCAGGTAGACGACCTTGGCCAGGTCGTCGATCGCGTCGACCACGTCGTGCAGCTTGCCTAGTTCGATGAACTTGTGGGCCGTCAGCACGTGCTTGACGTTGGCCAGTTTCACCGCCGCCTTGATGTTCCGCAGGCCCGCCGTGAAGTTCAGCATGGTCGGCACGCGGCCGAAGGCGTGCAGGGCGAAGAACACCACGACCGCGCCGACGCCGGACGGCAGCAGCACGCCGACGTGCTCGCCGGGCTTGGTCATGGCCGCGACCTTGCGGCCCAGGGCGAAGCTCGCCCGGATCAGGTCGGTGTAGCTGAGCGGGTTGCGGTCCTGGTCTTCCAGGATCGGCTTCTTCGCTCCGAACTTGTCCTTGGCGTCGATAAGGGCGTCGAAGAGCGCCTTCTGGCCGTCTTCAGCTTTGTAAACAACCGGCATGCCGGCGAAACCTCCCACAAAGACGGTGGTTCCGCCCTCGTTCGATTGAGACGGGACCCTAGCGGCCCAGGCGCGGTTTGCAAAGATCGGTCACGTTTCGTGAGCGAACCGCGTTTTTTAGATGGTGCGTCGGCCCTTGTGGCTCAAGGCGTCGCGGGCTTTAAGCGGCCGGCGCCGCGCACGGTCGCCAGCACAGCCTCCAGCCAGGGGCCGCGCACCGAATCCCGTTCCAGGTGCAGCGCATGACGTCCGCCGGCCAGGCGAGTCTCGCGGCAGTCGGCCAGGGCCTTGCAGACCGCTTGCTGGGCGAAGGCAGGGGTGACGGTGTCCGCATCGCCGGCCAGCAGGACGACCGGGGTCTTCACGCGGGAAAGGTCGCGGGCCGTCACGTCCAGCACGTCGTAGAAGGCCGCGTACTGGCCAAGGCTCGGCGCGCCCATCCGCAAGTCGGGATTGGCGGTCTGCCAGGCGTGGTTCACCGCGCCGCGCTCGCGATCGCTGGTCAGGCCCAGGGCGCGATCGTCGGGAGCATCGCGCCGCCAGTCGGCCGCGCCGGGCCAGGGCTGCGACGACAGCCGGAGCCGCCGGGCCCACTGCGCCGCCTGGATCAGCTGGCCCTTGGGGCGGGGCAGGGACGACAGCTCGAAGACCGGGGCCGACAGGACCAGTGCGTCGACCATCAGGCCTTCCTCGATGGCGCGCAGGGCCACCAGGCCGCCCTGGCCCTGGCCCAGCACGGTCAGCGGCAGGCGCCCGTCGGGGCGGATCACCACCTTGACCATCGCCTTGGTCGCGGTGACGTCGGGCGCGTAGCTTTCGACATGGCCGCGATCGCGCCTGCCGGCCAGACGCTCGGATCCGCCCTGGCCCTGGCGCTCCAGGATCCAGACGACTACGCCCTTGGCGTTGAGGTCGCGGGCCGTCTCGAACCAGGTTTCGGCGCTCTCGCCGTAGTCGGTCAGGATCAGCACCTGGCTGGTCGCCGCGCCATGCGGGGCCGAGACGCCGTAGCGCTGGATTCTATCCTCGCCGACCTGGACATAGCCCCAGGCCCAGCCGGCGGGCGGCAGGAAGCGGCGCTCGAGACCCGGCGGGGTCCGGCTGTCGGCGAAAGGCGCGCGCGATCCTTGCTCGCCGCAGGCGAAAAGGGGCAGGGCGAGCAGCAGAACGAGAGCGAAGCGACGCATATACGCCACTCATTTCGCGCCTTTGCGCCGCATGCAAGATCGAGAGCTTGATCCGGAGGCCAAGAAGGCCGATCTAGGCCCACATGGTCACGTTGATCGACACGCTGAAGGCCCGCGGTCCCGAGGATCGCGCCGTTCGCCACCCCGAAAAGCAGAATCGCCCGGATACGCCGGTCCTGCGTAAACCCGAGTGGCTGCGCGTGCGCGCCCCGGGCTCGGGCCAATACAACGAGACCAAGGGCATCGTGCGCGAGCACAAGCTCACCACGGTCTGCGAAGAGGCGGCCTGCCCGAACATCGGCGAGTGCTGGAGCCAGAAGCACGCGACCATGATGATCATGGGCGAGATCTGCACCCGCGCCTGCGCTTTCTGCAACGTCACCACGGGCCTTCCGACCCAGCTTGATCCCGACGAGCCGCGCCGCGTGGCCGAGGCCGTCGCCAAGATGGGCCTGAACCACGTGGTCATCACCTCGGTGGACCGCGACGACCTGATCGACGGCGGCGCCCGCCACTTCGCCGAGGTGGTCACCGCCATCCGCGCGGCGGCCCCCAAGACCACCATCGAGATCCTCACCCCCGACTTCCTGCGCAAGGACCGGGCCGAGAACGTGGTCATCGACGCCCGTCCGGACGTCTTCAACCACAACCTCGAGACCGTGCCGCGGCTCTATCTGAAGATCCGCCCAGGCGCCCGCTACTACAACTCGCTGCGCCTGCTGGAGCGGGTGAAGGAGCGCGATCCTTCCCAGTTCACCAAGTCCGGCCTGATGGTCGGCCTGGGCGAGACCAAGGAAGAGGTCATGCAGGTCATGGACGACATGCGTTCGGCCGGCGTCGACTTCATCACCATCGGCCAGTACCTGCAGCCCACCCGTAAGCACGCGGCCATCGACCGCTTCGTGACCCCGGAAGAGTTCAAGGCCTATGAGGCGATCGCCCGGGCCAAGGGCTTCCTGATGGTCTCGTCCAGTCCGCTGACCCGCTCGTCGCACCATGCCGGCGAGGACTTCGCCAAGCTGCAGGCGGCGCGCCGGGCCCTGGACGCCAAAGCCGGCTGATCCCTTGCACCGCCACGTCGTCACCCGGGTGCTGCCTTACGCGCCCGAGCAACTCTTCACGCTCGTCGGCGACGTCGAGGCCTATCCGTCCTTCGTGCCGTGGATCACGGGCATGCGGACCTGGAACGCCCACGAGAGCGGCGAGGTCAGCAGCCTCGACGCCGAGGCGCAGGTCGGCTTCTCGTTCCTGCGCGAGAAGTTCGCCACTCGCGTCCGTCGGGACCGCTCGGATCTCAGCGTAACCGTCAACCTGCTCTACGGGCCGTTCAAGCGCCTGTCGAACCAGTGGCGGTTCTCGGAACATCCCGATGGCGCGACCATCGATTTCGTCATCGACTTCGCCTTCAAGGCCAAGCTGCTCGACACCATGCTGGCGGCCAATATGGACCGTGCGGTCGATAAGCTGATCGCCTGTTTCGAGGCCCGCGCGGCGCTGCTCTACGGTACGGAGCGGTAAGGGGGGGGCGGTTCCCGCCCGTCTCCCAATCTGCATACTAGCCTGCTTTCCTGGGCCCTGTGCCCAGGATCCATCGTTCAGCTTGTGCGGCGTCGCTGGTCCGAGCGCGTTCAGCACCATCTTGGCGGGCTGAGGTATGGGTCCTGGGCACAGGGCCCAGGAAAGCGAAGAGGGGGCAGGAGGGCGGCGCTTCCTGCTCAATCCCGCTTGCTGGCCGTTTCCTCGACCCGGTCTGCGAAATCGCCCAGGTTGGCGAAGAGGTTCTCGACCGCGAACACCAGGCCGAAGGTCCGCGCCGCATCGTCGAAGGCCAGCTCGCGCGTGGCGCCGACGTCGCGCATGCCCTCGATGGCGTCCTGGAAGCTCTTGTGCCCCTGGGCGAAGGCCAGGCGGTCAGGCTTGGCCGCGCCTGAAAGACTCTGGGCGACCGCGCGCAGATAGGCCGACGAGGCCGCCAGCATGGCCGCGCTTGGCGGGGCCAGGGCCGGGGCGGGCAGGGGCTCGCGCAGCGCCCGGCCGATCATCACGCAGTCGTTGCGCAGTCTCCACAGCGTACGGGGCAGGGCGTCGGACACCGAACGATCCGACAGCTTGCTGGCCGTCTCGCGATCGGCCTCGGTCATCGCCGTCTGCAGCTTGGCCAGGGCCTTCAGCGTATCGTCGTAGTGAGCGCGCGGATCCAGCTCGCTGGGCTTGCCTTCCAGCTTGGCGGCGTAGTGAGACAGAAGATCGGCCAGCAGGCCGGCCGCTTTCTGGCTGCTTTCGACCACCGATTCGTGTGCGCGGGCCGGGAAGATCAGCAGGGTCGCGGCCACGCCCACCAGGCTGCCGACGGTGATCTCGGCCACCCGCAGGAAGGCCGCCGTAAGCGGGTCCATATGCGTGGTGGTGCCGATCAGCATGATTACCGCTGTCACCGGGGCGACCTTGAAGGCCGGCCGCACCGCCGCGAGGAAAGCGAGGGAAGCGGCGGAAGCCGCCAGGATCACGCCGCCCCATTCGGGATGGCGGGTGTGCAGCCAGGCCGCGCCGGCCCCTACGGCGGCGCCGACCACCGTGCCCATGAACCGCTCGATCGAGGCGGTGATGGTCGCGCCCAGGCTCGACTGCACGACGATCACCGCCGTGAACACCGCCCAGTAGCCCTGGGGCAGCCGAAGCAGGGTCGCCAGGGCGTAGGCCGCCACGACCGCCGCCGAGACCCGCACCGCGTGCCGCAACTCGCTCCTTCGCCGCGCGGCCGCCGCCAGGGCCGAGCGCGAGAAGCCCGCGCCGACGAACCGCCGCCAGTCGGAGGGCGCGCTGTCGGGCATCAGCTGGCCACCGCCTCGCGCAGCATCTCCAGCGCCGTCCGGATCGCCGCCAGTTGCACGCCCTCGCGGGGCAGCCCCTCGAAGTGCTCGTGACGATGGGCGACCGAGCGGTTGGCGCGGGCTACGGCGAAGTGGACGGTGCCCACGGGCTTCATCGGCGTGCCGCCGCCCGGGCCGGCTATCCCGGTGATCGCCACGGCGACATGGGCGTTGCTGTTGGCGAGGCCGCCTTCGGCCATCATCCGCGCCACCGGTTCTGAGACTGCGCCATGGTCGGCGATCAGGTCGCCAGGCACCCCGACCTGCTCGCTCTTGGCGCGGTTGGTGTAGGTGACGAAGCCGCGCTCGAAGACGTCCGACGCGCCGGAGATCGCGCAGATCGAGCCGGCCACCAGCCCGCCCGTGCAGCTTTCCACCGTCGCCAGGCGCAGCTTCTTCTCGCGCGCCTCGTCGATCAGCAGCCGGGCGAGGGTTTCGATGTCGATGGGAAACATGCCGCGACTCCTTTGACGTCAGACTAGAGCGGCGTCTCCACCGTCGCCACGGCCTGGGCGGCCAGGCCTTCGCCGCGGCCGGTGAAGCCCATCTTCTCGGTCGTGGTCGCCTTCACGCTGACGCGGTCCAGCGGCAGATCAAGGATCTCGGCCAGACGGGCGCGCATGGCCTCGCGGTGCGGCTTGATCTTGGGGCGCTCGCAGATCAGCGTCACGTCGACGTTGATCAGTCGGCCGCCGCGTCGGCGCACCAGGTCGACCGCGTGGATCAGGAACTTGTCCGAGGCCGCGCCCTTCCATTGCGGATCGGTCGGCGGGAAGTGGTCGCCGATGTCGCCGTCGCCGATCGCGCCGAGCACGGCGTCGGTCAGGGCGTGTAGGCCGGCGTCGGCGTCCGAGTGGCCGATCAGGGTCTCGTCGTGGGCGATCTCGACGCCGCACAGCCAAACCGACTCGCCGGGACCCCAGCGGTGGGCGTCGAATCCCTGGCCGATGCGGGTGATGCGGGCCGCGCCCGCCAGCCGTTCGGCCATGGCGAAGTCCTCCGGATAGGTCAGCTTGGTCAGCAAGGGATCGCCCGCCGAGATGGCGACCTTGCCGCCGTCGGCCTCGACCACCTGGGCGTCGTCGGTGGGCTCGCTCTGGCCGGCCCAGGCGGCGTAGGCGGCCAGCAGGCGGTCGCGACGGAAGGCCTGCGGCGTCTGGGCCCGCCAGAGGCCGTCGCGCGAGGTCGTGGTCGCGCCCGACTCGCCGGCGCGCTTGAGGGTGTCGGCCACTGGCAGGGCCGGGACGACGCCGTCGGCGCCCTCCAGCGCGGCCAGAACGCCATCGACCACGGCCTTGGTCAGGAAGGGGCGGGCGGCGTCGTGCACCAGCACGGGCTCGTTCGCCGGACGATGGGCGAGGGCCGCCAGGCCCGACTGCACCGACTGGGCGCGGGTAGCGCCGCCAGCCGCGAACCGCCAGCCTTCGAGGCCGGCCAAGGTTTCGCCCAGCATGTCCTGCATGCTCGGGTCGGTCACGATTGCGAGATCAGCGGCGCCGCTGGACAGCAGGGCCTCTACTGACCAGCGGAGCACGGGTTTTCCGGCCAGATCGCGCCACTGCTTGGCCTGGCCGGGTCCGGCCCTGGTGCCGCTGCCCGCGGCGACGATGACGGCTGAGAAGGTCATGGCCCGTGTCTAACGTTGTCGTCGGACATGTCCAGCCAACGGAGGGCTTTACTGCGCTGCACAATGTGCCTAAAAACACAGCGGTGGGGATGATCATAAAATGAGCAAGCAGCTCGCAGTCGGCGCCGTCACGGTGCCCGGGCGGGTATGGATTGCGCCTATGACCGGCGTATCCGACCTCCCGTTCAGAGAAACGGCCACGCGCCTAGGCGCGTCATACGTGGCCACCGAAATGGTCGCCTGCGCGGAGTTCGCGAAGGGCCGGCCAGACGTCGTCCGCCGTGCGGCGGTCGGCGAAGGCCTGCCGCTGATGGTCGTACAGCTCGTCGGCCGCGATCCGGAGTTCATGGCGCAGGGCGCCCGCCTGGCGGCTGAAGCCGGGGCCGAGATCATCGACCTGAACTTCGGCTGCCCGGCCAAGGAAGTCACCGCCGGCGCCGCTTCCGGCTCGGCCCTGATGCGCGAACCCGACCTGGCCGAGGCCCTGGTCGCAGCCGCCGTCGAGGCCGTCGACGTGCCGGTCACCGTCAAGATGCGCCTGGGCTGGGACGACGCCAGCCGCAACGCCCCGGAAATCGCCGCTCGCGCCGAGGCTGCCGGCGCCCGCGCCATCACCGTCCATGGCCGCACCCGCTGCCAGTTCTACAAGGGCGAGGCCGACTGGGCCGCCGTCGCGCCGGTCAAGCAGGCGGTGTCGGTGCCTGTGCTGGTCAATGGCGACATCATCGATGCTGACAGCGCTCGCCGCGCGCTTAAGCAGTCCGGCGCCGACGGCGTCATGATCGGTCGTGGCGTCTATGGCCGGCCCTGGATCGCCCAGGCCATCGAGGCCGCCCTGGACGGCCGCGCATTCCTCGAGCCCGAAGCCGAGGAGCGCCTGGCCATCGCGCTCACCCATTTCCGCCGCAGCCTGGCCTTCTACGGCGAGCGCCTGGGGCTGAAGATGTTCCGCAAGCACCTGGCCTCGTACATCGAGGCCGCGCCCTGGCCCGAAAGCGCCGAGGCCCGCCGGGTCGCACGCGCCACCCTTTGCCGGATCGAAGATCCGGCCGCCCTGGAAATCGCCCTGGCCGACCTCTGGCTCGTCGGCGGGAGGATCGCTGCATGACCGACCGCGCCCGCGTCCTGTCCGGCTCCGCGCTGGACGCCCTGAAGGCCGCCGCCTTTGAGCTCAGTCCCGAGCCGGCCCTGGTGGTCGACCGCGAAGGCGGTCTGGTGGCTGTCAACGAGGCCGCCGAGGCCCTGTTCGGTCATGGCCTGTCCCTGTTGGCTCGTGGCCGTTTCCGCGCCGCCTTGCCTCCCGGTTCTGTGCTCGTCTCGCTGATGGATCGCGCCGTGTTCGAGGGCGCTCTGGTCCGCGAGCATGGGGTCGAGGTCAACCTGTTCGGCCAGCCGCCGTTCGAGGCCGACGGCGCCGCCGTGCCGCTGGGCGACGGTTCGGTGCTGCTGACCCTGCACGTCAAGGGCGCGCTTGGCGTCGAGCGCGCCGCCGACCAGGCGGGCCTGCGCTCGGTCGTCGGCCTTGGCCGCATGCTGGCCCACGAGATCAAGAACCCGCTGGCCGGGATCCGCGGCGCGGCCCAGTTGCTGAAGACCGGCGCCAGCGCCGCCGACCAGCCGCTGGCCCAGCTGATCGTCGACGAGACCGACCGCATCCGTCGCCTCGTCGACCGTATGGAGGCCTTCTCCGAGCAGGCCCCGACCCCGCGCGAGGCGGTCAACATCCACCAGGTGCTGGATCGCGTGCGGGCCCTGGTCGCCAACGGCGTCGCCGACGGCCTGCGCCTGCGCGACCACTACGACCCCTCGCTGCCGCCGGTCTGGGGCGACGAGGACCAGTTGATCCAGATCTTCCTGAACCTGGTGAAGAACGCCTCCGAAGCCGCCCACATGCGCGGCGACGGCCAGGGGGAGCTGACCATCCATACCGCCTGGCGCCCTGGCGTCCGGGTGCGCGGCGCCGACGGCAAGTCGGCCTCCAGCGCCCCGATCGAGATCCGGGTGCAGGACAACGGCCCCGGCGTTCCGCAGAGCCTGCGCGAGCACCTGTTCCAGCCCTTCGTGACCACCAAGGCCAATGGCACCGGCCTTGGCCTGGCCTTGGTCACCAAGCTTGTGACGGCCCATGGGGGCCTGATCGATTTCGAATCCGAGCCCGGCCGCACCGTTTTCCGCGTGTTGCTGCCTGTGGCGCCTGAGCCTTCCTTGGGAGACGCGTGAGTACATGAACGCCGCAAACAAGAAGATTCTGATCGCCGACGACGACTCTTCAGTCCGTCTGGTGCTCAGCCAGGCCTTCACCCGTCTCGGATACCAGGTCAGGGCCACCGGCAACGCCACGACCCTGCTCAAGTGGGTCAGCGACGGCGAGGGTGATCTGGTCGTCACCGACGTGATGATGCCCGACGAGAACGTGTTCGACGTGCTGCCGCGCATCCGCAAGGAACGCCCCAAGCTGCCGATCATCGTGATGAGCGCGCAGAACACCCTGCTGACCGCGGTCAACGCCGCTGACGCCGGGGCCTTCGAGTACGTCTCCAAGCCCTTCGACCTCGACGACGTGACGGCTGCGGCCCGCCGCGCCCTGTCGCGTCCGGCCGACGCCGAAGCCTCCAAGGCCCAGGCCCGCGCCATGCGCGACGAGCGCCTGCCGCTTATCGGCCGTTCGGCGCCGATGCAGGAGGTCTATCGCACCATCGCCCGCCTGGTCGGTGCGGATCTCACCGTCCTGATCCTGGGCGAGAGCGGCACGGGCAAGGAGCTGGTCGCCCGGGCGCTGCACGACCTGGGTCGCCGCCGCGACGGCAAGTTCGTGGTCATCAACCTGGCCGCCGTGCCGCGCGAACGGGTCGAGGCAGAGCTCTTCGGGCGCGGCGAGGGCGACAACGGCCGCCTCGTCGAGGCCGACGGCGGCACCCTGTTCCTGGACGAGATCGGCGACATGCCGCTCGACGCCCAGACCCGCCTGCTGCGCGTGATCGACGGCACCGAGCCGGTGATCAACCCCAAGACCGGCCGCCGCCCGAACGTGCGGATCATCGCGGCCACCAACCGGGACCTGCGCGGCCTGATCCAACAGGGCCTGTTCCGCGAAGACCTGTTCTTCCGCCTCAACGTCGCCCCGGTGCGCCTGCCGCCGCTGCGCGACCGCGCCGAGGACATTCCGGACCTGGCTCGCACCTTCCTGCTGCGCGCCAACCGCGAGGGCCTTCCGGCCAAGACCATCGACCAGAGCGCGCTTGATCGGATGAAGAGCCACTCCTGGCCGGGCAACGTGCGCGAGCTGGAGAACCTGATCCGCCGCATGTGCGCCCTCTATGCGGAGGAGCTTATCACCGCCCGCATCGTCGATCGCGAACTGCAGGACCATGCCCCGGCGCCGCGCGCCGACGAAGGTCCGGTCACGCTGGCGGCTCTGGTCGAGCGCCATCTGGCCTCGCACTTCGCCGAGCAGCCCGACGGCGTGCCGGCGGCGGGTCTCTACGACCGGGTTCTGCAGGAGGTCGAGCGTCCGCTGATCCAGCTGACCCTGTCGGCCACCCGCGGCAACCAGGTGCGGGCGGCAGAGATCCTCGGCCTGAACCGCAACACGCTGCGCAAGAAGATCCAGGATTTGGGCGTCGAGATGAGCCGCGGCCGTCGCTAGGCGATCGCGCCTTTCATTGCTGACGCTTTTTCAGCACATCGGTGTTGAGTTTAGGGCACACCCCGCCCTAAACTCGCATCGATGAGTTCGGTCCCGTCAGTTTCGGAATCGGAAGACCGCCCGCGCCGTTTCAGTCGGTCCTGGTGGCGTGAGCTCTTGAGATCACGCTATGTGCTGGGCGGTGGCTACGTTCTGGCGGCCATACTGACGGCCACGGGCGTTGGCCTGGCGTCGTCTCCGCCGACCACCGGCCCCATCGGCCCCGCCAGCACCGCCATCCTGGTGGTTCTCGGCTTCAACCTCGCCCTGATCCTCTGCGTCGCGGCCATCGTCGGCTGGCGGCTGCTCGACCTGATCGACGCCCGCTCCAGCGACGCCGGGGCCCGCCTGCACCTGCGCTTCGTGGGTCTGTTCTCGGTCGCCGCCGTGGCGCCCGCCGTGATCGTGGCGCTGTTCTTCGGCGTGCTGGTCAATCGCGGGGTCGACGGCTGGTTCAGCAAGCGCGTGACCACCGTCGTCGAGAACTCGGCCACCGTGGCGCGGTCCTACGTCTCCGAACAGACCAGCTACATCAGCCAGCACATGGGCCCCATGGCCGCGACGCTGAACAGCGCCGCGCCGGCCATGACCGAATCGCCGGTCGCCTTCGGCCACTTCCTGCGCACCCTGGCCGAGGACAACGGCTTCTCGTCGGCCTACATTCTTGACCGTGACGGCCGGATCCTGGCTCGGGCCGAGCTGGCCGACGCTCCGCCGTTCCTGGCCCCGCCGCCATCGAGCTTCCGCTGGACCGACACCGGCGAGATCACCTCGCAGCGCTTTGTGTCCGAGGACCTGTTTCGGGCCCTCTACAAGCTGAAGGGGTTTCCCGACGGCTACCTCTACATCGCCCGGCCGATCGACAAGGGCATCCTGGCCCACCTGATCGAGTCCGAAGAGTCGCTGATCTCCTATCGCGACGCTGCGGTGAACCGCGCCCGGATCCAGGCGATCTTCGGCCTCAGCTACGTCGAGACCGCTCTGCTGGTGCTGGTCGCGGCCGTCTGGGTGGGCATCGCCGCCGCCAACTCGATCGCGGCGCCGGTCTCGGGCCTCGTGCAGGCGGCGGGCCGCGTGTCGGCCGGAGACCTGGACGCGCGGGTCGACGCCGAGGCCGGTCCGGAGGAGATCCGCGCCTTGTCCAACGCCTTCAACATGATGACGGCGGATCTTCAGACCCAGCAGGCGGCGCTCAAGGACGCCAGCCTCGACGCCGAGTCGCGGCGTCAGTTCATCGAGACCGTCCTGTCGGGCGTCAGCGCCGGGGTCATCAGCCTCGACGGCGCCGGCCGTATCTCGGCCCTGAACCGGCGCGCGGGCGAGCTGCTGGCGCTGGACGAGACCGCCGAGGGCCAGGATCTGGTCGAGGCCGCCCCGGAGTTCGGCCAGGTGCTGGAAGAGATCGGCCAGGGCCGTCCCAACGCCGAGGTCGAGATCGACGTCGTGCGCGGCGGAGAGACCCTGCGCCTGCGCGTGCGGGCCGCGGGCCACGCCGCCGAGGGCCAGGTGCTGACCTTCGACGACGTCACCCGTCTGATGGCCGCCCAGCGCAACGCCGCCTGGAAGGACGTCGCCCGCCGCATCGCCCACGAGATCAAGAACCCGCTGACCCCGATCCAGCTGTCGGCCGAGCGCATCCGCCGCAAGTACCGCAAGGACATCACCGGCGACCTAGAGACCTTCGATCGCTGCACCGACACCATCATTCGTCAGGTCGGCGACATCGGTCGCATGGTCGACGAGTTCTCGGCCTTCGCCCGCATGCCCGCGCCGCGCTTCGCGCCGGCCGACCTGGCCGAGCTGCTGCGCGCCGGCGTGTTCGCCCAGCGCGTGGTCGACGCCGAGACCGACGTGGTCAGCGACGAGCCCGGCGGGGCGGTCTGGGTCAATTGCGACGTGCGGATGATCGGCCAGGCCCTGACCAACATCCTGAAGAACGCCGGCGAGGCGGTCGGAGCGCGGCGTCATCTGACGCCCGAGCCGCGCGGCCAGATCGACGCGACCCTGGTGTCCGAAGACGAGGCGCTCTGCATCATCGTCGAGGACAACGGCGTCGGCCTGCCGGCCAAGGATCGTGACCGTCTGGCCGAGCCTTATGTGACCACCCGCGAGAAGGGCACGGGCCTGGGCCTGGCCATCGTCAAGCGGATCATGGAGGACCACGGCGGCGAGCTGGTCCTCACCGACGCGCACGGCCATGCCGGCGCGCGCGTCGTCCTGAAGTTCCCGGTGTCGGCGCGGCTCGCCGCGGCGCCGACTGCCAACGGCGTAGAGGAGATGACATGAGCGCCGACGTGCTGGTGGTCGACGACGAGGTCGACATCCGCGATCTGGTGGCGGGCATTCTGGAGGACGAAGGCTACGCCGTGCGCACGGCTGCCGACGCCGACCAGGCCCTGGCCGCCCTGCGCGCCCGCAAGCCCGCCCTGCTGGTCCTCGATATCTGGATGCAGGGCGGCGGCATGGACGGGCTGGAACTGCTCGACATGGTCAAGACGCTCGACGCCGACCTGCCGGTGATCATGATCTCGGGCCACGGCAACATCGAGACGGCCGTCAGCGCCATCAAGCGCGGCGCCTACGAGTTCCTGGAAAAGCCGTTCAAGTCCGACCGGCTGCTGCTGGTGGTCGAGCGCGCCCTGGAGGCGGCCAATCTCAAGCGCGAGAACCGCCGCCTGCGGGCCCAGAGCTTCGCCTCCGACGGCCTGATGGGCAAGTCGCAGGCCGCCCAAGCCCTGCGCCAGATGATCGCCAAGGTCGCGCCGGCCAACAGCCGCGTGCTGGTCGCTGGCCCGCCCGGCTCCGGCAAGGAACTGGTCGCCCGCCTGATCCACAGCGCCAGCGCCCGCACCAAGGCCGAGTTCGTGGCCGTCAGTTCGGCCGGCATGGCCCCCGAGCGCCTCGACGTCGAACTGTTCGGCGAGGAAGGCGAGGGCGGTCGCCCGCGCAAGATCGGCGTGTTCGAGCGCGCCCACGGCGGCACCCTCTATCTCGACGAAGTGGCCGACATGCCGCGCGAGACCCAGAGCCGCATCCTGCGGGTGCTGGTCGAGCAGCGCTTCCGCCGTGTGGGCGGGGACAGCGACGTCCAGGTCGACGTGCGGGTGATCTCGTCCACCTCGCGCGACCTGCGCGAGGAGATCGCCGCCGGACGCTTCCGCGAGGACCTGTTCCACCGCCTCAACGTGGTGCCGGTGCGCGTGCCGGGCCTGGCCGAGCGGCGCGAGGACATCCCCGAACTTATCAGCTATTTCATCGAGCGGATCAGTGAGGCCACCGGCATGCAGCGCCGTCGCCTGGGCGAGGACGCCCTGGCGACGCTTCAGGTGCAGGCATGGCCGGGCAACGTCCGCCAGCTGCGCAACAACGTCGAGCGGATGCTGATCCTGGCCGCCGGCGAGCCGGGCGACCTGATCACGGCCGAGATGCTGAACGCCTCCGAGCAGCCCGCCAGCGGCGGCTCGGGCGCGATCGGCGCCGAGCGGATCATCGCCCTCCCGCTGCGCGAGGCCCGCGAACTGTTCGAGCGCGAGTATCTCAACGCCCAGATCCTGCGGTTCGGCGGCAACATCTCGCGCACGGCCAACTTCATCGGCATGGAGCGCTCGGCCCTGCACCGCAAGTTGAAGTCCCTGGGCGTGGCCGGCGGCCGCGGCGAGGAAGAAGAGTAAGGACCCCGATGTCGCGTTTCGCTTACGTCAACGGCCGCTTCGTGCGTCACGGCCAGGCCGCCGTGCACATCGAGGACCGCGGCTACCAGTTGGCCGACGGGGTCTACGAGGTGTGGGCCGTGTTCGACGGCAAGCTGGCCGACGCGCAAGGCCACTTCGCCCGCCTGTGGCGCAGCCTCGACGAACTGCGCATCGCCCACCCGATGAGCGAGGCGGCGCTGACGATCGTGCTGCGTGAAGCCATCCGCCGCAATCAGGTGCGCGAAGGGCTCGTCTATCTGCAGGTCAGCCGTGGTGTGGCCAAGCGCGACCACGCCTTCCCCAATCCGGCCGTGCCGCCGGCCGTCGTCATCACCGCGCGCTCGGTCGATCGCGCCGCCATCGAGGCCAAGGCGGCCAAGGGATCGGCCGTGATCACCGTGCCGGAGAACCGCTGGGGCCGCTGCGACATCAAGACCATCGGCCTGCTGCCGAACGCCTTGGCCAAGCAGGCCGCCCGGGAACGCGGCGCCATCGAGGCCTGGTTCGTCGACGACCTGGGCCTGGTCACCGAAGGCGCCTCGTCGAACGCCTGGATCGTCGACGCCGAGGGGCGCCTGCGCACTCGCGACACCCAGGCCAACATCCTGCGCGGCGTCACGCGCCTGACGCTGCTGGACGTGATCGCCGAGGCCGGCCTGCCGGTTGCCGAGCAACCCTTCACGGTGGAAGAGGCCAAGGCCGCCAGGGAGGCCTTCATAACCGGCGCCGGCAGCCTGGTGACCCCGATCACCAGCATCGACGGCGTCAAGATCGGCGATGGCGTCGTGGGACCGGTGGCGAGCCGCCTGCGGGCTCTCTATATCGAGCGGGCGCGCGCGGGAGCGATCTAGGGTCGCTCGCCGCTGCGCGTGCATTTTCTCGCCGGAAAGTCATATCAAACGGCGAAAAATGCTCTAGCATGAGCTTGTTTGTGTGGAGGGCGTTCTGCCTTCCGATTTCAACGAGAGGGGAATCCCCAATGTCCGCCGACAAGAAACAGAATCTTCAGGACACCTTCCTGAACAGCGTGCGCAAGTCCAAGACGCCGCTCACCATCTTCCTGGTCAACGGCGTCAAGCTGCAGGGCGTGGTCAGCTGGTTCGACAACTTCTGCGTCCTGCTGCGCCGCGACGGCCAGTCTCAACTGGTCTACAAGCACGCCATCTCGACGATCATGCCGGCTCAGCCCGTTCAGCTGTACGAGCCGAGCGCCGATCAAGACGACTAAGTCCAAGGCTCTTTTGTCAAAATCTACTTCTAAGTCCCCCGATGGACTTATCGATCACGCCGACCCGATCCTTCGGGCCTTCGTGATCCATCCGGTGCGGCCTGCTCGCGGGCAGGCCGCTCTGGAGGCCCGCGATCCCAAGGCGCGCCTCGAAGAGGCCGTCGGCCTCGCTATCGCCCTCGATCTCGACGTCGTCGAAACGGCCATCGCACCGCTTCGCGCCGTCACGCCCGCAACCCTGTTCGGTAGCGGCAAGATCGAGGAATTCAAGGCGATCTGCGAGGTCGAGGAAATCGACGTCGCCGTGTTCGACGATCAGCTCACCCCGGTCCAGCAGCGCAATCTCGAGCGCGGCCTGGGCGTCAAGGTGGTCGATCGCACGGGGTTGATCCTCGAGATCTTCGCCCGCCGCGCCCGCACGCGCGAAGGCAAGCTCCAGGTCGAGCTGGCCAGGCTCGATTACGAGCGTTCGCGCCTCGTGCGCACCTGGACCCACCTTGAGCGCCAGCGGGGCGGCACCGGTTCGACCGGCGGCCCCGGTGAAACCCAGATCGAGCTCGACCGGCGCTTGATCGCCGGCACGATCGGCAAGCTCAAGCGTGAACTGGAGGAAGTGCGGCGCACCCGCACTTTGCACCGCAGCGCCCGCAAGAAGGTGCCGTACCCGACGGTGGCGCTGGTGGGCTACACCAACGCCGGCAAGTCGACCCTGTTCAACCGCCTGACCAACGCCGAGGTCGTGGCCCAGGACATGCTGTTCGCCACGCTCGACCCGACCCTGCGGACGGTAAAGCTGCCTGACGGTCGCCCGGCCATCCTGTCGGACACCGTGGGCTTCATCTCCGACCTGCCGCACGAACTGGTCGAAGCCTTCCGCGCCACCCTCGAGGAGGTGCAGGAGGCCGACGTGGTGCTGCACGTGCGCGACGTCGCCAATCCCGACACCGACGCCCAGGCCCGCGACGTCCAGGCGGTGCTGGCTGAGTTGAAGGTCACGATCGACGACGGCAAGACCGTCGTCGAAGTCTGGAACAAGATCGACCTGGTCGAGGGCGAGGAACGCGAGATCCTCGAGGGCCGCGCCAAGCGGGCCGACGCCTCGCCGGTCTCCGCCGTCACTGGCGAAGGCTGCGTCGAGTTGCTCAAGCGGGTCGGCGCCCTGATCGACGACACCCCGCCGATGGCCCTGCGCCTTGGTCCCGCCGATGGCGAGGCCCTGGCCTGGATCTATCGCAACGGCCGCGTCGTCGAGCGCGACGATCGCGAGGACGGCGAAGTCCACCTCGTGGCCCGGATGGACCCGCAGGCGCTGGGCCGTTTCGAGCGTCAGTTCCCGACCGTCTGGGTGATGCCGATCGGGGAGTGACGTCCGGTGCGTAATCCTCGTCCTTCGACAAGCTCAGGATGAGGATCATTTCACAGGCGGCGCAGTAGGAAACCTCACCCTGAGCCTGTCGAAGGGCGAGGTTTTCGCTTCAGCCTCGCGCCTTCTCCGCCGCCTTCGCCGCGTCCCACAGGGCGTCCATCTCCGCCAGATCCGACTGGTCAGGCGTGCGGCCGTCCTTGGCCAGCTCCGCCTCGATGAAGGCGAAGCGACGGGCGAACTTGGCGTTGGTGGCGCGCAGGGCGTCTTCGGGCTCGACGTCGAGCTTGCGGGCCAGGTTGGCGCAGACGAACAGGATGTCGCCCAGTTCCTCGCGGGCCTTGGCCTGGTCGCCGGCGTCGATCTCGACCTGCAGTTCGGACACTTCCTCGGCCAGCTTGGCCAGCACCTCGTCGGTCGAGGGCCAGTCGAAACCGACGCGCGCGGCGCGCTTGGTCAGCTTCACGGCGCGGGTCAGGGCGGGCAGGCCGGCCGGCACGTCGTCGAGCACGCCGCCCTTCTTCTTGGCCTTGCGTTCCTGGGCCTTCAGTTCCTCCCAGCCCGCCTTCTGGTCGGCCAGGTCGTCATAGGCATGGTCGCCGAACACGTGCGGATGGCGGCGGATCATCTTGTCGGAGATCGACTGGGCGACGTCCTCCAGGCTGAAGGCGCCTTGCTCCTCGGCCATCCGCGAATGGAACAGCACCTGCAGCAGGAGGTCGCCCAGTTCCTCCTTCAGGTCCGAAAGATCGTTCCGCTCGATGGCGTCGGCGACCTCGTAGGCCTCCTCGATCGTGTAGGGCGCGATGGTCGCGAAGGTCTGCTCGATGTCCCACGGGCAGCCGCCCTGCGGGTCGCGCAGGCGGGCCATGATCTCCACCAGCGTGAAGAGCGGATGCTCTTCACTGGGCAGCAGAGGGCGCGGGGCTGGGGTCGGAGAGGTCATGCGAGCTCGCTTGGGCGTTGGCTTGCGCCGCGTCCCGCGCCTCCAGTTGGGCGAGGATCTCGGCGTGGCGTCTGGCGTCCAGCGGATAGCGCACGATGATGATCGAGACCAGCACGCCCAGCGCCGCCGGAACCACCGTGTAGAGCACGATCAGGGCGGTATCGCCCTGGGCGCTGGGGATCTTCGGGTCGAAACCCAGCTTCTCCAGCACCAGGAAGACGCCGATGGCCAGGGCGAAGCCCAACTTCACCGTGCCGTTGACGATGGCGTACAAAAGGCCCGTGCGGTCGACGCCGCTGTTCAGGCGTTCCTCGTCGCCGATGTCGGCCATCATCGAGCGCACCAGCAGCGGCGCGGCCGAATAGGGCAGGCCAGCCAGCACCAGCACCGCGATCCCGAAGGCGTTGACGCCGTTTGGGGTAACCACCGCGGCGACCTGGAACACGGCGTACATGATCCCCGCGATCGCCAGCGAGGTGTGCTTGCCCATGACCTTGGCGATCCAGGGCCACAGCGGCGCGCCGGCCAGGGCCGCGACGAAGTAGACCAGCAGCAGAATCCCCGCCTGATCCTTCGGGATGCCCTTGATGCGCTCGAAGAAGAAGAAGAACAGCGCGCCGCCGATGCCGGGCGCCAGGCCCATCAAGAGGTCGGCGATCAGCAGCTTCTGCACGGTGGGGCGCTTGAGCAGGGCGAAATACTGCTTCAGGCCCGCCTCGTGCCGTTGGGACGGAGCGGGCGGCTCGCCGACCACGGCGCCGGCCAGCAGCGCCGTCAGCGGCATCAGCACGATGATGAACCAGCCCATGGCCTGGACGCCGGCGGCGTGGTCGCCCTTGAGGGTGAAAGCCACCAGCGGCGGCAGCAGCAACACCAGGATCATGCCGACTACGTTGCCGGCGCTCCAGAAGCCGTAGATCCGCGATCGCTGCTGGTAGTCCGTCGACAGCACCGCGCCCCAAGCTGTCTGGGCCAGCACCGCCATGGAGAAGCCGATGTAGACGACGATCAGCCACGACCACAGGAAGATCGGCCCGATCCCGGGCTTGGCCATGAACAACGCGTAGGAGGCGGCCATCAGCAGCGGCACGCTGGCCATCAGCCAGGGACGAAAACGTCCCCAGCGGGTCCGCGTGCGGTCCATCAGGCCGCCCAGGATGGGGTCCAGGATGATGTCGGCCAGCCGCACCAGCAGGAAGGCCGTGCCGACCACCGACAGCGAAAGGCCAAGCTCGCTGACATAGTATTCGGGCAGGTAGACCACGAGGGGCAGGCCCAGCCCCGCCAGCGGCAGGGTCGGCGAGGCGTAGGCGGCCAGGGCGGCGGTCGATCGTCGCGGCGCAGCGGTCATGCTTCCTCCCCGGGGAGCCTCTGACGCCCCTTCTTACTGAACGGCGATCAGACTCTGCGTCGAGGGTTCTGGCAAGCGACCGCGATCAGTCCTTCACGAACTCGCCGTCCTCGATGCGGCGGGCCAGGCGATCGAAGGCGAGACTGGCGTCGCTCCAGGTGGCCGCGTACTGCGCCTGCCAGATGTCGGTCTCGTACCAGCGATAGCGGATAGGCGTGCTGACGCCGTCGGCCGAGACGTACTCGCCCGAGATCCGCGCCCCGCCGTTGCCGAAGCTTTCCATGGAAAGGCCAGGCTTGCTGGTCAGTTGCAGGGGCGTGGGGCGATTGGGCACGGCGTCGTCGATCACCAGGCGCAGGCGGCCGCCCGAGGCGGTCAGGCCGCCGGACCGCTCCAGCCGACGCTCCACGGTCCGCTTGAGGTCGCGCGCCAGGTAGTCGAACTCGCGCTGGCCCAGCTTGTCGGCCTTGGCGGCGAGATCCGGACCGATAATCACCTCCACCTGCGAGACGGCGGGCGTGTCGGCCAGGGCGGAGCCGGCCGGCAGGAGGGACGCCGCGGCGGCGGCGAAGAGGACGAAACGCAGCATGGCCGACGCTCCTCGTTGAACTGTTGGTTCTAGTTTGGACCTGCGCCGGCTGTCGCGCCAGTCTTGCGACGCGGCAGGGCGAAGATCAGCCAGGCCAGCAGGGCCGAGGCCACTGACCCGGCCAGCACGCCGATCTTGGTCTCCTCGCGCAGCAGGGCGTCCTGGAAGGCAAGGTTGTTGATGAAAAGGCTCATGGTGAAGCCGACCCCGCACAGCACCGCCACGCCGTAGAGCTGGGTCCAGGTCACACCGGTAGGTCGTCGGGCCAGGCCAAGGGCGATGGCGCCAGCGCTGAACGCCATCACGCCGGCCTGCTTGCCGAGGAACAGGCCCAGCGCCGCGCCCAGGGTGGCGGGCGCCGTCAGGGCCGAGGCGTCGAGCCCGCCCAGGGCCACGCCGGCGTTGGCGAAGCCGAACACCGGCACGATCAGATAGGCCACCCAAGGATTGAGCCCGTGTTCCAGCCGATGCAGCGGCGAGTGCTCGCCGCGCGTCGAGGTCAGCGGGATGGTCATGGCCAGCAGCACGCCGGCCAGGGTGGCGTGCACGCCCGACTTCAGGAACAGGAACCACAGCAAGGTCCCTAGCAGCAGATAGGGCCAGAGGGCGACGACCTTCAGGCGATTGAGCGCGACCAGCGCGGCCAGCACGCCGGCGGCGGCGCCCAGGGCCCACAGCGTCAGGTGGTCGGTATAGAAGAAGGCGATGATCAGGATCGCGCCCAGGTCGTCGATGATCGCCAGGGCGGCCAGGAAGATCTTCAGCGCGCCGGGCACGCGCGGCCCAAGCAGCGACAGCACCCCCAGGGCGAAGGCGATGTCGGTGGCGGCTGGAATGGCCCAGCCGGCGCGCACGTCCGGCGCGTCGCGGGCGATGAAGAGGTAGACCAGCGCCGGCGCGATCATGCCGCCCAGGGCCGCGAAGCCGGGCAGGGCGCGGCGCGACCAGGTCGACAGTTCGCCGTCGACGACCTCGCGCTTGATCTCCAGGCCGACCAGTAGGAAGAACACCGCCATCAGGCCGTCATTCACCCAATGCTCGAGCGACAGCGGGCCCAGATAGGCGTGCAGGGCGTGGAAATAGCCCTCGCCCAGGGGGGAGTTGGCGACCAGCAGGGCGGCGGCGGCCGAGATCATCAGCAGCACGCCACCGGCGGACTCGCTGCGCAGGAAATCGCGCAGGGCGGATACGGCGCGTGCCGGCATGAAGGCTCCCAGCTTGGATTCGTCGGGTGCGATTTTGGCCGCCGGCGAAGCCTCGGGCCAGGAAAACCGGACTAGGGCAGTCCTGCGATGCGGGCGATGGCGGCGATGTCGAGCGAGCGCTCCAGGATCTGCGCGATCTCGTCCAGCGCTGCGTCGACGCGCGCCGACTGGTCCTGGCCGTCGGCTGCGACGCCGAGCGGGGCGAGGAGGGCGGCTCTGGCCTCGGCCTTGTCGAACAGGCCATGGACATAGGCGCCGGCGATCCTGCCGTCGGCCGACACGGCGCCGTCGGGGCCGTGGCCGTCGATGGCCAGCAGCGGCCGGGCGGTTCCCGGACCGCTGGTGCGGCCGACATGGATCTCGTAGCCCTCGAAGGCTGCGCCGTCGGCCAGCTGTCCGGTCACCGGGCGAACGGTCTTGTCGCCGGCCAGCACGGTCTCGACATCCAGCAGGCCAAGCCCCTGCGCCGAGCCAGGAAGGCCTTCTACCCCTTCAGGATCACTCACCGTCCGCCCCAGCATCTGGTAGCCGCCACAGACGCCCAGCACCCGCCCGCCGCGCCGGGCATGGGCCAGAATGTCGACGTCCCAGCCCTGGGCGCGCAGGAAGGCCAGATCCGCCAGCGTCGCCTTGGTGCCCGGCAGGATCACCAGGTCGGCGTCGGCCGGCAGCACGCAACCGGGCGGCAGGAACGCAAGGTCGATCGCCGGATCGTTCCGCAACGGGTCGAAGTCGTCGAAATTGGCGATCCGCGACAGCATCGGCACGACCACCTTGGCCCGCCGCTCCTCGGATGCGGCGGCGGGCCGCTCAAGCACCACGGCGTCCTCTGCGGGCAGGAAGCGCACCGGCGAAAGCCACGGGACCATGCCCAGGTCCGGCCAGCCTGTCCGGCGCACGACTTCGGTCCTGCCGTCGTCGAACAGCGCCGGATCGCCCCGGAACTTGTTGATGATGAAGCCCTTGATCCGCGCTCGGTCCGCGTCGTCGAGCACCAGGTGGGCCCCGGCCAGGGCGGCGATCACGTGGCCGCGGTCGATGTCGCCGACCAGGGCCACCGGCAGGTCGGCGGCGTGGGCGAAGCCCATGTTGGCGATGTCGCCGGCGCGCAGATTGGTCTCGGCCGGACTGCCGGCGCCCTCGACCAGCACGAGGTCGGCCTCGGCGGCCAGGCGGCGATAGCTGTCCAGCGTCGTGGCCAGCAGATCGGGCTTGAGCCCCTGGAAGGCCCTGGCCTTGTAGTTGCCCACGACGCGGCCCTGCACCACGACCTGGGCGCCCACGTCGCTCTGGGGTTTGAGCAGCACCGGGTTCATGTGGACGCTGGCCGGCGTGCGACAGGCTATGGCCTGAAGCGCCTGGGCACGGCCGATCTCGCCGCCGTCGGCCGTGACCGCGGCGTTGTTGGACATGTTCTGCGGCTTGAACGGCCTGACGATCAGGCCGCGGTTGGCGAACAGGCGGCACAGCCCCGCCACCAGGGTCGATTTGCCGACGTCGGAGCCGCAGCCCTGGATCATCAAGGAAGCCATGCCCTCGCGCCTAAAGCCGTCAGCAGGTTCGGTCAATCGACGCCGCGACGCTGGCGCGAGGCGTCGGCGCGCTCTATATCGGCGGCCGCATGACCATCGATCACGACGCCCGCCTCCGGCGGCTGAAGTTTCGGGCCTGGCACCGCGGCTTTCGTGAAGCGGACCTCATTCTGGGGCCGTTCGCGGAAACGCATGGCCCGAGCCTGACCCCCGACCAGTTCGACGTGCTGGAAACCCTGCTCGAACAGTCCGATCGCGAGATCTACGCCTGGATCGTCGGCCAGGAGCCGACGCCCGAGGCGTTCGAGACCGAGATCATGGCGATGATCCGCAAGTTCCGCTTCGAGGCCCATCTTTCTCGGCCGCCTGGCGACGGCGCGTAAGGTCGTGCGTGGTCCTCTCCTTCGACAAGCTCGGGAAGAGGACCAGAGCAGGACCCCGTCATTAGAAACCTCACCCTGAGCCTGTCGAAGGGCGAGGTTTCGGTCCGAGAAGTCTGAACCAATAGCGTCCCGGCGGCTTATCGGTCGCCAAGCATCCGAAGAGCAGCATGGCCTACGACGCCAAACAGATCGCCAAGGCCGCCGGCGGCCTGACCCTGGCCGGGGCGCCCGAGGGGTTCGACGCCCTGGTGATGGCCGATGTGGCCCGCGCACGGGGCGGGCTGACCGCCTTTGTCGCCCGAGACACCGCCCGGGCCAGCGCTTTCATCGACGCCCTGAAGTTCTTCGCGCCCGAGATCGAGGCGGTGCTGCTGCCCTCGTGGGACTGCCTGCCCTATGACCGCATCGGCCCCTCGGCGGGCGTCGCGGCCACCCGGATGTGCACCCTGCACCGCCTGGCCAATGGCCTGGGCGAGGGCAAGCCGGCCATGCTGGTCGTCGCAGCCCCGGCCCTGCTGCAACGCGTGCCGACAAAAGAGGTGCTGCTGCGCGCCAGCTACGGCGCCAAGGTCGGCCAGAGCGTCGATATCAAGGACCTGGAGCGCTATTTCGCCGTCAACGGCTATGTCCGCGCCTCCACCGTCTCCGAGCGCGGCGAGTTCGCCATCCGCGGCGGCGTCATCGACGTCTATCCGCCGGCGTCGGAAGAGCCGGTGCGCCTGGATCTGTTCGGCGACACGCTGGAAAGCATCCGGGCCTTCGATCCGGAGACTCAGCGCTCGACCAAGCAACTGACCTCGATCGAGCTGTTGCCGGTCAGCGAGGCCCTGCTGGACGCCGACGCCGTGTCGCGCTTCCG
This sequence comes from Caulobacter sp. FG7, assembly GCF_057808875.1. Lineage (NCBI taxonomy): Bacteria > Pseudomonadati > Pseudomonadota > Alphaproteobacteria > Caulobacterales > Caulobacteraceae > Caulobacter > Caulobacter sp. FG7. The sequence goes on from NZ_JBMDIW010000019.1 coordinate 40,006, forward strand.
CGGCTCCTACGTGCGCCTGTTCGGCGCGCCGGGCGATGATGCGCTGTACGCCGCGGTCAGCGACGGCGGCCGCCGCGCCGGCATGGAGCACTGGCTGCCGCTGTTCTACGAGCGGATGGCGACGATCTTCGACTACCTGCCAGCCGGCAGCCTGGTCGGCGTCGACCATCAGGCCGCCGAGGCCCGCGACGAGCGCCTGGCGATGATCGCCGACGCCTACGACGCCCGCGCCGCCGCCGACCGCAAGTCGGCCTACCGCCCGTTGGAGCCCAAGGCGCTCTACCTGACCGCCCAGGAATGGGACGAGGCGGTCGGTGATCGCCCGCATCGCCAGTTCACGCCGTTCCAGCCCCAGGGCCTGGACGTCGTCGACCTGGGCGCGAAGCTCGGCCGCACCTTCGCCGCCGAGCGCGCCCAGGACAGCGTCAACCTGTTCGAGGCCACCGCCGACCACGCCAAGAAACTGGCCGGGGAGGGCAAGCGGGTTCTCTTCGCTTCATGGTCCGAAGGCTCGTCCGAGCGCCTGGGAACCATGCTGGCGGACCATGGTCTGAAGAAGGTTCCTTTCGCCGGCTACTGGCAGGCGGCCAAGGCCAACGACCCCAAGGTCCCGCAACGCGTCGTCCTGCCGCTTGACGCCGGTTTCGAGACCGACAGCCTGGCCGTCATCTCCGAGACCGACATCCTCGGCGACCGCCTGGCCCGTCCGCGCAAGAAGCGCCGCGCCGCCAATTTCCTGGCCGAGGCCAGCGCCCTGACGCCGGGCGACCTCGTCGTTCACATCGATCATGGCATCGGCCGCTACGAGGGCCTCAAGACCCTCGACGTGCAGGGCGCGCCGCACGACTGCCTCGACCTGATGTACGCCGGCGACAGCAAGCTCTACCTGCCGGTCGAGAACATCGACCTGCTCACCCGCTACGGCGCCGACGGCGAGAACGTGCAGCTCGACAAGCTGGGCGGGGCTGCCTGGCAGGGCCGCAAGGCCAAGGCGAAGGAGCGCCTGCGGGTCATGGCCGAGGGCCTGATCCAGATCGCCGCCGCCCGCTCGCTGAAGTCGGTGGAAGAAACCGATCCGCCGTCGGGGGTGTTCGACGAGTTCTGCGCCCGCTTCCCCTACGAGGAGACGGACGACCAGCTCAACGCCATCCACGACGTGCTGGAAGACCTGTCGTCGGGCAAGCCGATGGACCGCCTGATCTGCGGCGACGTCGGCTTCGGCAAGACAGAAGTGGCCCTGCGCGCCGCCTTCGTGGTCGCCATGAGCGGCAAGCAGGTGGCCATCGTCTGCCCGACCACCCTGCTGGCCCGCCAGCACTACAAGACCTTCAAGGAGCGCTTCCAGGGCTGGCCGATCAAGGTCACCCGCCTGTCGCGCCTGGTGACTGGCAAGGAAGCCGCCGACACTCGCGAGGGCCTGGCCAACGGCCAGCTGGAGATCGTGGTCGGCACCCACGCGGTGCTGTCCAAGCAGGTCGCCTTCAAGGACCTGGGCCTCGTCATCGTCGACGAGGAGCAGCACTTCGGGGTCAAGCACAAGGAGAAGCTGAAAGAGCTTCGCGCCGACGTGCACATGCTGACCCTGACCGCGACGCCGATCCCCCGTACGCTGCAGATGGCGCTGTCGGGCATCCGGGAAATGTCGATCATCGCCACCCCGCCGGTCGATCGCCTGGCGGTGCGCACCTACATCACGCCCTTCGACGCCGTCACCGTGCGCGAGGCCCTGCTGCGCGAGAAGTATCGCGGCGGCCAGGCCTACTACGTCGTGCCGCGCCTGAAGGACTTGGAGGATATCGAGAAGTTCCTCCGCACCCAGGTGCCGGAGATCAAGTACGTCGTCGGCCACGGCCAGATGAGCGCCACCCAGCTCGAGGAGGTGATGACCGCCTTCTACGAGGGGCAGTACGACGTGCTTCTGGCCACGACGATCGTCGAGAGCGGGCTCGATATCCCCTCGGCCAACACCCTGGTCGTGCACCGCGCCGACATGTTCGGCCTGGCCCAGCTCTATCAGATCCGCGGACGCGTCGGCCGCTCCAAGGCCCGCGCCTATGCCTATCTGACGACGCCGGCCGAGAAGCAGATCACCCTGTCGGCCGAGAAGCGCCTGAAGGTGCTTCAATCGCTCGACAGCCTGGGCGCCGGCTTCCAGCTGGCCAGCCACGACCTCGACATCCGCGGCGGCGGCAACCTGCTCGGCGACGAGCAGAGCGGCCACATCAAGGAGATCGGGGTCGAGCTCTACCAGCAGATGCTGGAAGACGCCGTGGCGGCCCTGCGCGAGCGCCAGGGCGCCGAGGCCCTGCTGGAAGACCGCGCCTGGTCGCCGCAGATCAACACTGGCGCCGCCGTGATGATCCCCGACGACTACGTGTCCGACCTGAACGTGCGCCTGTCGCTCTATCGCCGCCTGTCGGAAGCCGAGAAGGCCGCCGACCGCGAGGCCCTGGCCGCCGAGATGATCGACCGCTTCGGCCCGCTGCCGCCCGAGACCGACTCCTTGCTCAAGGTCGTCGGCATCAAGGGCATGTGCCGCGAGGCCAATGTCGCCAAGATCGACGTCGGCCCCAAGGGCGCGGTGCTCAGCTTCCGCAACGACGAGTTCGCCAACCCGCTGCCGCTGATGCAGTTCATCGGCAAGAACAGCCTGATCTGGAAGGCCCGTCCCGACCAGAAGGTGGTCGTGAAGGGCGAATGGGATACTCCGGCCCAGCGCCTCGATGCGGCCGAGAAGATCCTGGTTCAGCTGGTCAAGCTGGCGAAGGGGTAGGGCGCAGAATGCTCCCCCTGAAGGGGGAGCTGTCGCGGAGCGACTGAGGGGGAAGTGACCGCTGTGTCGGCGACTGAACTGACGTCCGCAGCGACTGCCCCCTCCGGCCCTTCGGGCCACCTCCCCCTTCAGGGGGAGGACCCAGGCGCCAGATTGTCGCAGCTTAACTACGGTTAACAGCTGATTAGGAATCGCCAGCCACAACGAGGTTAACGGCTCGGGCTGCGGAGATTCTCTTATGAAGGCGTTCGGTCGTCTGACCATCGCGTGGAAGCTGGTGACGGTGGCGGGTCTGGCCATCGGCCTGCTGCTGATCGCCGCCGCCGTGGCGGTGTCGATGCACACCTCCAGCATCGTCGCGGGCCTGACGCACAACTACGCCGACGCCGTGGCCGATGACGCCATCGAGCAGATCCGCACCGAGATCGGCAAGGTCGAGGCGACCTCGCGGTCCACTGCCGGCTCGATCGCCGCCGCCCATACCGCCGGCGTGCGCGACCGCCGCGCCTATATCGAGATGCTGCGCCCGCAGGCCGACGCGACCCCGATCGTCATGGGCGCCTGGTTCATGGCCGCGCCCAACGCGCTGGACGGCAAGGACGCCGAGTTCGCCGGCCAGACCGCCATGGGCTCGACCGCCCAGGGCAACTTCACCCCGTACTGGGTGCACAACGACGGCAAGGTGATCTTCGAGCCGCTGAGCGAAGGCAACGAATACAGCCAGCCCTACTACACGGTCCCGCGCGACACCCGTAAGGCGGCGATCCTCGAGCCCTATCCCTACACCGTCGCTGGCAAGACCCAGCTGATGACCTCGGTCGTCTATCCGGTGCTGGTGAACGGCCAGTTCCTCGGCGCCGAGGGCGTCGACCTGTCGCTGGACGGCGTCTCGCAGCGCCTGGAGAAAATGCAGCCGCTGGGCGGCGGTCGCGTGATGCTGCTGTCCTCGACCGGCAAGTGGGTGGCCCACCCGAACGCCGACCTGCGCACCACCGCTTACGCCGACGCCGGCGCCGACAAGGTCAAGGCCGTGCTGAGCGGCGGCGAGCCGGCTGTCTTCGAAGGCGTCAAGGTCGGCGACGAGGAGATGGAGCGGATGGTCCGTCCCATCGCCATGCCTGAGCTCAACACCACCTGGGCGCTGGTCATGGACGTGCCGCGCTCGGCCATCACCGGTCCGGCCGACCGCCTGGCCATGATCCTGTTCATCGGCGGCATGGTTATCACCGGCGCAGTGCTGCTGGCCCTGTTCCTGGCCAGCGCCAGCCTGGTGCGTAGGCCCTTGTCCGGCCTGACCCAGTCGGTCGACGCCCTGAGCGCCGGCCGCTACGACCAGCCGGTGCCCGGCGTGACCGGCGGTGACGAGATCGGCGCCATCGCCCGCGCATTGGACGGCTTCCGCCACGACCTGGCCGACGGCCAGCGCCGCCGCGCCGAGCAGGAGGCCGAACGCGCCGCCGCCGAGATCGAGCGCCAGCGCCACGCCGAGGAGGCCGAGGCCTTCGCCAAGGCCCAGGCCGCCGCCGTCGCCACCCTCGGCCAGGGCATGGAGAAGCTGGCCGAAGGCGACTTGATCTGGCGCATGCGCGAGGACGGTTTCTCGGGCGAGGCCCGCAAGATGCCGCGCGACTTCAACGCCGCCGTCGACAGCCTGCAGCAGACCATGGCCGGCATCCTGTCGGCCGCCCAGAGCATCCGCGCCGGCTGCGCCGAGATCAGCCACGCCTCCGACGACCTGGCCCAGCGCACTGAGCGCCAGGCCGCGGGCCTGGAGCAGACCGCCGCCGCCCTCGACCAGATCACCGCCACGGTGAAGAAGAGCTCGGAAGGCGCCGAGCGCGCCCGCCAGCTGACGCAGAGCGCCAAGGCCAACGCCGAGAAGAGCGGCAAGGTCGTCACCGAGGCCGTCCAGGCCATGGGCGGCATCGAGAAGTCGTCGCAGTCGATCACCCAGATCATCGGCGTCATCGACGAGATCGCCTTCCAGACCAACCTCCTGGCCCTCAACGCCGGCGTCGAGGCCGCACGGGCCGGCGAGGCGGGCAGGGGGTTCGCCGTCGTCGCCCAGGAAGTCCGGGCCCTGGCCCAGCGCAGCGCCGACGCCGCCAAGGAGATCAAGGGCCTGATCCGCGCCTCCACCGACGAGGTCGGCAAGGGCGTGCGCCTGGTCGGCGAGACCGGCGAGACCCTGCAGCAGATCATGGAGCAGGTTTCCGAGATCAACGCCCTGGTCGGCGAGATCGCCTCTTCGGCCAAGGAGCAGTCGGTCGGCCTCGCCGAGGTCAACACCGCCGTCAACCAGATGGACCAGGTGACCCAGCAGAACGCGGCCATGGTCGAGCAATCGACCGCCGCCGCCCACGCGCTCTCCAACGAGGCGGGCGAGCTGGAACGCCTGATCGGCCGGTTCCAGGTCGGCGCCGAGATCCGCGACCTGCATCCTCACCAGGCCCCGCGCCAGCCGGCCGCGCCCCGTCGCGAAGCCTTCCGCGAGCGCTATGTGCAGGGCGCCAACGCCCTGAAGATCGCCCCGCAGTCGCGTCCCGGCGACTGGGAAGAGTTCTAGGGCCCTACCATTCGGCCATGGGCGCGCTATATCCGCGCCCATGGCTGAAGCTTTCAACGACAAGACCCTCTCCGCCGACAAGGCCGCCCGCTATGCCGAGGTCGCCGAGGAGATCGCCTCCGTCCTCGACGGCGAGGCCAATGTGACCGCCCGCATGGCGACCGTGGCCTCGATGCTGGCCAACAGCTTCGACCATTACTTCTGGACCGGCTTCTACGTCGTCGATCCGGCCAAGGAACGCGAGCTGGTCGTCGGCCCGTACCAGGGCACGCTGGGCTGCCTGCGCATCCCGTTCGGCCGCGGCGTCTGCGGCGCGGCGGCCGCCACCGGCCAGACCCAGCTTGTGCCGGATGTGCACGCCTTCCCGGGCCATATCGCCTGCGACAGTCGTTCTGCCAGCGAGGTCGTCGTGCCGGTGTTCGACGGTGAAGGCCGCCTGCTGGCCGTTTTCGACGTCGATTCCGACCGTCCGGCGGCTTTCGACGAGATCGACCAGGCGTGGCTGGAGCGCATCCTGGGTGCGACATTCCGCGCCTGAGCTTGGCCCCTCGATTGCAGTGACATTTCCATCATTCCCTAACCGAGCCGGTTTAGGACAGAGGTGGACATGTTGGACGTCGAGACCCTTCACCCCTCCGAACTCGCCCCTGCGGACGTCGCCCTGTGGCGCGCCTTCGCGCAGGCACAGCCTGTCTTGGCGGGCCCGCTGCTGGGCCCGGACTTTGCGCTGGCGGTCGGCAAGGTGCGCGAGGACGCCCGGGTCGCGGTGATTCGACGCGGCGGCGAGACGATCGGCTTCCTGGCCTATCATCGCCGTCCCGGCGGTGTGGCGCGTCCCATCGGCGCCCCCCTGTCGGACTATCACGGCCTGGTCGCCAAGCCGGGCGTCGAGATCGACGCGGCCCAGGTGCTGCGCGCCGCCGACCTGGCCGTCTTCCGCTATACGGGCCTGGTGGACCCCGCCAACGCCTTCCAGGTCGAGCCGGCGATCCCCGCCTATGTGATCGACACCCAGGGCGACGCGACGGCCTATCTCGAGGCCGTGCGCTCCGGCAGCCCCAAGAAGATCAAGAACTACCGCCGCCTGGACAACAAGCTCGACCGCGAGATGGGCCAGGTGACGCTGAAGGCCGGCGACGACAGCCAGGAGGCCTTCGACCAGCTGATCGCCTGGAAGCGCGAGCAGATCGAGCGCACCGGCGTTCACGACTTCCTGCGCCCGCAATGGACGCGCGACCTGTTCCAGAGGCTGTTCGAGCAGCGCGAGGGCGACTTCCGCGGCCTGATGATCAACCTCTATGCCGGCGGCCAGTTGGTGGCGGGTCACTTCGGGGTGCGCCAGGGCGCGATCTATCACCCGTGGATCGCCTCGACCAATCCCGCCTTCGGCGCCTGGTCGCCGGGGCAGATCTTCTTCATGCGCGCGATCGCCGCCATGCCGGGCTTGGGCTTGACCCGCTACGACCTGGGGCCCGGCGCCGACCACTACAAGCACTCCTACGGCCTGTCCCAGACCCTGATCGCCGACGGCGCGGCCACCGCCGCCAGCATGGCCGGCCGCGTGGCCGGCTCGGTCGAGGGCGTCTGGGCCCTGGCCGGCGCCAACGGCGCGGGTCCGGTCGCACGCTTGCGCCGCCGCATGGACATCATCGCCAGCACCGAGCTGACCATGGGCGGTCGGGTGAAGGGGCTGGTCGACGCCGTCGCCGCCCAGGGCAAGCGGCGCAACGCGACGATGGAGGTCTGATGGCCCGCGTGACGATCATGATCCCGACCCAGCGTCGGCTCGGCGGCCTGGCCGTCGCGGCCCGCTCGGTGCTGGCCCAGGCCGGGGTGGATCATTCCGAGCTGGAGCTCGTGATCGTCGACAACGACCAGGTCCCGTCGGCCAAGGACGTGGCCCAGACCCTGGCGGCCGAAGCGCCGTTCCCCATCCACTATGTGCACGAACCCCGCGCCGGCGTCGCCAACGCCCGCAACGCCGGCATGGCCAGGGCTTCGGGGCAGTTCGTCGCCTTCCTCGACGACGACGAGGAAGCTCCGGCCGGCTGGCTGGCCGCCTTGCTGGCCGCCCAGCAGGCTTACGCCGCCGACGTGGTGTTCGGCCCGGTCCGCGCCCGCGCGCCGCAGGCCGTCACCGAGCATCGCGACTATCTGGAGCGGTTCTTCTCGCGCATCGGCCCTGAGCAGGCCGGCGTCATCGACCACTATTATGGTTGCGGTGACAGCCTCCTGAAGCGTTCGAGCCTGCCAGACCCGGTCGCGCCCTTCGCGGCCGAGCGCAATCATATCGGCGGCGAGGACGACATGCTGTTTGGCCACATGCGGGCCGCCGGCGCGGTCTTCGCCTGGGCGCCGGCCGCCTGGGTCTGGGAAGACCCGGTGCCCGACCGCCTGACCCTCGACTACACGATCCGCCGCGCCTTCGCCTACGGCCAGGGCCCCTCGGCCCACTGCGCCGCCGCCGTGCCGCCCGACCGGTTGGGCGTCGCTCGCTGGATGGCCGTCGGCGTCGTCCAGGCCGCCTTGTTCGGGGCCGTGGCCGGCTTCAAGTGGCTGACCCGCGCCGGTGACCGGGCCGAATGGCTCGACCGCGCGGCGCGCGGCCTGGGCAAGACCCTGTGGTGGGGTCCCTTCAAGATCCATTTCTACGGACACACGGCGTGAGGCTGGCGTCATGACCATCATCCACGACTGGACCCCAGAGAAGGCCAAGGCCTTCGGCAAGGAAAACCTGGTCTTCCAGCACGGCCTGCACGAGCGGCCGATGTTCGACGACGAGGGCCTGGCGCGCCTGCTCGACCGGTATCCGCGCGAGCTGCTGGGCGTCTTCACCATGGGCGAGGATCCCAAGGCCTGGACCACCTGGCGCAAGGGCTCGGCCGGCAACCTGTCGGGCGACCAGCTGCTGGAGGCCGCCAAGGCCGGCCGCATCTGGCTGAACCTGCGCCACACCAACGACCACGTGCCCGAATACGCCGCCCTGTGCGACGAGATCTTCGCCGAGAAAGAGGCGCAGGTCCCGGGCCTGAAGACCTTCAAGCGTGATCTGGGCATGCTGATCAGCAGCGCCAACGCCCAGGTCTTCTACCATCTCGACGTGCCGCTGGTGTCGCTGTGGCAGGTCCGGGGCGTCAAGAAGGTCTGGGTCTATCCGGTGGCTGACCCCTATGTGGGCGACCTGGCGCTGGAGAAGATCGTGCTGCGCGAGACCGCCGAGCAGTTCGCCTTCGAGCCTGCCTGGGACGCCGGCGCCCAGGCCGTCGAGCTGACGCCCGGCGCCATGGTCACCTGGAAGCAGAACGCCCCGCACCGGATCGAGAACGGCCCGATGCTCAATGTCTCGATCTCGATCGAGTTCATGACCCCGCCGGCCCTGATGCGCGCCAACGTCATCTACGCCAACGGCGTGCTGCGCCGCCGCCTGGGCGCCAGCCCCAAGGTCCAGGCTGGTTTCGGCCCCACGGCCCTGGGCAAGCTGGCTGTCGCCCGCGGCGCCAAGGCCCTCAATCTCCAGACCCCGCACGTGCGCCACCTGCCGGTGACCTTCGGCCTGGACGCGGCCCGGCCGGGCGTTCTGGTCGAGGCGCCGCCTGCGGCCTAAGTAAGCAGAAACTTCATTGGTGTCGAGGTGAGGCCAAGCTGCGCCGCGACGCTTGCCCGCGCGGCCGGATTGCCTCACTCCTTACGCCGATGAGTCAGGCGGTCACGATCGAACTGGGGGAGGGCGGCGCGCACGACGCCCGCGCCCTGCGCAACGCTTTCGGGTGCTTCACCACGGGGGTCACCGTCGTCACGACGCTGGGTCAGGACGGCCGCCGCGTGGGGCTGACCGCCAATTCCTTCACCTCGGTGTCGCTGGACCCGCCGCTGGCTTTGGTCTGCGTCGACCTGAAGTCGTCCAGCCTGCCGGCCCTGGACGCCGCGGGCCGCTTCGCCGTCAACGTGCTGCACGCCGACCATCAGGCCCTGGCCCGCCAGTTCGTGCAGAAGGACACCGACCGCTTCGCCGGCGTCGAGACCGAGACCTGGCGCACCGGCGTGCCGATCCTGCCCGGCTGCATGGCCAATTTCGAATGCGAGACCCACCACGTCTTCGACGCCGGCGACCACCGGGTCTATGTCGGGCGGGTGGTCAAGCTGCGCTACGACCCCGACCACGAGCCGCTGGTCTACCTGCAGGGCCGGTTCCGCCGGGTGCATGTGGATGCGGAGTAGGCGGCTGAAAGGCCGGGGATAGATTTTCCACGATACGCGCCGTTTCTCGGATGCTAATGACGCCGAAAAACAGCGTTAGGGAGCGCATCATGCGAGACATCGCCCATTTCGTGAACGGCCAAGCCTTCAACGGCGCCTCGGGGCGCTTCGGCGACGTCTTCAATCCCAACACCGGCGAGGTGCAGGCCCGCGTCCAGTTCGCCACCGACGGCGAGATCGACGCCGCCGTGCAGGCCGCCGCCAAGGCCCAGATCGGTTGGGCGGCCACGAACCCGCAGCGTCGCGCCCGGGTGATGTTCGAGTTCAAGCGCCTGATCGAGCGCGACATGAACGGTCTGGCCGAGATCCTGTCGTCAGAGCACGGTAAGGTCATCGCCGACAGCAAGGGCGACATTCAACGCGGCCTGGAAGTCATTGAATTCGCCTGCGGAATTCCGCACATCCTGAAGGGCGAATATACCGAGGGCGCAGGGCCCGGCATCGACGTCTATTCGATGCGCCAGCCGCTGGGCGTCTGCGCGGGCATCACCCCGTTCAATTTCCCGGCCATGATCCCGATGTGGATGTTCGGCATCTCCATCGCGGTCGGCAACAGCTTCATCCTCAAGCCGTCGGAGAAAGATCCGACGGTTCCCGTAAAGCTGGCCGAGCTTATGATGGAGGCCGGGGCGCCGGAAGGCGTGCTCAACGTCATCCACGGCGACAAGAGCGCCGTCGACGCCATCCTGACCCACCCGCTGATCCGCGCCGTCAGCTTCGTCGGCAGCTCCGATATCGCCCACTACGTCTACCAGACCGGTACGGCGCACGGGAAACGCGTCCAGGCCATGGGCGGCGCCAAGAACCACGGCCTCGTCCTGCCCGACGCCGACCTGGACCAGGTGGTCAAGGACCTGTCGGGCGCGGCCTTCGGCTCGGCCGGCGAGCGCTGCATGGCCCTGCCGGTCGTGGTGCCGGTCGGCAAGAAGACCGCCGACGAGCTGCGCGAGCGCCTCGTGGCCGAGATCGACACCCTGAAGGTCGGCATCTCCACCGACGCGGCCGCCCATTACGGCCCCGTGGTCAGCGCCCAGCACCGCGCCAAGATCGCCGACTACATCCAGATCGGCGTCGACGAGGGCGCCGAGCTGGTGGTCGACGGCCGCGACTTCCACCTGCAGGGCTTCGAAAAGGGCTTCTTCATCGGCCCGTCGCTGTTCGACGGCGTCAAGAAGGGCATGAAGACCTACCAGGAAGAGATCTTCGGCCCGGTCCTCCAGATGGTGCGCGCCGAAAGCTTCGAGGAGGCGATCGCCCTGCCGTCCGAGCACCAGTACGGCAACGGCGTGGCGATCTTCACCCGCAACGGCCGCGCCGCCCGCGAGTTCGCCGCCCGCGTCAACGTGGGCATGGTTGGCATCAACGTGCCGATCCCGGTGCCGGTGGCCTATCACACCTTCGGCGGCTGGAAGCGCAGCGCGTTCGGCGACACCAACCAGCACGGCGTCGAGGGCGTGAAGTTCTACACCAAGGTCAAGACGGTCACGGCTCGCTGGCCGGAAGGCGACGTCGAAGATAGCGCCTTCGTCATCCCGACCATGAAGTAGGGGCAGGGCGGCGACGATGCGGGAGACCCGTCGAACCGTCGCCGCCGGCATGCTGGCCTCGAGCCTCGCCCCCGGCACCGCCCTGGCGGCGGCGGCCGACCTGTCGTTGGTCGCCCAGTACGGCGCGCCCGAAGCTCCGGTCACGGTCTTCGAGGCCGATGACGGCGGCCTGGCCGTCTTCGCCCATGGCGGGCCAGTTCGCCGGCTCTCTCCGCTCGCGGCTGACCGCTACGCCGTCGAGGACGGCGGCGAGCTTCTGGTCACGGCGCGGGGCGTCCGGCTTGACGGCGCCTTTCTGCCGCGCCGCGACTTCGGGGCCGAGGTCCAGGCCGGCATCCGTCGCGCCGTCCGCGCCGATCCCAAGGCCCTGCGCGAGCGCGCCCTGGCCGCGACGCCGCCGATCGAGACGGGCGATTTCCTGCCGTCGGACGTGGTCGACCTAGCCGCGATCGATTCGACGATCCGGCTCGACATCCGCTATGCCGGCCGGGACAACTTCATGGGCCTGAAGCTCTACGAGCGCCCCGCCGCCTGGCTGCAGCGTCCGGCCGCGCTGGCCCTGGGCCGCGCCGCCAAGGCGCTGGCCGCCCAGGGTTATGGCCTGACGATCCACGACGCCTATCGCCCCTGGTTCGTCACCTGGATGTTCTGGGAGGCCACCCCGCCGGCCAGCCGCGTCTTCGTCGCCGATCCGGCCAAGGGCTCGCGCCACAACCGGGGTTGCGCCGTGGACCTGACGCTGCACGATCTTGCGACCGGCGCGGTCGTCGACATGCCCAGCCGCTACGACGAAATGTCGACCCGTTCCTATGCCGACTTCGCCGGCGGCGCGGCCAGGCAGCGCGCTCGGCGGGGCATGCTGCGCGAGGCCATGATCGCCCAGGGTTTCGAGGTCTATCCCGAGGAGTGGTGGCACTTCGACTACGGCGACTGGCGACGTTATCCGATCGGGACCAGGACCTTCACGCAGCTGACGGGGTAGGGCTCCGCCTCAATGCGCCGTCTGGCCGGGTGCCTGGGTGTTCTGCTCCCGCCAGCGTCCGGGGCTGACACCCTCCCAGTCGCGGAACGCGCGGTAGAACGAGGCGATGTCCTGGTAGCCAAGGAGATAGGCGACCTCCTCGATCTCGGTGGCCGGGTCGCTCAGCAGATGTCGGCCGAACTCGCGTCGCGCCTCGGTCAGCAGCTGCCGAAAACTCGCGCCTTCCTCGGTGATGCGCCGCTGCAGGGTGCGCTCGCTGAGGCCCAGTTCGCGGGCGATGTCGGGGATTTCCGGACGGCCGGAGGCCATGCGCCGCTTGATCGTCGCCTTGACCTGATCGCGGATCGAACTGCGGACCTCGAGCTCGGCCAGGGAGGCGGCCAGGGCCGGGGTCAGGATCGCCAGCATTTCTGGATTGTGAGCGGGAAACGGCCGGTCCAGATCGTCGGAAGCCATGACCAGGGCGTCCTGGGCGGCGCCGTAGATCACCGGGCAGCCGAAGTAGCCGGCGTGATAGTCGCTTTCAGGCCGGGTCCTGGCCAGTTCCAGCCGAAGCGGAACGATCATCCGCCCGGTCCCGCGCCGCCCCAGTTCCAGCAGGGCGGCGAAGGCCACGTCGACGAAGACGGCGGGCGCGGGATCGGTCGCGAACAGCCATGCGTTGGTGATCACGCACTCGCCGGCGCTCTCCGCCAGGTTCAGCGTTTCGGGCGTGCAGAGCCGCTTGAAACGCGCCACCCGATGCAGGCCGTCGCGATAGTCCCGGGCATAGAAGGCCGTCAGCATCGACGGCGGATTGGCGCCGGTCTCGGTCGCCTGGACCAGGCGGATGCCGATGTCCGGCCAGGGGCTGAGCGCGCCCACCGACGCCCACAGCGCGAAGAAGTCCTTTGTCGAAACCAGGGCCTCGGCGTTGATGTGCAGCGTCGCCGGCAGCCGGGCCTGGCGCAGGACCGCCGCCGGCGGCAGGCCGACGGCTTCGATCGCGCGCCAGAAGGCCGGCGGTACGTGGCACCTGTCGGCGCGGACCTGGCTCATGATGCTGTCCTTCAGCCCATCTGGCTCATGATAATCCGGTCGAAGGCCCGGTCGCCCAGCCAGCGCCGCATGGCCATCATCGGCTTGGCGTACTTGCCCACCACATAGCGCGTCCGGGGCCTGCGCGCCTTCAGCGCAGCCGACAGCACCGCGGCCACCGCGCTGGGCGGCGTGCCGCGACCCTGGCCATAGGCGCCGCGCGTCGAGCGCACGACAGCCTGGGTCATCGTCGCGTAATCGCCGCCGCCAGACCGGCGCTCGATCCCCTCGGCGACCACATCGCCGAAACCGGTTTCGATCAGGCCAGGCTCGATGACCACCACCTGGATCCCGAACGGCGCCAGTTCCAGCCGCAGGCAGTCCGACCAGCCCTCCAGGGCGTGCTTGGTGGCGTGGTACCAGGCGCCCAGCGGCGTGTAGACCTTGCCGCCCATCGAGCTGATGTTGACGATCCGGCCTTCGCGCCGCTTGCGCATCTGGGGCAGCAGCAGCTGGGTCAGCCGTGCGACGCCGAACAGATTGACCTCGAACTGGTAGCGGGCCTCGTCCAGGCCGATGTCCTCGACCGCTCCATAGAGGCCAAAGCCGGCGCTGTTGACCAGCACGTCGACGCCCCCGACCTCGTTCGCGATCTTCCGGGCGGCGGCGACAATGTCGGCCTCCCTGGAGATGTCCATGGCGATGGGCGTGGCGCCCAGCGCCGCCAGGTCGGCCATCCGCTCGACGCTACGGGCCGCGACATAGACGCGATAGCCGTCCTTCAGCAGGCGCTCGGCGAACGCCTTGCCCATGCCCGAGGAGGCCCCGGTGACCAGTGCGACCTTCTTGCGCCGTTCCAACATCGTCGATCCTTCCGTGAAAGCGCGGAGAGGATTACGAGCTCAGAGTAGGCCCCGCATTGGCGCCCGACGCCATTCGGCTTGCAGATCGCGCCAACTGGGGGTCCGAAGACGTCAGCCCAGCCACTCGTACTCGACGACGGCCCAGCCGTAGGAGCGGACCCGCCAATCGTCGGCCTCGCGCACCTGCACGAAGGTCCAGCCGCCCAGTTCGGTGAAGCGCCGGCCGTCGCGCACGCCGGTCCAGCGGGTTGGCAGGGTGAAGTGCACGGTCTGCCCCGTCAGGCTGAAGTCCTGCGGCGTCCCGAATTCATGCTTCAGCTCGCCGATCGCGCCGACATGCGCCGTCATGATCGCCCGCCATTGCGCCAGGCCTTCCTGGCCCAGGAACACGTGCGGCGCGAAGTTCTCGAGGATCGTCACGTCGCCGCCTGAGAATATTCCGTCTAGCGCGGACGCGTCGGCCGTTTCCAGGAACCGCGCCAGGGCGGCCGGAGCGGTCATCATGGCGGTGTCAGGCGTGGCGATGGCGGGCTCGGTCATGGGCCGTGCTTATCGCCTCAGCCGCGCGGTCGCCAGGCCAGCACGGTAGCGCCTTCCACGCCGACGCGGCGGCACTGGGCCTTCAGCGGGCACGCCCCGCATTGCGGCGCGTCGTGGGTGCAGACCAGCTGTCCCAGGCCGTGCTTCATCAGGCAGTGCAGCTCGAAGAGGTCGTCCGCCATCCAGGCGTCGGGCGCCTGGGCCATCAGGGCGTGATAGCTGTGGGTCGGATCGCCGGGCCCCACCAGGCCCAGCCGCTGGGCCGTGCGGTGCACATGGCTGTCGACCACCAGGTCGCGCATGGCCAGGGTGCTGAAGTTCAGGACGCTGGCGGCGACCTTCTGGCCGACGCCGGGCAGGGCGCGCAGCTCGTGCCGGGCCTGCTCGACGGTGAGGGTGCGCAGGTGGCTGAGCGACAGCCAGCCGATGCGGTCCTGGATCATGCGCAGCGCGATGGGCAGGCGGCGGGCCTTGTCCTGCGCGTGGGTGACGGTCGAGATCAGCGGCAGGACCCGTTCAGGGCCGGCGCCCGCCAGATCCTCCCAGGTTCGGAACTCCGCCTGCAATCGCAGGAACGCGGCCCAAGACACGGCGTCCAGCGTGCGGTGGCTGATCGACGACTTCACCAGCTGCGAAACCGGGTCCATCCGCGCCTTCGGGCGCTGGGGGCCGAAGGCGGCGAGCAGGGCGTCGCGCGCGTCTTCCAGCGGCGATCGGGCCAGGCGAAGGGACAGCTGCATGCGCTCGCCTCTCGTGAACATAATGAGAACATTACGTTCCGGCGGAGCGCTTGTCGAGGGGGCTCAGCCCCGGCGGCGGGCGCGGCCCCAAAGCACCGTCACGCGGCGGCGCAGGCGTTGCAGCGCGACCCGCACGGGAGTCGGGGCGGGCGCGGGTTCCGGCCGTTCCTCTTCCGGCAGGCCGACGCCGGCGAAGCGGGCGATCAGGTCGCGCAGCTGCGGCTCCTGCACGGCCAGCGCCGCCTCGACCGGGGTCATCCATTTGAGCGTCCGCTGGCCCTTCTCGGGCCAGGTTGCGTGCTCGCCGGTGACCTTCATCGGGAAGACGTCGACCTTGACCAGGCGGCCCGCGCCGCTCTTCAGGCGCTTGAGGTACTCGTAGTCGCCGAAGGGGCTCTCGACGATCACGCCGTCGAGGCCGGCCTCCTCATAGGCTTCCTGGGCCGCGGCCTGGTGGTCGAGCCGGTCCTTCATCGGCCAGCCCTTGGGGATCACCCAGCGGCGCGTCTCGCGCGACGAGACAAGCAGAATCTCCAGCGTGGCCCCTTCGCCGCGCCAGGGCAGGGCGGCGACCTGGCGACGCTTGCCGCCGCCCTTGGTCCCGCCGGTCTGCTTGACCGTCCCGTCCGTCACTGCATCCAGAACCCGAGATAGTAGAACACCGCCGCGGTCAGCGCCGCCGCCGGGAGGGTGATCACCCAGGCGACGACGATGTTCTTGGCCACGCCCCAACGCACGGCCGAGACCCGACGCGAAGCCCCGACGCCGACAATAGCGCCAGTGATCGTGTGAGTCGTCGATACCGGAACGCCGATATGCGTCGCCAGGAACAAGGTGATCGCACCGCCGGTTTCCGCGCAGAAGCCCTGCATCGGGGTCAGGCGAGTGATCTTGCTGCCCATGGTGTGGACGATCCGCCAGCCGCCGAACAAGGTCCCCAAGCCCATGGCCGTCTGGCAGGCGATCACCACCCAGAACGGGATGTGGCCCGGCTCGTTGGTGGCGCCGTGAGCGAACAGCAGGGCGGCGATGATGCCCATGGTCTTCTGGGCGTCGTTGCCGCCGTGGCCGAGGCTATACATCGCGGCCGAGACGAACTGCAGCTTGCGAAACACCTTGTCGGCCCAGAACGGCGAGCTCTTAAGGAACGTCCACGAGACCACCAGCACCAGCAGAAGGGCCAGCACGAAGCCGACCGTCGGCGACACGACGATGCCGGCCGCGGTCTTGCCAAGGCCTGCCCACTGGATGGCGCCCAGGCCGCCGACCTTGGCGACGGCCGCGCCGACCAGGCCGCCGATCAGGGCGTGCGAGCTCGAGGAGGGAATGCCCAGCCACCAGGTCAAGAGGTTCCAGCTGATAGCACCCATCAGGGCCGCGAAGATCAGCCGGTCGCTGATGATGTGCGGATCGACGATCCCCGAGCCGACCATCTTGGCCACGTGCAGGCCGAAGAACAGGAAGGCGATGAAGTTGAAGAAGGCCGCCCAGATCACCGCCCACTTGGCCGAAAGCACGCGGGTGGAGACGATGGTGGCGATCGAGTTGGCCGCGTCGTGCAGCCCGTTCAGGAAGTCGAACGCCAGAGCGACGACCACCAGGAACACCAGGATGAGGAGCGTGGGATCCACGGCGCGGGCCCTTTAGACCTGCTCGACCACGATGCCGCTGATGCGGTTGGCCACATCCTCGAAGCGGTCGACGACCTTTTCCAGGTGGCTGTAGATGTCGATGCCCACGATGAAGGCCATCGGGTCCTTGTCGCGATGGGCCAGGAACAGCTCCTTGCGGCCGATGTCGTACATCTGGTCGGCCTGTTCCTCGATCTGGGTGATCTTCACGGCCAGGTCGGAAAGACGCTGGGCGTTGTTGCGCATCTTGGGCAGCAGCGACACGGCCTCGGCCGTCAGGTCGGCGGCCTGGACGATGATCTGGGCCATCGCCTTCATCTGCGGCTCGAAGGTCGTCACCTCGAACAGGCTGACCACCTTGGCGGTCTTGCGCATCTGGTCGATGGCGTCGTCCAGCGACGTCGTCAGGTCCTGGATGTCGCTACGATCGAAGGGCGTGATGAAGCTGCGGCGGACGGCCTGCATCACCTGGCGGGTGACCTCGTCGGCCTCTTCCTCGTGCTGGTTCACCCGCGCGGTGGCCGCCTCGATGCTGTCGGCGCCGCTCATCAGGTCGCTGAGCGCCTTGGAGCCGGCCACCAGCGTCGCGGCGTGCTGGGAGAAAAGGTCGAAGAACCGGTCTTCCTTGGGCATGATCGCCCGGAACAAACCCAGCATGTCGCTTCATCCTCTGTTCGAAGCGGCGGAACGAAAAACGCGGACGTCCGTATCGGGAGCATCCGCGCATTGGGCGGACCGGAACCACGGAAGCGGCGGGCGTTCAAGCCCTGCGTGAAACTTTTGTGACAAATCGCTGCTCGGACCACGGCTGCGACGCATGGCGCTCGGCAGGTTGCGAAGGTTGCGGCAAGATGACGCTCCACCTTCGGAGTCGCGCGCAATGGCCTACACCCTGACGGTCAACGGATCGCCCCATACGGTCGACACCGAGCCCAGCACGCCCCTGCTGTGGGTGCTGCGCGACCTGCTCGATCTCGTCGGGACCAAGTACGGCTGCGGCGTCGCCCAATGCGGCGCCTGCACGGTGCATCTCGACGGCGTCCCGGTGCGGGCCTGCGTGACGCCCATTTCGCGCGTCGGGGCCAAGGCGGTGACCACCATCGAGGGGATCGCCGCCAATCCGGTCGGCGCCCGCGTGCAGGAAGCCTGGAAAAGCCTCGACGTGCCCCAGTGCGGCTACTGCCAGGCCGGCCAGATCATGTCGGCCACGGCCCTGCTGGCCGCCACGCCCAAGCCGACCGACGCGCAGATCGACGAAGCGATGGACGGCAACCTCTGCCGCTGCGCGACCTATCCGCGGATCCGCAAGGCCATCAAGTCGGCCTCCGGCCAGGCGGAGGCTTGAGCGCCATGAACGCCCCCGTCCTCTCGCGCCGCCTGTTCCTGGCCGCGTCCACCGCCGCCGGCGGCGGGCTGATGCTGGCCTTCGACCTCGAGGGCGAAGCCCGCGCCGCCGGTCCGGCCACGCTCAGCGCCTATCTGAAGGTCTCGCCGGACGGCAAGGCGACCATCGCCTCGAAGATCCCGGAAGTCGGGCAGGGAATGCGCACCGCCCTGCCGATGATTATCGCCGAGGAGCTCGACGTCGCCTGGGAAGACGTGATCGTCGAGCAGGCTCTGGCCGACACCAAGGTCTATGGCCGCCAGGTCGCCGGCGGTTCGATGGCCACTACGCTGGAGTGGGACGGCATGCGCCGAGTCGGCGCCGCCGGCCGCTGGATGCTGATCCAGGCCGCCGCCGCGAAGCTGAACGTTCCGGTCGCCGAACTGACCACCGAGCCCGGCCGCGTCGTCCACGCCGCCAGCGGCCGCAAGCTGCCCTATGGCGACCTCGCCCAGGCCGCCGCCGGCGTCGCCCCGCCCGATCCCAAGACCCTGGCGCTGAAGGACCCCAAGGCCTTCCGGATCATCGGCAAGAGCCACGCCCAGACCGACACCGACGCCATCGTCATCGGCAAGCCGCTGTTCGGGATAGATGTGCGCCTGCCGGGAATGGTCTACGCCACCTTCCTCAAGGCCCCGACCTTCGCCGCCAAGGTCGCCAGCGCCGACCTCGCCGCCGCCAAGGCCGTGAAGGGCGTGCGAGACGCCTTCGTGGTCGAGGGCGGCACGGCGCTGGACGGCCTGCTGCCCGGCGTCGCCGTGGTCGCCGACAGCTGGTGGGCCGCCCGCCGGGGCCGAAACGCCCTTGACGTCGCCTGGGCCGAGCACCCGACCAGCGCCCAGAGCACCGCCTCCCTGGCCGCCAAGGCCGCCGAATTCGCCAAGGCCGGTCCCCAACGCGTGGCCCGCGCCGACGGCGACGTCGCCGCCGCCCTGAAGGGCGCGGCCAAGGTCGTCAGCGCGTCCTACGACTATCCCTTCATCGCCCACGCGCCGCTGGAACCGCAGAACTGCACGGCCCGGGTCAAGGACGGCAAGGTCGAGATCTGGGCCCCGACCCAGAACCCCGAGCCCGGCCGCGCCCTGGTCGCCAAGACCCTGAACGTGCCGCCCGAGAACGTCACCATCCACCTGATCCGCTGCGGCGGCGGCTTTGGCCGGCGGCTGGTCAACGACTACATGGTCGAGGCCGCCTTCATCGCCAGCAAGGTCGACGCCCCGGTCCAGCTGATCTGGACCCGCGAGGACGACATCCAGCACGACTTCTACCGTCCCGGCGGCTGGCACAACTTCACCGCCGGCCTCGACGCCGAAGGGCAACTCGTCGCCTGGCGCGACCACTTCGTCAGCTTCGGCGAGGGCGAGACCTTCGTGCGCTCGGGCGGCATGAACTCCACCCAGTTCCCGGCTGGCGCGGTGGCCAACTACCAGCACGAGGTCTCGGTGATGCCGCTGGGCATTCCGACCGGACCGCTGCGGGCTCCGGGCAACAACGCTTTCGGCTTCGTGATCCAGAGCTTCACCGACGAGGTGGCCCTGGCCGCCAAGACCGACCCCGTGGAGTTCCGCCGCAAGCTGCTGGGCGAGCCGCGCCTGATCGGGCCGGAAGGCCAGAACGACAGCTTTCACACCGGCCGAATGCGCGGCGTGCTCGACCTCGTCGCCGAAAAGTCCGGCTGGGGCCGCAAGCTGCCCAAGGGCAGGGGGCTGGGGGTGGCCTGCCACTTCAGCCATCTCGGCTATGTCGCCGTGGTCATGGAGGTCTCGGTCGCCAAGGGCGAGGTCAAGGTCGAGAAGGTATGGGTGGCCGCCGACGTCGGCCGCCAGATCATCAATCCCACCGGCGCCGACCATCAGGTGCAGGGCTCGATCCTCGACGCCATCGGCAGCACGCTGCGCCAGAAGATCACCTTCGAGAACGGCGCGGCGGTGGAGAGCAATTTCGGCGACTTCCCGCTGCTGCGGATGAGCGAGACCCCGCCGATCGAGGTGCACTACCTGCTCAGCGACAATCGCCCGACGGGCCTGGGCGAGCCGGTTTTGCCGCCCGCGCCGGCGGCGCTGTGCAACGCCATCTTCGCGGCCACGGGCAAGCGCATCCGCAGCCTGCCGGTCGGCGACCAGCTGGCCTGAGCCAAAGACCCGCGACATAGCGTCCCAAGGCCGCGCTTTGGCCTTGGGAACGCCGATTCTGAACCACGTTCTTAACCTTGTCGGCCGATCCTCGAAGCTTGAATTCGGGGAGCGGGAACATGGGCGAACACGTCGAGACGCTGGTGATCGGGGCCGGGCCCGCCGGGCTGTCGGCGGCCCACGCGCTGGCCTGCGCAGGTCGGACCGTGACAGTGCTCGAGGCCCAGGCTTACGTCGGCGGCGCGGCGCGCACGCTTTCGTTCGAAGGTTTCCGCCTGGACGTTTCGGGACGTCGCCTGTCGTCGGCCGATCCGGCCATCCGCGCCTTCTGGACGGCGCTGCTGCCCGACGAACTGGAGATCGCCCCCGGCGTGATGCGCCTGGAAGGCGAGGGGCGCGCGCGTCGCGGCCAGCCTGGCGCGGCCCTGGGCGCCATGATCAGCGCCAAGCTGCGCCCCATCGCCAATTCCAAGACCCTGGGCGAATGGCTGACCCGGCGGTTTGGTCGTCGCGTCGCCCGTCGCCTCAGCGCCTATGCCGAAAAGCTCTGGGCCCTGCGCCCGGAGGAAACCCCGGCCCGGCCGGCTTGCCCGAGCTTCCGCTCCGAGGCCGGGATGCGGCCTCGCCAGGGAACGGGCCAGTTATGGAAGGCCTGCGCCGAGGCGGTCGTTCAGGCCGGCGGTGAAATCCGCCTGGAGCGCAAGGTCAGCGGCCTGCGGCGCGACTGGGCCACCGGTGTGTGGACCGTGTCGACCCAGGCGTCCGATGGCGGCGAGGAGGTCTTCACCGCCGACCAGGTGATCTCGACCATGCCCCTGCGCGAGCTGATGAGCGCCTTGACCCCCACGCCGATCAGCCTCTTCCACGCCTGCGAGTTGATGTACCGCGACCAGGTGACGGTCGCCTTCACCGCCGCGCCGGGCCGTCGCCGCGCGCCGGCCCTGGCCGAGATCCACGGCGCCTCGATCAAGGCCGCCCGCGCCCGGGCGCTGGAGGGCGAGGCCCTGGCTCTGGACTACTACTGCTTCGAGGGCGACGCCCTCTGGACGGCCGACGACGAGACCCTGATCGCCCAGGCCTCGGCCGAGGCCCGCCGCCTTGGCCTGATCGCCGCCGGCTCGGTCCGCGACGCCCAGGTCGTGCGCCAGCGCAAGGTCCATCCGATCCACGACGAGGCCTGCGACGAGCACCTGAAGATGATCGGCCTGGACCTGCGCCTGCACTTCGCCGGCCTGCACCTGGCCGGCCGCGCCGGCGCCCACGGCGACAGCGCCGACGATCAGTCCATCCGCACGGGCCTCTCCGCCGCCGCCTCGGTCCTGGGCCGCGTCGTCGCCCCGAGCCGTATCGCGGCTTAACGCTCAAGATCCTCCCCCTTCAGGGGGAGGTGGCCCGAAAAGCCGGAAGGCGGACGTTCTCAGCTGCCGCCGCGTCCAACAGTCATCCCCACCGATCCCCCCCACAGGAAGAGGCTCCGGAGCCCCGCTGATACCGGTCTCAATGGGAAGTGAACCTGCTTCAAGGTTGACAACGTTGTCACGTTCGGGGTGACTACGCCGTCCCGCGAAAGACGGACAGGGGAGAGAAACAGAGATGGCAGGCATGGGCGGCGCGGCCCCGGTAAACGGCGGCGCGAGTGGAAAAGGGCAGACGCTGCTGCCCTTCGTGATTCTTCTTTTCTTCGCCTGGGGCTTTTCGACCTGTCTGGTCGACCTCGTGGCGCCGGCGCTCAAGTCTCTGTTCTCGCTGAGCAACTTCGAAACGGGCCTGACCCAGTTCGCCTTCTTCATCGGCTATGCCGTCGTTTCGCTGCCGGCCAGCTTCCTTCTGGCCAAGGTCGGCTATCTGCGCACCGTCGTCGTCGGCCTGCTGGTCATGATGATCGGCTGCCTGATGTTCGCCCCGGCCGCCAACGCCGGCGTCTATGAGGGCTTCCTGGCGGCGCTGTTCGTGCTGGCTTCGGGCATCACCATCCTGCAGGTGGCCGCCAACCCGCTGGTCGCCATCCTGGGCAAGAGCGAGACCGCCTCGGCCCGCCTGACCTTCGCCCAGTTCCTCAATTCGGTCGGCACCTTCCTGGCCCCCTTCGTCGGCGCGGCCCTGATCCTCAGCCACATCGAAAAGGCGCCGGATCCCGCCACGCTGACCGCAGCCCAACTGGCGGTCGTGCGCCACACCCAGGCCCAGGCCGTGCAGACGCCCTACCTGATTATCGCCGGCGTGCTGCTGGCCCTGGCGGTGCTGTTCTGGCTGCTGCGCAAGAACCCTGCCGCGCCGCGCGCCGAGAAGGCCGTCGGCGTCGGCGAGATGCTGGGCATGCTGAAGTATCCGCGCCTGGCCTTCGCCGTGCTGTGCATCTTCGTCTATGTCGGCGCCGAGGTGGCCATCGGCACCTACATGACCACCTATCTGAGCCAGCCGAGCACGCTTGGCCTGACCCTGGCCAAGGCCGGCAGCATGGTCGCCTGGTACTGGGGCGGCGCCACCATCGGCCGCTTCTTCGGCTCGTTCATCCTGGCCAAGGTCTCGCCCGGCAAGGTGCTGACCGTCGCCTCGCTGGCCGCCATCGTGCTGATCCTGGTCTCGGCCTTCAGCGTCGGGCCGCAGGCCGGCTACGCCCTGATCGCCATCGGCTTCTTCAACTCGATCATGTTCCCGACCATCTTCACCCTCGGCATCGAGGGGATGGGTCACCGCACGCCCCAGGCATCGGGCCTGCTGTGCATGGCCATCGTCGGCGGCGCGATCATTCCGCCCGCCACCGGATTCCTGGGCGACCATTTCGGCCTGGGGCTGGCCTTCCTGCTGCCGGCCGTCTGCTACCTAGTGATCGCCGCCTTCGGCTGGTCGGCCCGCAAGCCGGCGCCGGCGCTGTTCGTCCAGGACGAACTGGCTGCGGCTCCGGCGGCGGAATAGGCGGCTCTAGAACCGGCCGGGCTTCCACCCGTCCGGTCCCGACAGAAAGCGGCGGGGCGCCCAGCGCTCCGCCGTTTTTGCGTCCAGGGCGTGGGCGCTGGGCTCGCGGGCCGCCGGATCGGCCCCGCGTCCGGTCGAGGCGTACTCGGCGTAGTAGGCGGTCTTGAAGGTGTCGGTCTTGCCCGGCGTCCATTCGCGCCAGCCCTTGGGCTGGAGGTCGGCGTCGATCCTGGTGCGCAGGAAGACCACCGTGGCGTAGGGCCGCCAGGCGCGGCCCAGCCACAGCTTGCCCACCTTCGGGTCTGCGGTGATCGTGCAGCGGTCGAAGACGTAGCCGCTGTCCTGATCGGGCGCGTTCTTGCTCTGGGCGGTGATCATCACCGTGGCGTTGGCGATGCCGTGGATGGTGCAGCGGTCGAAGACGGCCTTGCTGTCGCCGAAGATGAAGTCGACGTGGCCCTCGATGTAGCAGTCGCGAAAATACTGCCGGCTCGGCGGCTTGCCCTTGCGGCTGGCGGCGTAGAGCGTGTCCTGCGCGCCCAGCAGGCGCACCTTGTAGAGCTGGGCCCGGTCGCCCATCAGCGCCAGGGCCACGGCCTGCGAAGGCTGGTCGTTGTTGAGGTGATAGTCGTTCTGGATGGTCAGGTTGCGGGCCAGGAAATCATCGCCCGACACCGTCACCGAGGAGGATTTCAGCGTACCGCCGACCGTGGCCGAGGCGTCGCCATAGACCAGCACCACGTCCTGCGGCCGCTTGCCCTTGCCCACAAGCCGAACGCTGTTGCGAGGCACGGAGAGCTTCTCGCGATAGGTCCCGGGCGCGATGGCGATCTCGCCGCCGGTATCGGGCAGGGCGTCGATGGCGGCCTGAAGAGTGTGGTGATCGGCCTTGCTGTCTGCCCCCACGGTTAGCCGCAACGGCGCGGCGCCGATCAGGGCGGTCAGGGCCGTGGCGGCCAGGGCCAATCGCCCGACAAGACTGTAGTGAGCCATGCGTAGTCCTCCCGACCTGTTTTCGCCAGGAGTATGACACCGGTGGACATTTCGCTAGTCGCCACAAAAGAAAACGCCTCCGGCCTGGGGCCGAAGGCGTCGTTCCTGTTCGGGATCAGCTCGTCGCTACAATGCGCGACGGCCGGCCAGCAGATGATAGATGGCCAGCACGATCACCGCGCCGACCGTGGCCACCAGCAGGCTGTAGAGGTTGAAGCCCGATACGCCCGAGGCGCCGAACTGGTTGAACACGAAACCGCCGACCAGGGCGCCGACGATGCCGAGCACAAGGTCGACGAGCAGGCTGCCGCCGCTACGGCTGACGAGCTTGCTGGCGATGAAGCCGGCCACGAGACCCAGAACGATCCAGGCGAGAATGGACATGAGCGCCTCCTGAACATTTCCTGGCGCGCCGCAGCGCGTCTGATGCAGAAGAAAGGCGCTTCCCAAGACTTCGTTCCGACACGATCGCGTGTATCGGCGGCGTATATAAGCCGGCGTCGCTTGGAACTTCTCAGCGCTTGCCGACGCGCTCCTGGATCACCGCCAGCAGCTTTTCCACCGGGCCGCGACCGAGCAGGATGAACAGGCCGGATCCGATGATCGCGCCGAACAGGAAGGAGAGGCTCATGGCGGCTCCGGAAGATCGAGATGGGGCAGGGGGCAAGGCCACCCTAGGGAGCGCCCGGCGTGTTTACCATGTGACATGCCGCCACCCCTAATTCCGACCGAAGTAGTGGAGCTTTCAGTTTGGCTGACGCCGGATCGCACAAAAACTGGTTCGACCGCCGCGCTCATATGCGCGAGCAGGAAATTCCAGTTTCGAAGCTTGGTGGTGCGTGTCGTCGCCGGGCTTTGCGTGCTTCTTGAGTTGAACGGCGACTGATCACCGCCGAATGTGAGCAGGAACGACCCATGGCCCAGGCGACAGCCCCTTCCAGCCGCTTCATAAGCGGCTTCGGCGTGCAGGTCCTCGTCGGCATGGTCGCCGGCCTGGCCCTCGGCCTGCTGGCTCGGCGCCTAGGCGTCGAGGAGGGGCAGGCGGGTCATGCCCTGGCCGAGACCCTGCATCAGGTCGGCTCGATCTTCATCCAGCTGCTGCGCGTGCTGGTGCCGCCGCTGGTCTTCACCGCCATCGTCGCCAGCATCGCCAACCTGCGCGAGCTGCAGAACGCCGCGCGCCTGGTCTGGAAGACCCTGTTGTGGTTCGCGATCACCGCCCTGATCGCGGTGGCCATCGGCATCACCCTGGGCGTCGCCCTGCAGCCGGGCGCCCATGCCGCGCTGGACGCCGCCGCCGCCACCGCGCCGCGCACCAACGGCTCGTGGCTCGATTTCCTCACCAGCCTGGTGCCGTCCAACATCCTGGGTCTCAACGCCTCGACCAAGGTCGGCGAGGCCGGCGCCAGCACGTCGCTGTCGTTCAACGTGCTGCAGATCCTGGTCATCGCCCTGGCGGCCGGGATCGCCGCCCTGCGGGTCGGCCCGGCCGGCGAGGGCTTCCTGGCCTTCAACGCCTCGGCCCTGGCGGTCGTGCGCAAGGTGCTGAGCTGGGTCATCCGCCTGACGCCGATCGGCACGGTGGGCCTGCTGGGCAACGCCGTGGCCCAGTATGGCTGGACCACCCTGGGTCAGCTCGGCGCCTTCACCGGCGCGATCTATCTGGGCCTGGCTCTGGTGCTGTTCGTGGTCTACCCGATCCTGCTGACCGCCCATGGCCTGAACCCGCTGAAGTTCTTCGCCAGCGCCTGGCCGGCCGTCCAGCTGGCCTTCGTGTCGCGCTCGTCGATCGGCACCCTGCCGGTGACCGAGACCGTCACGGAAGGCGGCCTGGGCGTTCCGCGCGCCTATGCCGCCTTCGCCGTGCCGCTGGGCGCGACCACCAAGATGGACGGCTGCGCGGCGATCTATCCGGCCCTGTCGGCGATCTTCATCGCCCAGTTCTACCATCTGCCGCTGGGCCTTACGGACTACGCGCTGATCGTCGCCGTCTCGGTGCTGGGCTCGGCCGCCACGGCCGGCCTGACCGGCGCCACGGTGATGCTGACCCTGACCCTGTCCACCCTTGGCCTGCCGCTCGAGGGCGCGGGCCTGCTGCTGGCCATCGACCCGATCCTCGACATGGGCCGCACCGCCGTGAACGTCGCCGGCCAGGCGCTAGTGCCGACCCTGGTGGCCAAGCAGGAAGGCATTCTCGACCAGGCCGTCTATGACGCCGCCGCGGGCGTCGCGCCGGAAGGCGCCGTCACGCAGTCCTGACGAGCTCAGGGCGCGTGCGCAGCCGCGTGGCGTCGCGCAGCGGCGGCGCCCCGAACAGCCGGCTGTATTCGCGGCTGAACTGCGAGGGGCTGTCGTAGCCGACATTGTGGCCGGCCGTGGCGGCGTCCAGCCCCTGGGCCAGGATCAGCCGCCGCGCCTCCTGCAGGCGCAGCTGCTTCTGGTACTGCAACGGGCTCATGGCGGTGACCGCCTTGAAGTGCTGGTGCAGCGCCGACGGGCTCATCCGGGCCTCCGCCGCCAGGGTCTCCATCCGGAACGGGCGCTGGTAGTTGGTCTTCAGCCAGTGAATGGCGCGCGAAACCTGCCCCAGGCGACTTTCGCAGGCGGCGATCTCGCGCAGGCGCGGGCCCTGGTCGGTGCGCAGCAGTCGGTAGAGGATCTCGCGCTGGATCAGCGGCGCCAGGACCGGAATGTCGCCCGGCGTCTCCAGCAAGCGCACCAGCCGCACGACGGCGTCGAATAACTCCGGCGTGGTCGCGCTTAGAGCCAGGCTGGGGGCAGGCGCGTTGCGTACGGGGCCTGGGTCGATCTCGAGGATCAGTTCGTTCAGCCGGCGCGGATCGATATCGAGCCGCACGCAAAGGTAAGGCGCGTCGGCGCTGGCCTCGATGACCTGGCCGACGACGGGCACGTCCACCGACACGACGAGAAAGCGGGCGTGGTCGTAGACATAGACCTCCTCGCCCAGCATCACCTGCTTGCGGCCCTGGGCGATGATGCAGACCGCGGCCTCGTGCACGCCGTGCACCGGCGGGCTGGGCTGCGACATCCTGGCCAGCCACATGCCGCCGATAGCGGTCGGGTGAACCCCGTCGGTCGAGACGGATCGTTCAATCGCCTCGGCTAGAGCCGGATGGCGAGGGCAGCCAGCCTGGGCCGGCGCTGAGGTGATGAGCATGACCCTAGGTTAGCGCAGAACCGCGCTGGCGCCCATGCGGGCGAAACGGCTCTCGCAGGATCGTGCAAGAATTCCGGGCGATCATGCGCCCGGCCAATCTCAGGGATGCAGGATCAGCGATCGCGGCGTGGCCTCGAAGCGCGACAGTCGGCCCAGATAGCTCATGCCCAGCAGCGAGGTTTCCAGGCCGCTCTCGATCACCAGGGCGTCGACATTGGCGACCTTGGCGCCGGCGATCGCCACGCTGCCCAGCTTCACCGAGGCCGCGCGTGTGCGGCCGTCGGCGGTGACGACATCGTACTCGTAGTTCAGCTTGGTCACGTCGATGCCCAGGCGCTGGGCGTCGGCCTTGCTGAGCGAGACGGCGGTGGCGCCGGTGTCGACGAGGAAGCGAACGGCGCGGCCGTCGACCTTGGCCTCTGCCCAGAAATGACCGTCGGCGCCCTTGGTCAGTTGTGCGGCGCCGGCGTCGCCCAGCGTCGCGGCGGCCGCCGTGGCGGGCATGGTCTGGGGCGATTGGCGGAGCGTGCTGTCCAGCGAGGTCACGGCCTTGGCCGCGCCCACCGCCGACAGCGCACCGACAATCGCGATCGCCGTGAACTTGAACATCGAAGACACCCCGCCTTGCAGGCTTTTCGGTCGTTTCTACGACCCTTGTCCGGGACATTAGCCGGAAAGACGTTTGCAAGCGGTGAATGGCAGGGCGAATTTACTTGGTTAACAAGTTGCTGCGCTTTTCGCTAATTAACTCGGCGTAACGTTGATGCGGCAACATGTAATAAAGTTCATGGACTGGATTTAACTTCAAAGCTTGAGCTCAGAGCGTCATCTTCATCTTCGTCAGACGGACGCTTCGGGGATAACTTAGATGCAGAACAAAGAAATGCTGTCGAGAACCTGAAGACCAATCAGGTATGCGCACCCGACTGGGCGGCCATCAGGCTGTCCATCGGATCGGGGCGATGGGGCAGGGCGGCCATGATCTTCGCCCGTTCCTCGTCGCTGTAGCGCGACCAGCCGGCGATCTCCTGCAGGGTCCGCCGGCAACCCAGGCAGAAACCGGACGCACCATCCACGGCGCACACCTTGATGCAAGGCGTGACGATGGGGCGGGGCGGGCGGTTTTCTGAAGTCATGACCGAATGTCGCCATCCGCGGCGTCGGGCGCAAGGCGCCAGACGCGATGCGGCTCTGCGCCCAGATTTTCAATCAAGAGGGACCAACCATGCGTATCGCCACCATCCTGTTCGCCGCCGCTTCGATCGCCGCTGTCGCCGCTCCGGCCCTGGCCGCCGAGCGCGTCACCGACGCCCAGTTCATTCAGGCCAACCGCTGCCTGGGCCTGACCGAGGCCAAGGCCCTCGGCGAGGCCGATCCGGCCGCCCTGAAGCAGTTCATCAAGGACCAGCGCTCGGGCCGCCACGTCTTCACCTCGGACCGCGCCGACAACGCCCGCTCCGACGCCAAGCGCGCCGCCTCCAAGGCCGACGAAGCCACCAAGGCGAGCCTGATCCTGGAACGCGACGGGACCTGCAAGGACCTGGCCGCCAGCTGATCGCGCGCCGCCTGAACCATGTTCCGCGTCCTATGCGCTTGCATCGGGCGCGGACTGGCTTAAGTCGGCGGCCATGAACGCTTCCGCTGCCGCCTCGCCCTTCGCCGACATCCGCCGCCTGGCCGCCGATCTCCCGGCGCCGGGCGTCTTCGTACCGCCGGCCGACGGCGGCCGCCTCGCCGAGATCTCGGCCTGGCTCACCGCCTGGACCGGCCGCACCCCGCCGTCGGTCAACCGTCCGGTCGTGGCGCTGTACGCCGGCGCTCGCCAGGGCGTTGGCCCGCGCGGCTACGCCCGCGATCGTCTCGAGACCATCGCCGCCGGCGGCGTCACGGTCAGCCGCATGGCCGGCTCGCAGGGCGCGGGCCTCGAAGCCTTCGATCTCGCCATCGACCGCCCCACGCCCGATGCGCGCCAGAAAGCCTCGATGAGCGAGAAGGAATGCGCCGCCACCATGGCCTTTGGCATGGAGGCCCTGGCCAAGCAGCCCGACCTGCTGATTCCCGGCGTCATCGCCGCCGAAGCGCATCGTGACGCCGCCGCCATCGCCCTTGCGCTGTTCGGCGGCGAGGCCTCCGACTGGGCGGCCGGCGAAGTCGCCGCCGACGTGGCCGCCGCCGTCGAGCGCGCCCGCGGCGAGAGCGACCTTTCCGATCCGCTGGAAGCGCTGCGCCAGCTGGGCGGCCGCGAAACGGCCGCCGTGGCCGGCGCCATTATCGCCGCCCGTGTCCAGAAGATTCCGGTCCTGCTGGACGGCTACGCGGCGACCGCCGCCGCGGCCGTGCTGCATGCGATCGACCCCGACCTGATCACCCACGCCGTCGCCGCCCATGTCGGCGGCCCTGGCCACGCCCGCCTCCTGGCGGCGCTGGGCAAGGCGCCGCTGGTTTCGCTGGAGATCGACGACGAAGAGGGTGTCGGCGGCGTGTCCGCCCTGGCCCTGGTGCGCCTGGCCTGCGAGGTCCGCTGACCACTATGAGTGAACGACGTTTACGTTGACCTTTGCGTCATCTTTCCAAACGCTCGTTCGACCCCTATCATCCTCCCGAAACAACAAGACGCCGGCTCAGCCGGCCTGTTCGGGAGCGCGCAATGAACCTCGATTTTTCGCCCGAAGACCTGGCCTTCCGCGACGAGGTTCGCGCCTTCATCGCCCAGAACTATCCGGAAGGCCTGCGCGAGCGCCAGGAAGAGGGCGAGGAGATGTCCAAGGAGGACTTCCTCTCCTGGCACCGCACCCTGGCCCAGAAGGGCTGGGTGGCGCCCGCCTGGCCGGAGAAGTACGGCGGCCCGGGCTGGACCTCGGTGCAGCGCTACATCTGGTCGGAAGAGACCGCCCGCGCCGACTGCGTGCCGATCCTGCCGTTCGGCATCAACATGGTCGGTCCGGTGATCTACACCTTCGGCACGCCCGAGCAGAAGGAACGCTTCCTGCCGCCGACCCTGTCGGGCGAAATCTGGTGGTCGCAGGGCTATAGCGAACCGGGCGCAGGCTCGGACCTGGCCAGTCTGAAGACCAAGGCCGAGCGCTTCACCGGCGACGACGGCAAGGAATACTACCTGGTCAACGGCCAGAAGACCTGGACCACGCTGGCCCAGCACGGCGACTGGATCTTCTGCCTGGTCCGCACCGATCCCAACGCCAAGATCCAGGAAGGCATCTCGTTCCTGCTGGTCGACATGAAGTCGCCGGGCGTGACCGTGCGGCCGATCATCACCCTGGGCGGCGAGCACGAAGTCAACGAGGTCTGGCTCGAGAACGTCAAGGTGCCGGTCGAGAACCGAATCTTCGACGAGAACAAGGGCTGGACCTGCGCCAAGTTCCTGCTGGCCCACGAGCGCTCCGGCATCGCCGGCGTCGCCCGCTCCAAGCGCGGCATCGAGCGCATTCGCCAGATCGCCTCCACCGAGTTGTCTGACGATGGCGACGCGCTGATCCGCGACCCGATGTTCAAGCGCAAGATCGCCGAGCTGGAGATCGACCTGGCCGCCCTGGAATATACCGAACTGCGCACCCTGGCCGGCGAGGCCGCGGGCAAGGGGCCGGGCCCGGAATCCAGCGTCCTGAAGATCAAGGGCACCGAGATCCAGCAACGGATCACCGAACTGGCCCTGGAGGCGGCCGGTCACTACGGCGCGCCGTACTTCCGCGGCTTCCCGAAGGACGGCGACAACGCCCATCCGATCGGCCCCGACTTCGCCCACCGCGCCGCGCCGACCTATTTCAACGTCCGCAAGACCTCGATCTACGGCGGTTCCAACGAGATCCAGCGCAACATCATCGCCAAGATGGTGCTGGGCCTTTGATCTGATCCTGATCGATTGCAGTTCCCCTCCCCCTTGCGGGGAGGGGGCAGGGGGTGGGGGTGTCAGCACGAACGCCAGGACCTTTGCACACATCCGATCGAGCAGATCGAGCAGCCCGCAGGATGCGCCGCGAGCCGACATTGGCGGAAAAGCTGTTCTGGAAGGTGCTCAAGAAGGCCGAGATCCCAGGATCTCACTTTCGCCGCCAAGCGCCCTTCGGGCCCTACATCGTGGATTTCGTCTGCCATCACCATCGGCTGATCGTCGAGGTGGACGGCGGGATCCACGCCCTGGACACGGTGGCCGCCCGCGACGCCGAACGCCAAGCCTGGCTGGAGGCGCGGGGCTATACCGTGATCAGAGTCCCAAACGAGTTAGCGATCTACGACCCGCATTCGGCTGTTCAGCGCGTGCTTTCCACGATCGGCGCTGACACCCCCACCCCTAACCCCTCCCCGCAAGGGGGAGGGGAACCATAAGAGGAAACCGCCCTCATGGACTTCAACTTCACCGAAGAGCAGTCGATGGTCCGCGACACGGTCGCGAGCTTCCTGCAGGACAAGTACGACTTCGAGACCCGCCGCAAGATCGTCGCTTCCGAAAGCGGCTGGCGGGCCGACTACTGGCAGGCCTTCGCCGAGGAACTGGGAATTCTTGGCGCCTCGTTCAGCGAGGAGCTGGGCGGCCTGGGCGGTGGCGCGATCGACAACATGATCATCATGGAGGAGTTCGGCAAAGCGCTGGTCATCGAGCCCTATCTGGGCACGGTCGTGATCGGCGGCGGCTTCATGAAGCACTCGGGCTACGCAGGCGCCGCCTCCGTCATCGAGGGAATCGTGGCGGGCACGACCACCATCGCCTTCGCCTATGCCGAGCCCCAGGGCCGCTACACCTGGAGCGACCTGAAGACGACCGCCAAGAAGGACGGCGCGGGCTGGATCCTCAACGGCCACAAGGCCGTGGTGATCGGCGCGCCGTTCGCCAGCCACCTGGTGGTCACCGCCCGCACCGGCGGAAGCCAGCGCGAGGCGTCAGGCGTCTCGGTGTTCCTGATCGACAGGTCACTGCCGGGCGTCGTCACTCGCGATTATCCCACCGTCGACGGCGGCCGCGCCTCGGAAGTCTATTTCGAGAACGTCTCGATCCCGGCCGACGCCCTGGTCGGCCATGAAGGCAATGGCTTGCCGCTGGTCGAGAAGGTGATCGACGAAGCCACCGCCGCCAGCCTGGCTGAAGGCGTGGGCGTGCTGCGCAAGCTGCACGAAGGCACGTTGGACTACGCCAAGCAGCGAAAGCAGTTCGGCCGCGCCATCGCCGACTTCCAGGTGCTGCAGCATCGCATGGTCGACATGTTCATCGAGCTCGAGCAGTCGGTGTCGATGACCTACATGGCCACCATAAAGCTCGACGAAAGCGACGCCGAACGCGCCAAGACCGTGTCGGCCGCCAAGGTGCGCATCGGTCGCGCCCTGAAGTTCGTCGGCCAGAACGCCATCCAGATCCATGGCGGCATGGGCATGACCGACGAGTTGGCCATCGGCCACTATTTCAAGCGCGGCACGATCATCGAGGGCCTGTTCGGCTCGGTCGATCACCACCTGCGCCGTTACGAAGGCCTATCGTTCGGCGCGGCGGCGTAAACCGCCTGCTGAACGCTCGATGCTTCGAACCGGGGCCGCCCGCGTCACGCCGACGCGGGCGGCCTTTTTCGTCCGGAGGCCACTTTCACCGCCCCGCGTGGCGGGGTGCGACCGTTCAACGCAGCAGAACACTCGATGGACTGCACGGTGAACACGATGCTCCGCCCCGAAATGCTGATGGGTCTTTCTCCGGAAAAGCTGGCTGACACGCTGGAAGCCATGGATTCCAGCGCCCGGCTGCTTCTCGACCAGGCGCGCGAGGCCAAGGCGCGGGCCGACAAGCTGGAGACCGCGTTCTCGCTGCTGGTGGGGGTCGTGGCCAATGACCCCGGTCTCGAGGAAAGCTTCGCCCTGCAACGGATCGCGGGCCAGTTGCGGCTGTGCGCCGACCTGCCGGAACTGGCGGCGGAACTGGTCGGCTGCGAGGCCGAGCGCATCGAGCCGGTCATGCTGCGCGCCGCGGCCAACATCATCGCCTCGGCCGGCAAGCCGGACGCTGGCGACTCCGCTTCCGCCGTCGACCTGCCGGAACGTGACGGGGCGACGCTGCACTGACCAGTACGTGAACGGATAGTATCCGCAAGTTAATTTAGGCGACCGCCCAAGTCGATCATCAGTGCGCGGACATCATCCGAATGCGGAATATTTCGCTTGTCGTGAGGCGGGGCTGGCGCATCCTTGCGTCGACGCGCTGACGACTAGGAGGGTGCGAGCCCCTGTAAGCCGCGCGCGTCTCTTTCTGGCTGGGCCGGTCGCGGAGCCGGTCCCGTAACACGTGGGGCGCCTCTCGGCGCTCCTGGCTGGTCAAGGAGACGCCGCCATGAATGTAACCAAGATGAGCCACGCTATGCTGTCCTTCGCCCTGATGGGCGGATTGTTGGTGGGACCTCGCCCAGGGGCGCCCAAGCCGCCGCAGCAGTCTCAGCCGCCCAAGGCCACGGACCGGAAGTAGGGTCCAAAAGAAAACGCCATCCCGGACGGGCCGGGATGGCGATGAATTCCATGTTTTCGAGGAGGGCTTACGGCTTGGCGGCCGTGTTGCACTCTTCGACGCCGGTGGCGTCGAGCGCTTCGCCGCGCCAGGTGAAGGCCGACACGGCGCCGAGTTCGGCCACGATCTTGCGGCAGCTGCGGACAGCGGGCATGGCCTTGACGGTCGGCGCCTTGCAGACCGTGCCGGTGCAGCGCCACAGGGCTCCGTCCTGGATCAGTTCGGCCTTGGCCGGCGGCGCCTTCAGAACAAGCATGGCGCCTTCCGAAGGTGCGGCCTGAGCCACGCCCGCGAGGGAAGCTGCGGCGAGACCGCCGAGCAGAAGCATACGCATGGACATCTCCTATCCCCGCGTCCTATTTATAAGTGGACGCTGATCACATTGTTCGTTGTTATTGAAAACTAAGTCAATCGCCGAACGTCGATCTCGCGATCGCGATCAACGTCCAAACCCCACGCCAGCAAGGCCGGAGTGACATCCTCGGCCGCTTCGACCGACACCCAGGCCGTGGACAGGGCGGGGGGAGTCAGCCCCTTGTCGATCGTGTGCTTGAGAAGCGCGAAAAGCGGGTCCCAGAAGCCGTCCGGATTGTGGAACACGATCGGCTTGCGATGCAGGTCCAGGCGGCGCCAGGACAGCAGCTCGATGATCTCTTCCAGGGTGCCGATGCCGCCGGGCAGCACCACGAAGGCGTCCGAGCGCTCGAACATCAGCATCTTGCGCTCGTGCATCGAGGTGACGATCACCGTCTCGACGTCGTCGAACGGCTTTTCGCGACCGCGCAGGAACTCCGGGATGATGCCCAGCACCTTGCCGCCGGCCTCGTGCGCGCCACGCGCGGCCTGGCCCATCAGGCCGACACCGCCGCCGCCATAAACGAGCTTGAGGCCCGCGCGGGCGAAGTCGCCGCCGATCTGGTGGGCGGCCTCCAGATAGGCCGGATCGGCCGTGTTCGAAGAGCCGCAGTAGACGCAGACCGATCCCAGGCGGCTAGACAGGTCGGGCATCGTCGTCCACTCCAACAAAAGAAAAAGGCGCGGCTCCCGTCGGGAAGGGCGCGCCATGGCGTTTCGGGCCTTGGTCTTAGCGACCGGCCCAGGATTTGGAAGGCGCATGATCGGGATTCGCAAGGCCGCTTTCAAGCCGTGGCCGCTGGCCCTGGCCCTCGTCGCGGCCCTTTCGGCATGCGGCGAGGGGGGGCGGCGGGACTGGGGCCGCACGGCGCCGGCCGCCCAGCCGGCGCGCGACCCCGAGGCCGCCTATCTGGCCCCGCCCAAGGTGGTCACCGCCGCGATACAGGGCGGCGGGGTGGCGCTGTCCGGATCGGCCACGGCCGGCGCCTCGGTGCGGCTGGGGTCGCCGACCGGAGAGGCCATCAGCGTCGAGGCCGACGCCGCAGGGCTGTGGCGCGCGGTTGTTCCCGGCGCTGTCGAGCCTCGGCTGTTTGGCCTGTCGATGACCCGCGAAGGTCGGACGGTTCAGGCCGAAGGCTACGTGCTGGTCTCGCCGGAAGGCGCCGTCGCGCTGCTGAAGGCCGGCGGGGGCTCCGAACCGCTGGCCGGAGCGTCTGATTCCCTGCGCATCCTGGCCATCGACTACGACCAGGAGGGCGGCGCGGTGATCTCCGGCGTCGGGCGACCGGGCGCCGGTTTTGGCGTGCGCGTCGACCGCGTCACCCAGGCCGAGGGCAAGGTCGATGCTCAAGGGCGCTTCAGCTTCTCGCTGACCCAGCCGCTGTCCCATGGCGAGCACGCCGTGCAGGTGGCCGGCGAGGGCGGCGAAGACCTGGTCAGGATCGATGTCTCCGCGCCAGGTCCGCTGACGTCCGGCCCCCTGCATGCCGAGCGCCTGGAGAGCGGCTGGCGGGCCGACTGGATGACGCCCGGCGGCGGCGTCCAGACGACCGTGCTGTATGCGCCCGGAGAGGCCCGGTGAGGGGTTACGCCTCGGCAGGTCGTGACAGCGCCCGAACGGCTTCCGACGCGGCCCAGCCAGTCTCCGGTTGGGCGGCGCTGGCTGAACTTTTGCGGCTTGTCCTGCGATCCCGCGCGCCGGGCCTGGCCTGGCGCCTTGTGGCGGCCCTCGCCCTGACCTTCGTCGGCAAGGCGCTGGGCGTGGCCGCGCCGCTGCTGCTTGGCGCGGCGGTCAACCGGCTGACGGCCGGGCAGGGCGTGGCGACCCAGGTGACGATGTCCTTCGCAGCTTTGGCGCTGGGCTGGGCGGGCGTGCGCTTCATCGCCGCCGCCGCGCCCCAGGCCCGTGACGCGGTGTTCACGCCGGTCGCCCAGGCCGCCCAAAACCGGGCGGCCACCGAGACCTTCGCCCACGCCCTGTCGCTGTCGATCGACTTCCACCAGACCAAGCGCACCGGCGCGTTGTCTCGGACCATCGATCGCGGCGCGCGAGCCATGGACTTCCTGATCCGTGGCCTCGTCTTCAACATCGCCCCGACCATCGTCGAACTGATCCTCGCCGCCGCGGTGTTGGCTCGGGCCTACGACTGGCGGTTCGCGGCGACGGCGATCGTCACCGTGGTGATCTACGGGGTCCTGACCTTCTCGATCTCCAACTGGCGGATCGCCCACCGGCGCGAGCTCAACGAGGCCGACGCCGAGGCCGCCGGCCGGGCCGTCGACGCCCTTTTGAACTACGAGACGGTCAAGACTTTCGGCGCCGAAGACCGCGCGGTCGGCGCCTATGAGCGGGCGCTGTCGACCTATGGCGCGGCGCAGATCAAGGCGACCAACTCGCTGTCGCTGCTCAACGTGGTGCAGTCGCTGATCATGAGCCTGGGCCTGGCGGTCATGGCCGTGCTGGCCGGCTCGGAGGCCGCCCACGGCCGCATCGGACCGGGCGACATCACCGCCGTCGTGCTGATCCTGGTGAACCTTTATCAGCCGCTGAACTTCCTCGGCTTTGCCTATCGCGAGATCCGCCAGTCGTTCATCGACATGGAGTCGATGATGGAGCTGCGTCGGCAGGGCGCGGACGTCGCCGACGCGGCGGGGGCGGTCGATCTGCCGCCGGCGGGCGACCGTCGGGGCGGGGCCGTGGCCTTCGAAGGCGTATCGTTCCGCCATGGCGCGCGGTCGGACGGGTTGAGCGACGTCAGTTTCACCGCCGCGCCTGGCCAGACCGTGGCTATCGTCGGCCCTTCGGGCGCAGGCAAGACGACGCTGGTGCGCCTGGCCCTGCGGATGATCGATCCGCAGGCCGGCCGTGTGACGCTGGACGGCCATGATCTGAAGGCCCTGAAGCAGGCCTCGCTGCGGCGGGCCGTGGCGCTGGTGCCGCAGGACGTGGCGCTGTTCAACGACACGATCGCCGCCAACATCGCCTTCGGCCGTCCGGACGCGACTGAAGAGGAGGTCTGGGGCGCGGCCCGCGCCGCCGAACTCGGCGACTTCATCGGATCTCTGCCCGAGGGGATGGCGACCAAGGTCGGCGAGCGGGGCCTGAAGCTTTCCGGCGGCGAGCGCCAGCGGGTGGGGATCGCCCGGGCGCTGCTGGCCGATCCGCGCGTGCTGATCCTCGACGAGGCCACCAGCGCGCTCGACAGTCGCACCGAGGCGGCGATCCAGGCGACGCTGCGCAAGGCCAGGGAAGGGCGCACGACCCTGGTCGTGGCCCACCGGCTGTCGACCATCGCCGACGCCGACGAGATCCTGGTGCTGCGCCGGGGCAAGGTGGTCGAGCGCGGCCCGCATGCGGCTCTGCTGGCCGCCGACGGCGAGTACGCGGCCCTTTGGCGCCGCCAGACGCGCGGCAAGGTCGCGACCGCGTAACCGATCGGCTATATCGGCGCTTCGCAACATCTGGAGGCCGCCTTGCGCTATCTGCACACCATGGTCCGCGTGAAGGACCTCGACGCTTCGCTGCGCTTCTACTGCGAGGGCCTGGGCCTTCAGGAGATGTATCGGATGGAGAACGAGAAGGGCCGGTTCACGCTGGTCTTCCTCGCCGCGCCGGGCGACGCCGACAAAGCCAAGGAACGCAAGGCCCCGCTGGTCGAGCTGACCTACAACTGGGACCCGGAGGACTATCAGGGCGGCCGCAACTTCGGCCACCTGGCCTATCAGGTCGACGACATCTACGCCGCCTGCCAGCGCCTTGCCGACCAGGGCGTGACCATCAACCGCCCGCCGCGCGACGGCCACATGGCGTTCGTGCGCTCGCCCGACGGCATCTCGGTGGAACTGCTGCAGGACGGCCACCTCGAGCCGGCCGAGCCGTGGGTCTCGATGCCCAACACGGGCGCCTGGTAAGAACGACGAAGGCCCGCCAGATCGGCGGGCCTTTTTCTTCAGGCTCTAGCGACGCGAGCCGAAACGGTTGGCGCGGGCCACGTTGGACCGAAGGTCCGAGAAGCTGGCGGCCACCGTGGGGTAGTCGTCGGGCAGGCCCCACTTGGAGCGATACTCCTCCTCGGTGAGGCCCAGGCTGTTGAGATGGCGCTTCAGCGAGCGATAGCGGCGGCCGTTCTCGAAGCTGACGATGGCGTCCTGGGTGATGCTGGCGGCGATCTCGTCGGCGTTGGGGCGCTCGACCGGCTCGCTGGCCGGGGTCGAGAACACCGCCTCGAGGGCCGCATAGGTACGGGCGGCGAGATCGGGCAGGTCGTCGGCCGAGACGACGTTGTTCTGCAGGTAGGCGCAAAGCACCTGGGCCGCCATGTCGGCGGCGCGTTCCTGGGCCTTGTTCATCGAAAGTCTCTGAGCGTCTTCAAACGAAAAAGGACCCCGGGACCGAGCGGACTCGGCCCCGGGGCGGCTGGGTGAGGTCAGTGGGCGCCGGCGGCCCGCAGCCGTTCGCCGAACACGCAGGCGTTGGGCAGTTCGACCTTGGAGCCGGTGCGCTCCTTGCTCTTGACCCACTCGCTCAGCACCTCGGTGGTGGTGTGGTCGAGCACGGTCAGGGCGCGGGTGTCGAGGCGGACGACGCCGCCGTCGGGAGCCGCGTCCAGGGCCTTGGTGATCTTCGGCAGCTGCACGAAGGTCGCCGCGCCCTCGAGGCGGATTTCCTGGTCCTTCTCGCCGACATTCTGCTGGGCGATCTTGAGGCGCATGCGCTTCAGGTTCGGCAGCAGTTCGACGATGGTCAGGGCCAGGCCCACCAGCACGCCGGTCAGCAGGTCGGTGGCGACGACCATGACGAAGGTCGCGGCCCAGATCAGCGCCGGCAGCAGGCCGTAGCGGGCGAACAGGTGGCGGACGTGGTCCAGGCTGACCAGCTTCCAGCCGGTGACCACCAGCACGCCGGCGAGGGCGGCGCTGGGGACCTGACGCAGGACGAAGGGCAGCAGGGCGACGAAGGCCAGGATCCAGACGCCGTGCATGATGGCCGAGGCGCGGGTGACGGCGCCGGCTTGCACGTTGGCCGAGCTGCGCACGATCACGCCGGTCATCGGCAGGGCTCCGACCAGGCCGCACAGCAGGTTGCCGACGCCCTGAGCGCCCAGCTCCTTGTTATACTTCGTGCGCGGACCGTCATGCATGCGGTCGACGGCGGCCGCCGACAGCAGGGTCTCGGCCGAGGCGATGAACGCCACCGCCACGGCGGTGAGGATCAGCATCGGATCGGCGAGCTTGGCGAAGTCGGCCATGCCCGGGATGGCGATCGCGCCGGCGATCGATTCCGGAACGGCGATCTTCTGCACGTCGAGACCAAAGCCCATGGCCACGAAGGTGCCGGCCAGCACGCCCAGAAGGGCGCCGGGAACCAGCTTCAGCTTGGCCGGACGGATCTTTTCCCACAGCAGGATCGAACCGATGGTGACCACGCCGACCAGCAGGGCGGCTTCGGCGGCGCCGAAGGTCGAGACCGACAGACCGGTGATCGCGCCGGGGATGGCCAGCAGGTTGTCCAGGCCGTTGGCGCGCGGCTTGTCGCCGAACAGCACGTGGAACTGGCCCGCGACGATCAGCACGCCGATGCCGGCCAGCATGCCGTGCACGACGGCCGGCGAGATGGCGCGGAACCATTGGCCCATGCGCAGGGCGCCGGCGGCCAGCTGGACAAGGCCCGCCAGCACCAGGATCGGGCCCAGGGTCGACAGGCCGTGCTTGGCCACGATCTCGAACACGATGACGGCGAGGCCAGCGGCGGGGCCGCTGACCTGCAGGGGCGAGCCGGCGAGGGCGCCGACCACGATCCCGCCGATGATGCCGGTGATCAGGCCGCGCTCGGCCGGAACGCCCGAGGCGACGGCGATGCCCATGCAGAGGGGCATCGCCACGAGGAAGACGACGATCGAGGCCGTCAGGTCACGCGAGAAGATCGCGCCGAACCCGGACTTCGCGCCGTTCGGGGAGGAAACGGCGGAGTTGCTCATTCGGCCGCGATGCCCAGATGGTCGGCGGCGACCATGCGCTTGGCCGGACGTTGAGCGACGGGCAGGGGCGAGCCTTCACGAACCTGCTCGAACTGGCCGGTGTCGCCGTTGTAGGCCTGGATCTGGCCGGTCTCGATCTCGAAGAACCAGCCGTGCAGGGTCAGCTTGCCCTGGGCGATGGCCGAGGCCACCGACGGGTGGGTCCGGAGATGATTGATCTGGACGACGACGTTTTCCAGCGACAGGGCGCGGGTCTTACCGTGCTCGTCGAGACCGTGATAGGCGTTGCAGACCACGCTGTGGGCGGCGTGGGCGTGACGCAGCCAGGCGGCGACGTTGGGCATCTTTTCGAGGGCGGCCGGGTTCGAGAACGCCTTCATCGCGCCGCAGTCGGAGTGGCCGCAGACGACGATGTCGCGCACGCCGAGCGCCATGACGGCGTATTCCACCGCCGACGAGACGCCGCCGTTGGCTTGGCTGAACGGCGGCACGATGTTGCCGGCGTTGCGGCAGACGAACAGGTCGCCAGGATTGGCTTGGGTGATGAGCTCAGGCACGACGCGCGAGTCGGCGCACGAGATCATCAGGGCCGAGGGGCTCTGGCCGTGGCTGGCCAGGCGCTCGTACAGCGCGCTTTGAGCCGGGAAGACTTGGCCGCGGAAGAGGGCGGCGCGTTCGAGAAACTGTTCCAAGAGGAACCTCCATGCGATGGCCGCGGCGTCCGGGGAAAGGGGTAACGGACGCCGCGGCGCGCGCGGCCTGAACCGCCACGCAACATGGAAGGTGGGGGGGCGTCTTTGCTGCGACGCAGCGGGTTTTGTGACAAAGGGTTTCCGAGACGGGGCTTTCTCGTGGTGGGTCTGGCCGAAGGAACTTCCCCCCTGTTCGGGAGGCGGTCGCGTGAGCGATCGGGGTGACTTTCGGGCGTTGCGGCGGCTGGGAACGTCCCCCCCTCCGGCCCTCCGGGCCACCTCCCCCAGAGGGGGAGGATCTATTGGCGTCGGCGCTCCTTGGAGATGCCCCCCCCCTTTGGGGGAGCTGTCGCGGAGCGGCTGAGGGGTTAGGGACGGCCGATGGCGTGCCGGCGCGCCGGCTGACGGTGTAACCTCTCACCCTCCCAGGCTTCGCCTGGGCCCCGCCCCTCTCCCTATGGGAGAGGGCTTCCCTAAAGCGCCGGCAGGCGGATCTCGGCCCGCAGGCCGCCTTGCGGGAGGTTGCGCAGGATCAGTTCTCCGTCCTCGCGCTTGAGGATCTGCTGGACGATGGTGAGGCCAAGGCCCAGCCCCCCGGTGTTGCGAGCGCGGGCGCTGTCGAGGCGGTGGAAGGGTTCGAGCACGTGGGCCAGTTCGGCCTCGGGGATGCCGGGGCCCTTGTCCTCGACCGCCAGCACGACCATCCGGCCTTCGCGGCTCAGCGTCAGGGCGGCTTCCCCGCCGTAGTGCAGGGCGTTCTGGACGATGTTGCTGATGGCGCGCTTGAGCGACAGCGGGCGGGCGCGCACCGGCAGGTGCTCGGGCCCGTCATAGGTGGCGATGCGCTCGGAGTCGGTGGCGTCGTCCACCAGGGTCATGGCGATGGCGGCGATGTCGGTGCGGCGCGGCGGCTCGGGATCCTCCTGGCCGCCCAGATAGGCCAGCAACGAGTCGAGCATGCCCGTCATCTCGTCGACATCGGCCTCGAGCGCCTCGCGGGCCGAGGTCTCGGAGACGAAGCCGGCGCGAAGGCGCAGGCGGGCGAGCGGCGTGCGCAGGTCGTGGCCGACCGCGGCCAGCGCCTCGGTACGGGCCTGAAGCAGGCCGGCGATGCGGTCCTGCATCGCGTTGAAGGCCTGGGCCACCATCTTGAGGTCGCCGGCTCCGGTCTCGGCCACCCGCACCCTGGCGCCCTGGCCGACCTTGTCGGCGGCCTCGGCCAGCGCCCGCAGCGGGCGGCTGAGGTTGCGCAGCACCAGGGCCGCGGCGGTGATGACCCCGAGACCCAGGATGAAGGCCGAGCCGACGCTGCTGAGCAGCACCGCCCAGGGGGCGGCCCGGATCTTGGTCTTCATGGTCAGCCAGGTGCCGTCGCGCATCTTCAGCGCCACCTTCAGGTGGGTGTCGCGCGGCAGGGTGCGGTCGATCTCGGCGTTCATCCGCAGCTCGCGCCGGGCCAGGCTGGGCTCGGCGGCGCGGAACTGGTCCCTCAGCTTGCGCTCGGCCGAGCGCTCGCGGTCGACCAGGTGGGGCAGGGGCGTCCACTCCAGCTGGCTGGAGCGGCTGGAGAGGCCCGCCGCGCGGGCGATGCGCTCGGGCTCGGGACGGGTCTCGAGGATGGCTTCGGCGGTCACCAGCTGTTCGGCGGCGCGCTGAACCTGATTGTTGCGGTTGGGGTAGATGCGGCTGTTCTCGAACAGGATCGAGCTGCCGATGAATTCCAGGGCGACGGCCAGCATCAGGACCAGGGTGACCTGGCCGACCAGACGCTGCGGCCATAGCCGCAAAGGCTTCATCGCCGCTCCACCTGCGCGGTGAAGATGTAGCCGATGCCGCGCACCGTGCGCAGCAGCGACTCGGCCTGGCCGCTGACGGCCAGCTTGCGGCGCAGGCGGCTGACCAGCACGTCGATGCTGCGGTCCGAGGCGTCGGAGATGCGGGCGCGCGACATTTCCAGCAGGCGTTCGCGGCCGATCACCCGCTGGGGCGACGACAGGAAGGCCAGCAGCAGGTCGAACTCGGCGCCCGACAGGTCGACGAAGGCGCCGTCGGGCGACAGCAGCTCGCGGCGGCCCGGATCGAGTTGCCAGCCGGCGAACACCATCTGCTGGGCGCCGCGCGGCTGGCTGGCCTGGGCCCCGCCTTGGGTGCGGCGCAGGATGGCGCGGATGCGGGCGATCAGCTCCTTCTTACTGAAGGGCTTGCCGATGTAGTCGTCGGCGCCGAGCTCCAGGCCGATCAGGCGGTCGCTCTCGTCGTCGCGCGCGCTGAGCATGACGATCGGCACGTCGCTTTCCTTGCGCAGGCTGCGGCACAGCTGGAAGCCGTTGCTGCCCGGCATCATCACGTCGAGCAGGATGATGTCGACGGTATTGGTCTCGAGGACGCGGGCCATCTCGCCGCCGT
Source organism: Caulobacter sp. FG7 (assembly GCF_057808875.1). Classification (NCBI taxonomy): domain Bacteria; kingdom Pseudomonadati; phylum Pseudomonadota; class Alphaproteobacteria; order Caulobacterales; family Caulobacteraceae; genus Caulobacter; species Caulobacter sp. FG7. The sequence continues at coordinate 83,448 of NZ_JBMDIW010000019.1, forward strand.
GCGCGGCGCTGAGCGGCTGGAAGCCTTCTTCGCGCAGCAGGCGCATCAGAAGGGTGCGCAGGGCCGGATCGTCCTCGACGATGAGCACGGTCGGGGCCACGGGGGCCGTCGCCAGCTCCCGCTGCAAAGCGTTCAGTCCGTTACCTGAGCTATCCATATGCCTGGGCTATCTAGGAACGATGTGGCCGCGAGCAAGGTAGAAAGCGGCTGTTTTCCACCGACTTCAAGCCAGTACCAGGCCAGATTGCATCGTTCTCTTGAAAAAGGGATGCCCTCGCGCGCACTTCGGGGGAAGAGGACTCGCGCGAGGGCCGGCCGCCGAAGCGGCCGTCTTGGATGCCGGACGCCCTTAGGCGGCGCGGCAGATGTCGGTGACGGCGGCGCGCACGGCGCCTTCCTGGGCCACGGCGGCGTCGGCCGAGTGGAACACGACGCGGACCACGCCTTCCTTGGCCTTGGCGGCGGCGACGTCGTCACGCTTGGCGAGCTCGACCGCGGCGGGGGCGGCGCAGGAGGCGGCGGCGGCGATCTTCACGGTGCGCTTCTGAAGGTTCTTCTTGGCGACTTCTTCGGTGAAGGTCAGGCCGTGGCCGGCCGGACCGGCCATGGCGGGGAAAGCGACGAGGCCGGCGGCCACGGCGATAACAGCAGCGAACTTCATGATGGAAAACTACTCCGGATACGGGGACGCGACGGCTCAGCCGCCGGTGGCGGTGTCGGCTTGCGCCTGGACCGCGGGAAGGGTGGCGCGATAGGCCTCGACGCTGTTCAGCAGACCGGTGATCTCGGCCTGGGTGATGGCCGTGCGGTGCTCGTAGCCCTTGGGCGACTTGAACTTGAAGCCCCAGGCCTGCGGCTTGGCGGCGACCTTGCGCAGCTCACTCTCGCTGACCGAGAAGGCGACTTCTTCCGTGCACAGTTCCGGCGCCTCGAACAGGAAGCAGCGGCCGGCGTTGTCGCGGATTTTGATCGCCTGGGCCTGGACCGGCCAGGCCGAGGTCTCGTAGGCCACCGTGTCGTACTCGCGCATCGCGCCCTGGTACATCAGGGTCTGGCGGACTTCGTAACGCGTCGCGCCGGTGCGCTTGTCGACGACCGCGCGCAGGTAGTTGTCGTTCGACGGATTGCGGAACAGGCCCTTGCCGGTCTGGAAGCCGGCCTGCGTGCTGACCACCGTCTCGACGTCGAGCTGGTCGTCGATGACCTGGGTCTTGGCCTGGAAGTGATCGACGCCGAGGGCGACCTGCCGGGCGGGCAGCTTCACGGTTTCGGCGACGGCCGCGCCGCCGATGGCCAGGCCGCCCAGGGCGGTCAGGGCCAGCAGGCGATAGCGGGTCTTGCTCATGGTCTTCTCCTGTGAAGCGCGGGCCGATCCCTCGTTCGGCGGGCGCCTCTGACAGGTCTTAAGGTGGAGAGGCCGCCTTGCGGCTGTGCATCTCGTTCGTGACAAAGCATTGCCGCGCGTCATCCGGGGCGCCGGCGCCTCAGAATGCGGCGGATCCGAGATAACCCAGGCCCGTGGCCCGATGGATCGCCTGTGCCCGTCCGGCCACCCGCAGCTTCAGGGCGGCGTTCTGGACGTGAAAACGGACCGTGGGGCCCGAGATGCCGATGATCTGGCCGATGTCGGCGTCGGTCTTTCCGGCCGCCGCCCATTTCAGGCACTGGATCTCGCGCTTGGTCAAGCGGGCCAGGGGGCCGTCGTCGGCGATCCCGTCGCGATAGGCCGACACCAGGCGCAGGGCCGCGCCATGCAGGCGGTCGGCATGGGCGGCGTAGAGCGCGGGCAGGTCGGCCAGCGGCTCGTCAGAGGCCCAGACCACGGCGCCGATCACTCCGCCGGTCAGGTAGGCGGGAGCGATGACCGCGGCGGCGACGCCGAAATCCTGCGCCGCCTCGGCCACCGGAATGGCCTCGAGCCGGGGCAGGGGCCGCCAGCTGGAGAAGCGACCCTGGTGGTAGAAGAACGGCTCGGCGGCGTAGCGGGCAGCCAGGATGAACGGGGCCCGCAGCGCGAAGGACCGGTCGCGCCAGTAGCACAGGCCCGCGTCCAGCCACTGGAAGGTGGTCTCGGCCAGGGGCAGGCCGTCGGGGCCCAGCATCGGTTCGGGGCTCGAGATGTCGGCGCTGGCGGCGACATAGGGCAGGCCGATCTGGGCGCCGAGGTCACGCACGCGCACGGCCAGGTCCATGACCCGCGCCAGACGCCCGCGATCCTCCCCCGTCGTCGCCGTCATCCGGGCGCTCTTTCCCTATCGGTTCCGATAGCTTGCGCACCGGGCCCCGGCTTTCGCAAGTTTCCCCGACGTTGGTATGGAGCGCGCGCGTGGACCTGGAACTGTCGCCTGATGACCTGGCCTTTCGCGACGAGGTGCGCGCGTTCCTGGACGCCGAGCTGACGCCGCAACTGCGCGAGGCGGGGCGGCGGATGACCAGCGTGTTCTGCGACAAGGCCCACAGCCTGGCCTGGCAGAGGATCCTGCACGCCAGGGGCTGGGTCGCGCCGAGCTGGCCGGTCGAGTACGGCGGACCGGGCTGGAGCGAGATGCAGCGCCACGTCTTCCAGGCCGAATGCGCGCGGGCCGGCGCGCCGGGCCTGGCGCCGATGGGCCTGCGGATGGTCGCGCCGGCGATCATGCGGTTCGGCAGCGCCGAGCAGAAGGCCCGTTACCTGCCCCGGATCCTGTCGGGCGAGGACTACTGGTGCCAGGGCTATTCGGAACCCGGGGCGGGCTCGGACCTGGCCTCTCTGCGGATGAAGGCGGTCGCCGACGGCGACGACTACGTGCTCACCGGCTCGAAGATCTGGACCACCCACGCGCATTGGGCGACGCACATGTTCTGCTTGGTGCGCACGAGCACGGAGGGCAAGCCGCAGGCGGGCATCACCTTCCTGTTGGTCGAGATGAACCGGCCCGGGATCCGCGTCGATCCGATCCTGACCCTGGCCGGCGAGCACGAGGTCAACCAGGTGTTCTTCGACGAGGTCCGCACGCCCAAGGCCGACCGGCTGGGCGACGAGAACCAGGGCTGGGCGGTGGCCAAGCACCTGCTGGAGTTCGAGCGAGGCGGGGGCTATGCGGCGGGACTGGAGGCAGGCCTTTCGAGGCTGCGCGAGGCGGGCGTGGCCGAGGATCCCGACCAGCGTAGACGCCTTGCCGAGGCCGAGATCGCCGCCCTGGCCATCGACGTCACCGAGCGACGGGTGCTGAGCGCCTTGGCCAGCGGCGCCAATCCGGGGCCAGCCTCGTCGATCCTGAAAGCGCAGGGTTCGGAGGCCATGCAGCGGCAGGACGAACTGGCGGTGGCGGATTTGGGCGCGTGGGCCGCCGTGCACCAGCCGGCCGCGCGCGAGGCCGGCTCGAACGAGGCCCTGATCGGCCCCGAGCACGGCCGCACGACCATGGCCCGCTACCTGAACAACCGCGCCGCCTCGATCTATGGCGGCTCCAACGAGATCCAACGCGACATCATCGCCAGGCTGGTGCTCGGGCTCTGAGCGGCCTCTGGACCCTATCAGTTCCGATAGCTTGTTAGAGGAGCGGGCGACCCGCACGCTCCGATAGAGCCAGCGTCCAATGAAGGCGCGGCCGGAGGGAGGTTTCGCATGCAAGGACCACTGCGCCTGGCGCTGACGCTGGGGGTGTCGGCCATGGCCCTGTCGATGGCGGCGCCCGTCTGGGCGCAAGGCCCGACGGCCAAGCCCGCCCAGGACGAAAAGGACAGCCTGGCCATCGAGACGGTCGTCGTCACGGCCCAGCGCCGCGAGGAGGCGGCCAACGACATCGGCATGCCGATCCAGGCCTTCAGCGGCCAGGCCCTGCAGCAGCTGCGGGTCACCGATCCCAAGGACCTGTCGACCGTCGCGCCCAGCTTCACGGTCAGCCAGAGCTACCAGGGCGTGCCGACCTATACGCTGCGCGGCATCGGCTTCAACACCATCAACCTGTCGGCCACCTCGACGGTCGGGACCTATGTCGACGAGGTCGCCTACGCCTATCCGTTCATGAACACCGGCCCGATGTTCGACCTCGAGCGGGTGGAGGTGCTCAAAGGTCCGCAAGGCACGCTCTACGGTCGCAACACCACGGCGGGCCTCGTCGACTTCGTCACCAACAAGCCTACCGAAGATTTCGAGGCGGGGCTGACGGCCGAGCTCGGCAACTACAAGACCCGCAATCTCGAAGGCTATTTCAGCGGTCCGCTGGGCGACAAGGTCCAGGCCCGGGTCGCCTTCCGCGCCGAGCACAGCGGCAAGGGCTGGCAGGTCAGCAACAGCCGCGACGAGCGGCTGGGCGAGGTGGATCGCCAGGGCTGGCGCCTGTCGCTCGCCGCCCAGCCCAGCGAGAAGGTCGACATCGACTTCTCCTACGCCGGCTGGCGCAACCGGTCCGACACGGTGGCGGCCCAGGCGATCGGCTTCACGCCCGCCACGGCGGCCAGTCCATTCAACGCGGCGGGCCTTGTGAGCTACATCGCCGCCAACAAGCCGACCAAGGCCACGCAGGCCGACTGGGCGCCGCTGTCGGTGCGCGGCGCGGACGTCGGCACGGGCCTGGGCATCAGCGATCCGGCCGAAGAAGACGACCGCTTCGACGCGGCCAAGCTGCGGCTGGCCTGGCACCTTTCCGACGACGTCAGCCTGATCTCGCTGACCAGCTACAACAAGCTGCGGCGCGACGCGGTGTTCGACTGGAGCGGCGCGCCCTACGAGATCCTGGTGCAGAAGGCCCACGGCGACATCGAATCCACGGCCGAGGAACTGCGGCTGGAGGGGCGCACCGAGAAGGGCTCGTGGCTGGTCGGGGGCTATATCGCCCACGACGAGATCCTCGATATGAACCGCACGATCCTGGGCCAGAACGCCAATGTCGGGCTGATCCGGTTCTACGGCTCGACCCTGCTGGCGACGCCGTTCAACAGCGGCGCGTACACCGCGCTGCAAATGAGCCAGGCGTTCCGCACCTATGAGGACGTGGGCAATATCGAGACCGATACCTGGAGCCTTTTCGCCAATGCCGACAGGCAGTTGACGGAAACTCTGAAACTGACCGTCGGCTTGCGCTACAGCCAGGACAAGCAGGATTACGTGGGCTGCTCGCGCGACTTCAACGGCAATATGCTGCCCAACGTCAACGTCGTGAACCGGGCGCTGTTCTTCGGCGTCTACGGGCTGGTGGCGCCGATCACGCAGGGCGCATGCAACACCTTCGATCCGGCCGCGGCCAGCTTCGGTTTCGTGCGCTCGACCTTGGACGAGGACAACTTCGCCTGGCGCGCGGCGCTGGACTGGCGGGCGTCGGACGACGTGCTGGTCTACGGCTCGATCTCGCGCGGGGCCAAGGCGGGGGCGACACCGATCAACGCGGCCAACATCTCGACCCAGAACGCCCCGGCGCGGCAGGAACTGCTGACGGCCTACGAACTGGGCGTGAAGGCAGCGCTGTTCGACCGGCGGGTCCAGGCCAATCTGGGCGTCTTCTATTACGACTACACCGACAAGCAGCTCAGCGTGTCGTTCGCCGACCCGATCTATACAGCCCTGTCGCGCCTGGCCAATGTGCCCGAGGGCATGGCCCGCGGCCTGGACGGCGACATCACCTGGCGCGCCACCAAGTCTCTCACCTTCCTCGCCTCGGCGACCTGGCTGCACACCGAGGTCCAGGGCTACACCGGCATCAACGGCGCCGGTCAGCCCCAGGACTTCGACGGACGGCCCTTTTTATACAGCCCGAAGTTCCAGGGCGGCCTGACGGCCCTGTTCGACCACGATCTGGCCAATGGGCTGAAACTGCAGGCGGCGCTGAACGGCCGCTGGCAGGACAAGTCCAGCGCCGACCTGGAGGGCAACCCGCTGTTCGTCATCGACAGCTATGGCCTGCTCAACGCCAGCGTCGGGATCTCATCGCCCGACCAGGGTTGGGAACTGTCGCTGTGGGGGCGCAACCTGACCGACGAGTATTACTGGACGGCCGTCAGCAGCAACGCCAACACCGTGGTGCGTTTCCCGGGCAAGCCCCTGACCTGGGGCGCGGCGCTGAGCTGGCGGTTCTGAAAATAACCCCTCTCTCTTCGAGAGAGGGGGATTTTTAGACCGGCGGACGCGCCGTGAAGGCCCAGCGGACGTTCTCGCCGGGTTGCAGGGTGGCGGCGTCGACATAGGCGTGGCCGCAGCGGTCGTCGGCCTTGCGGTAGGCCAGTTCGATCAGGCCGCCGCTGGAGCCGAGCACCGAGGCGCGGGCGCGGTGGCCGCAGCGGAGGACGAGCTCGACGGTGTCGCCGTCCGCCACGGGAAAGGGCGTCTTCTTGGGTTTGCGGCGAAGCATGGCGCGGGTTCCGAAAGCTGAGGCCCGGACCCCGGTTCGCGCTTTTCGAGGCGAAACCGGGATCCGGGTGCGGGTACGAATCCCACGATCGGCTTTTCGAGATTAATCGCGCCTGAACAGCGGCTTAAGGCCGCAGCCTGACCTGGTGGGCCAGCCGGTAGAGGGCCGGCAGCACCAGGAGGGTCAGCAGGGTGGACGAGACGATGCCGCCGATGACCACGGTGGCCAGCGGCCGCTGCACCTCGGCCCCGGCCCAAACGTTGAAGGCCATGGGCACGAAGCCCAGGCTGGCCACCAGGGCCGTCATCAGCACCGGCCTCAGCCGCGCCAGGGCGCCCTCGCGGATCGCCTGGTCCAGCTCCATCCCGTCCTGCCGCAGCGAACGGATGAAGCTCAGCATCACCACGCCGTTCAGCACCGCCACGCCCGAGAGGGCGATGAAGCCCACCCCGGCCGAGATCGACATCGGCAGGCCGCGCAGCAGCAGGGCGAGCACGCCGCCGGTCAGCGCCAGGGGCACGCCGGAGAAGACGATCCCGGCGTCCTTGGCCGAGCGGAACAGCGCGTAGAGCAGGCCGAAGATCAGCAGCAGGGCGGCCGGAACCACCAGCTGCAAGCGCTTGGCCGCCGAGATCAGCTGTTCGAACGTGCCGCCATAGGTGATCCAGTAGCCGGCCGGCAGCGCGACTTCCGCCCCGACCTTCTGGCGCACCTCGTCGACGAACGAGCCCAGGTCGCGGCCGCGTACATTGGCGGTCACCACGACGCGGCGCTTGCCGTCCTCGCGGCTGATCTGGTTGGGGCCGATCACAGTCTCGATCCGCGCGACGTCCTGCAGGGGTACGAAGCCGCGAGGCTGGTCGAGGCTGCCTGGCAGCGGGATGCGAAGTCGGCCGACATCGTCGACCTTGCCGCGCTCGCTTTCAGGCAGGCGCACGACCACGTCGAACCGCCGGTCGCCCTCGAACACCTGGCCGGTGACCGTACCGCCGATGGCGGTGGCCACCACCGACTGCACGTCGTCGACATTGAGGCCCAGGCGGGCGAGAGCGGCGCGGTCGGGGGTGATCTGCAGGACGGGCAGGCCGGTGACCTGCTCGACGCCGACGTCCTGGGCGCCGGAGACGCCCTCGACGACCGCGCCGATCTTCTCGCCGACCGCCAGCAGCTGTTCGAGATCATCGCCATGGACCTTGATGGCAACGTCGGCCCGCACGCCCGACAGCAGTTCGTTGAACCGCATCTGGATCGGCTGGGTGAACTCGTAGTTGCTGCCGGGCACCTCGGCGACGGCCGCCTCCAGTTCGGCGACGAGCTTGGTCCGAGGCTTCCTGGGATCAGGCCAGTCCTTGCGGTCCTTCAGCAGGATGAAGGTATCGGCCACCGAGGGCGGCATCGGGTCGGTGGCGACCTCAGCGGTGCCGATCTTGGCCACCACCCGCTCGACCTCGGGGAAGCGGGCGATCCTTTTCTCCAGCGCCGCCTGCATGGCCACGGCCTGGGAAAGGCTCGTGCCGGGGATGCGCATGGCGTGCATGGCGATGTCGCCCTCGTCGAGGCTGGGGGCGAACTCCGAGCCCATGCGCGAGGCGGCCAGGGCGGCCAGGACCACCAGCATCGCCGCGCCGGCCACGAACGGAACCCGCAGGCGCAGGGCCGTCTCCAGCGCCGGTTCGTAGAGGCGGCGGGCGCCGGTCATGATCCGGCTCTCCTTCTCCTCGACCTTGCCGGTGACGAACATGGCCACGGCGGCGGGGACGAAGGTCAGGGACAGCACCAGGGCCGCCGTCAGCGCGATGACCACGGTGATGGCCATCGGGTGGAACATCTTTCCCTCCACCCCGGTCAGCGCGAAGATCGGCACATAGACGAGCGTGATGATCAGGATTCCGAACAGCGAGGGCCGGATCACCTCGCCGGCGGCCAAGGCCACGAGAGAGAAGCGCTCGTCGCGGGTCAGCAGGCGGCCCTTGCGGTGCTGGGCTTCGCCCAGGCGGCGCAGGCAGTTCTCGACGATGATTACCGCGCCGTCGACGATCAGGCCGAAGTCCAGCGCCCCCAGGCTCATCAGGTTGCCCGAGACGCCGGCCTGCACCATGCCGGTGATGGTCAGCAGCATCGACAGCGGGATGACCGCCGCTGTGATCAGGGCCGCGCGGATGTTGCCCAGCAGCAGGAACAGCACGACGACGACCAGCAGGGCGCCTTCGAGAAGGTTTTTCTCGACGGTGGCGATGGCGCGGTCGACGAGATCGGTGCGGTCGTAGATCGGCTTGGCCGTGACGCCCGGCGGCAGGGCTTTGGCGGCCTCCTCCAGGCGGGCGGCGGCGGCCCGGGCCACGGTGCGGCTGTTCTCGCCGACCAGCATGAAGACGGTGCCCAGCACCACCTCCTGGCCGTTCTCTGTGGCCGCGCCGGTGCGTAGCTCCTGGCCAAGGCCCACGTCGGCGACGTCGGCCACGCGGATCGGCGCCCCGTTGCGGCTGGCGACGATGACCGCCGACAGGTCGGCGATCCCCGTGGCCTGGCCGGGCACGCGCACCAGCACCTGCTCGCCGTAGCGCTCCAGGTAGCCGGCCCCGACATTGGCGTTGTTGCGCTCCAGCGCCGCCACGACGTCGCCCATGGTCAGGCCGTAGGCCGACAGCCGTTCGGGCAGGGGCGTGACATGGTACTGCCGCTCGAAGCCGCCGATGGTGTTGACCTCGGTCACCCCGGGCGTATTGCGCAGCTGCGGCCGGATCACCCAGTCCTGCAAGGTGCGCAGGTCTTCCGGGCCCCAGGCTTTGCCGTCGGGACGGCGGGCGCCGGGCTTGGCCTCTACGGTATACATGAAGATCTCGCCCAGGCCCGTTGAGATGGGGCCCAGCTCCGGCGTCAGGCCCGGCGGCAGCTGACCGCGGGCGCTCTGCAGCCGTTCGCCGACCAGTTGGCGGGCGAAGTAGATGTCGGTCCCGTCCTTGAAGACGACGGTGACCTGGCTAAGGCCGTAGCGCGAGATCGAGCGGGTGTATTGCAGGCCCGGCAGGCCGGCGATGGCCGTCTCGACCGGGAAGGTGACCCTTTGTTCGGCCTCCAGCGGCGAGAAGCCGGGGGCCTCGGTGTTGATCTGCACCTGGACGTTGGTGATGTCGGGCGTGGCGTCGATGGGCAGGCGCTGGAAGCTCCAGACCCCGACGGCGATCGCGGCGGCGACGAGCGCCAGCACGACCCAGCGCAGCCGGATCGCGGCGGCGACGATATGTTCGAGCATGATCTCCGCTTCCCTCAGTGATCGTGGCTCGCGCCGGACTTCTCGATGTCCGCGCGGATCAGGAAGGCGCCGTCGACGACGTACTCGGCCCCGGGCTTGAGACCCGAGAGCACCTCGGTCCATTCGGGCGTCTGGCGGCCGATCTGCAGCATCCGCACCTCGTAGGCGTCCTTCACCTTGACGAAGACGACCTGGAAGTCGCGGAAGCGCTGGATGGCCTTGGTGCGCACGGCTAGAGGCGCGTTCTGGGCGCCGACCTGGAACGAGCCTTCGACGCCCATGCCGGGCCGAAAAGCGCTGTCGGCGCCGCCGGGCAGGTGCACGTGGGCCAGCAGGGTCTGGCTGACGAGGTCGGCCGTCGGCAGCACGGCCTCGACCTCCGCCGTCAGGCGCGTGTCGCCCGACAGGCTGCGAACCTCGACCGGCTGGCCGACGCGCACCTTCTCGGCGTCGCGCGGATAGACGAAGAACTCGGCGTGCAGCTTGGTGGGGTCGGCGATCACGAAGATCGGCCGCTCCATGGCCACGTCGCCGACATTGAGGTTCTTCTCGATGATGACGCCGCCGATTGGGGCGGGGATCGAGTAGGTCTGCAGGCTCTCGCTGGACTCCACGCGCGCCAGGACCTGGCCCTTGCGGACGGTTTGGCCCAGCTGGCCGTTCAGGCTCATGATCCGGCCCGGATACCAGGCGCGGACCTCGCCCTTGCCCTCCGGCGTGATCTCGACCCGGCCGGCCATGTCGACCAGCTGCGCGATCGGGGCGGGACCGGCGATCTCGGTGCGTACGCCCCCGGCCTTGGCGGCCTCTGCTGAGATCGTCGTGCGGCCCTCATAGGAGTCGTAGCGCCAGTTGCTGGTCTTGCCGCCGACGGCGGCGGTCACCGCCACGTCGAACGAATGCGGCTCGGTCACCACGCCCTGGCCGCGCAGGTAGTCGCCCTCAGGCCTGAAGGCGAAGCGGTTCACCTCGCCGTCGAGACGGGTGAGGGTGATCGTGAGCTGCACCTCGCCAGGCGCCAGCGGCTTTTCCTTGCGATAGGCGTAGACGCGGAACTCCGGCTCGACCCCGTCCTCGAAGATGGTGATCTCGACCGAGAGGTCTCCGTCATAGAGCATCCGGCCGCCGTGCGGGCCGCGGGTCTCTGCGGCTTCGGCGTGGCTTTCGGACTTGGCCGGGGCGTCACCGCAGGCCGACAGGGTGAGGGCGCCGGCGATCGCCAGGACCAGGGGCGCGGAAACGCGCATGAAGCGGCGGGTCATCGGGCGGACTCCGAAGCGGGGATCAGGCGCGCATGGGCGCCGGTCAAACGGTCGAGCTGGGCGCGGTCGACCTGGAAGGCCTTCAGCACGGCGAGGCGGCGGCTCCGGGCCTCCATCAGGGCCTTCTGGGCCTCCAGCACGTCGAGATAGGAGAAGCCGCCACGGTTGAAGCCGTCGCGGACGAGGTCGACCGTACGGGCGTTGGCCGGCACGACCTCGTCCTGGATGCGACGCGCCTCGGCGGCCTTCTGGGCGAGGGCGGCCTGGGTGGCGGCGATCCGGCGCTCCAGCACGCTGCGCACTCCGGCCAGGTCGAGGTCTGCGGCCTGGCGCTCGGCCCGGGCCTGGTCGATGGCGCCGCGATTGGTGTCGTAGCGGCCGAGCGGGATCGAGCCGCCGACGACGGCGGCCACGGCCCCGTCGTCGTTGAGGTAGCGCAGGCCGGCGCGCCAGGTCGGATCCTGCACGGCCTTGCTCTCCTCGACGCGAACGCGGGCGCCGGCCAGGTCGCGCTGGGCGTCGAGCAGGGCCAGGTCCACGGGCGAGGCGGGGCCGGCGACGCGGCCGGCGACCGACAGGTCCTCCAGCGCCGCCGCGTCTATCTCGATGTCTCCGCCGCCCCAGTAGGCGGCCAGCGCCCGGCGGGCGTCGGCGGCGCGGGTCTGGGCCTGGGCCAGGGCGATGCTAGCCTCGGCGACCTGGGCCTCGGCGCGGGCGCCGGCGAACAACGGATCGCGCGCGGCCTTCACCCGACGCGAGACCGCGCCGCGGGCGCGTTCGGCCAGGGCCAGGCGGTCGGCGGCCAGGGCGGCCTCGGCCTGCGTGAACACCGCCTCGACCCAGGCCAGGTCGGCCTCGTGCAGCAGGTCGAGCACGCGCACGTCGTCGCGCAGGCGGGCCAGGGCGATGTCGCCCCGCGCCAGGGCCACGCGGGCGGCGCGCTTGCCGCCGCGCTCGCGGGTCTGCTCGTAGTAGAGCGTAGCCTGGGCGCGATCGATCAGGGAGTAGGGGCCAGAGCCCGCGAGATCCTCGACATCGACGCCGACGACGGGATTGGGTCGGACGCCGGCCTGGCGCACGCCGGCTTCGGCGGCGGAAAGCCGGGCGGCGAGGGCGGGCCGGGCCGGATCGGCGTCGGCGGCGCGTCCCAGCGCCTCGGACAGGGTCAGGGGGCTGGCCTGCGCGACCAGGGGCGTCGCCAGGGCGAGCGCCGTGGCGAGCAGCCAGGACCGCGCGCGGCGGCCTTGGATAGCGGAATGCATGAAAGGTCCTCGAGACAGGTCGGAAAGCGCGGCGCGGCGGCCGCGCGGCTTCAGGCGACGTGTGCGAGGGTTTCCTTGGGCGGGCGTTCCTGCTGCGGGCCGCCGATGCCGGTCAGCCGTTGCTGGGCGAGCGCCCAGAGACCGTCGTCGACATGACGGGCGGCCGGGCTAGGCAGGTCGTCGAGCGCGCCGAACACCGAGGGGGTGTCGTGGTGGTGATGGTGGTGATGCGGCGCGACCGGATCATCTCCCAGGCCATCGGCGGCGATGATCGAGGCGTCGAAATGGACGTCGATCGAGGTCAGGCGGCCCTGATAGACGTGGTCGTGGTCCTCATCGAGGGCGGCCAGGGCGCTGGGCGGGCCGTGCAGGGCGCGGTCGAGGCCGGTCATCGGCCCCTGGACGACGAACACGGCGACGAGCATGGCGGCCAGAGCCGTCACCCATCGTCCCGTCCATGCGCCCAAGGCAGAGGTCACCGACGCCCCTTGCTTCCCCAAATCAGCCTTAGTGTCGCTGCTGCGCGAACCGTTCGCAAGAGGTCGGGCCGCCTTACGTAGCCGAAGCGGCGCCTTGCGGCGCCTTGGGGATCAGGAAGCGGGGCAGCAGGCTGGCGACCACGCGGCGGCCCGCGCCGTCCGGCAGGTTCAGCATGTCGCGCAAAGGCGGGCCGATCAGGGCCTCGCCGAAGGCGCTGAGCGCGATGAACAGCACCGCCGCGCCGACGCCTTCGCGGGCCTGGGCGTCCTGCGCGCCCATCTTGTCGGCGATGGCCTCGACCAGGTTCTGGACGGCCGCGCGGACGGGCTCGAGATGCGAGAGATCGCCCGACAGGGTGATCCAGGCGGCCAGGCGACCCGCGCCACCGGTGTCAAATGCGTCGAAAACGGCGTTGACCAGCTCCAGCGGCGCGCCGTCGTCGGTCTTCAGGCGGGCGATGGCTTCGTCGAGAGCCTGGGTCAGGTCGGAGACCATCGAGCCCATCAGCGCCGATTGCAGGCCGGCGGCCGAACCGAAGTGGTGGATCAGGTTGGCGTGGGTCACGCCGATCTCGCCGGCGACCGCCGACAATGTCACGGCATCGGGTCCGCCCTTCAGGAGCAGGGCGCGCGCGGAGGCGATCGCTTCGCGGCGCGCTTCTTCGGGCACGCGGCGTCGACGGCGGGTTGCGCTTTTCTCAATTGACATCGATGTAAATGACATTCATGTAGATAAGGCTTTTTCCTTAGGCTCCAACAAGGGGAACCGCAAGTGCAAGCTGCGCAATCCGCGCCCGCGCTGCGGCCAGTTCACGGCCAGAATCGCGCGCCTTCCCATGCGGCTAGACGCCGCATCCAACCCGTTCGGGCCATGCGGGCTTTCGGTCGGCTGGTAGCCGACAAGGAGGACACCCGCCAGGTGTTCGAGATCATGAACGCCCTGGCGGGCCGTTCGATCGAGTGGGGTTACCAGCGGCTGATGGACACGCCTCAGGGCGGGATCCAGGCCTATCAGCAGGTCGAGCTGTCCGATCGCCTGCAGGACCGCGATTGGCTGTCGAGCTTCGCCGACGGCACGGTCGGCGCGGCCTATTTGGCCTTCATCGACAGCCGCAATCTCTCGGCCTACGGCCTTGCCGAAGAGAGCGCCAAGGTCGCCGACACCGAGATCGAGGCGGCGCACCCGCGCGCCTGGTACGCCCGCCGCATCCGCGATGTGCACGACATCTGGCACGTGCTGACCGGCTACCAGACCGACGCCTTGGGCGAGGCCTGCGTGGTGGCGTTCTCGCTGCCCCAGACCCGCAGCACCGGCTTTGGCCTGATCGCGGCGGGGGCCGCGGTGCAGTTCATGCGGGCGCGCACCGGCCACCCGTGCGGACGCGCAGTGCTGCAGGCCTGGCGCAATGGCCGCAAGGCGTCCTGGCTGCCGGGCGAGGACTATGAGGCCCTGATGGCCGAGCCGCTGGAGACCGCGCGAGCCCGCCTGGGCATCCCGCGCCCGACGCTCTACGAGCGGGTGCCGCCGCAGACCCGCAACGCCTATCTGGGAGGCCAGGGATGAGCCGGCTGCTCGCCGTCGCATCCCTGGCGGCCTGCGCGATCGCCGCGCCGGCCCTGGCCCAGGACGCCGGCCTCACGGGGCGCTGGCGCACCTCGGCCGAGAACGGCGTCGTCGCCATCGAGCGCTGCGGCGAGAGCTTCTGCGGCCGCCTGAAGGACGCGGCCCCGCTGCGCGCCGATCCCGACCAGCGCGACGTGCGCAACCGCAACGCCGAACTGCGCGCCCGCAAGCTGAAGGACCTGACGGTGCTGGCCAACTTCTCCGGCGGACCGCGTTCGTGGTCCGGCGGGCCGCTCTATGACCCGGAGACGGGGCAGGGCGCTTCGACAGGCACGCTGACCCTGCTGGATGACGACACCCTGGCGGTGAAGGGCTGCATCGCCCCGCTGCTGTGCCGCACCCAGACCTGGAAACGCGTGCGCTGAGCGCCGCTCAATTTGAGTAACCTGACGGTCCCCTGGCCGTCCTCGCGTTCCGCGTAACCGACTTTGACACCAGCCGACTTCTTGGAGCCGACGGGGGCCGCCCCGCCGGTCGGGGGATTGCGACCATGCTGATCTGGATTGGCGCCGCCGCGCTCATCGCTTTCGTGCTGACCTTCGTGCAGGCCAGGGCCGCCCTGTGGGCCGCCGCCACGGCCTTATGGATAGGCGCCGGCTTCGCGGCCGGCGTGATCGGTTCGACCGCCACCCTGGTGCTGGCCGCCGTCGCCGCGCCGATCGCCGTGCTGACGACCTTCCGGCCGCTGCGCGCGGCCGTGCTGTCGGCCCCGGCCATGAAGGCCTTCGCCGGCATCATGCCGCGCATGAGCCCCACCGAGCAGGCCGCCGTCGAAGCCGGCAACGTCTGGTGGGACGCCGAGCTGTTCGCCGGCAAGCCAGACTGGAAGCGCCTGCTGGCAACGCCCGCGCCGGCGCTGTCGGCCGAGGAGCAACGCTTCCTCGACATCGAGGCCGAGCACCTGTGCGACCTGTCCAACGACTGGGAGAGCACCTCGGTCTGGCAGGACCTGCCGCCGGCGGCCTGGGAGTACGCCCGCGACAAGGGCTTCCTGGGCATGATCATCCCCAAGCGCTACGGCGGTCTCGGCTTCTCGGCCTACGCCCACAGCCAGGTGGTGCAGAAGCTGTCGACCCGCTGCTCGGCCGCCGCCGTCTCGGTGATGGTGCCCAACTCGCTGGGGCCGGCCGAACTGCTGCTGCACTACGGCACCGACGCCCAGAAGGACCACTACCTGCCGCGTCTGGCGCGGGGCGACGAGATCCCGTGCTTCGCCTTGACCAACCCCTATGCCGGTTCCGACGCGGCGTCGATCACCGACACCGGGGTGGTCTGCCGGGGCCTGTGGAACGGCCGCGAGACGCTGGGCTTCCGGGTCAGCTGGCGCAAGCGCTACATCACCCTGGCCCCGATCGCGACGGTCATCGGCCTGGCGTTCCGCGCTGTCGATCCCGACGGCCTGCTGGGCCAGGGCGCAGAGCCCGGCATCACCTGCGTGCTGCTGCCGCGCGACCATCCGGGCGTGAACATCGGACGCCGCCACTGGCCGCTGAACGCGGTCTTCCAGAACGGCCCGATCACTGGCGACGACGTCTTCGTGCCGATGGAGATGGTCATCGGCGGCCAGACCCAGGTCGGCAACGGCTGGCGGATGCTGATGGAATGCCTGGCGGCCGGCCGCGCGATCTCGCTGCCGTCGTCCAACGTGGGCATGTCCAAGCTGGCCGTCGGCATGGTCGGCGCCTATGTCGCCATCCGTCGGCAGTTCAACATGCCGATCGGCGCCTTCGAGGGCGTGCAGGAGCCGCTGGCCCGCATGGCCGGCCACCTCTACGCCTCCGACGCCTTGCGCCGCCTGGCGGCCGCGGCCCTCGACCAGGGCGAGAAGCCCTCGGTGGTGTCGGCCATCGCCAAGTATCACGTGACCGAGCGCGCCCGGATCGTCGTCAACGACGCCATGGACGTGGTCGGCGGCAAGGGCGTCTGCATGGGCCCGGGCAACTTCCTGGCCCGCGCCTACCAGCAGATCCCGATCGCCATCACGGTCGAGGGCGCCAACATCATGACCCGCACCCTGATCATCTACGGCCAGGGCGCGATCCGCTGCCATCCCTACGTGCTGACGCTGATGCGGACGGCGCAGACGCAGAACCTGAAGGATTTCGACGCGGCGCTGTTCGGCTATGTCGGCTTCCTGTTCCGCAATCTCGCCCGTGCAAGCGCCTTCGCCGCGACCGGCGGCCTGCTGATCGGCAAGCCGGCCGGGGCCGCGCCCCAGCTGGGCCGCTACTACCGCGCCGCCACGCGCTTCTCGACCCTGCTGGCCCTGGCCTCTGACCTGTCGATGGCCACGGTCGGCGGCGCTCTGAAGCGCAAGGGCGCGCTGACCGGGCGCCTGGGCGACATGCTTTCGCAGCTGCTGATCCTGTCGAGCGCGCTCAAGCGCTTCGAGGACGAAGGCCGCCCGGCGGAAGACCTGCCCCTGGTCCACTGGGCCGCCCAGGACGCCCTGGCCCGCACGGGCGAGGCCTGGAGAGCCCTGCTGGCCAATCATCCCAGCCGCGTCGTCGCCTTCGTGCTGGGCGTGGTCGGCGCCGGTCTTGGCCGGTCAGGTCCGAACGACCGCGTCGCCGCCGACGTCGCCGGCCTGATCCAGCGTCACGGCCCGGCCCGCGATCGCCTGCTGGCCGGCTCGTGGACGCCGCGCATCGAGGTCGATCCGATCGCCGCCACGGCGGTGGCCTTCGACCTCCATCCGCAGGTGGAAGCCGTCGAGCGTCGCCTCAAGCCCGAGATCGCCGCCGGCCGCATCGCCCGCGCGCCGCAGAACCTGACCCTGCTGGACGCCTGGGCCGGCGAGGTCGAGGCCAAGGGCTTGATCTCGGGCGCCGAGCGCGACCTCTTCGCCCGCTTCGCGGTGCTGGCCGACATGGCCATTCAGGTCGACGACTTCCCGCAGGACTTCGGCCTGGCCGAGGGCCTGGCGCGCCGGGGCGGCAAGCGCGCCGCCAAGCGCGAGAAGGTGGCCCAATGACCGACCGTTACCTGGAGTTCGCCAACAGCGGCCTGGGCGGCTGGATGGTGGGGGCCCTGGGCCTGCCCAAGCCCGCGCCGCTGCAACGGCGCGCCGAGGCCGGGGCCGTGGCCCTGCATCCGCTGCTGCTGGAATCGGCCGGCGGCGGGCGGATGGGGCCGGTGCTGGAGCGGGTCGCCAGCGCCTCGGGCGCGCCGCTGCGCCGGCGCTGGTCGGCAGACGAGCGCTATGGCGGACTGGTGTTCGACGCCAGCGACTGCGTGGACGTAGCCTCGGCCCGGGCGCTATACGGCTTCTTCCATCAGGCGGTGCGCTCGGTGGCCGAACACGGCCGGATCGTGGTGATCGGCGTTCCGCCCGAGACGACCGCCACCGCCGAGGCCGAGGCTATTCAGCGCGGTCTCGAAGGCTTCGTCCGTTCGCTGGCCAAGGAGGCGCGGCGCGGCATCGGCGTGCAGCTGCTCTACGTCGCGCCCGGCGACGAGCAGGCCGCGGCCAGCACGCTGGACTTCCTGCTGTCGCCGCGCTCGGCCTATGTCTCAGGCCAGGTGGTGCGGGTGGCCGCGCCCGGCGTGGCGGGCGACGCGCGCTTGGGTCACGCCGGAAGGCACGTGCTGGTCACCGGCGCCTCGCGCGGCATCGGCGAGGCGATCGTGCGACTGTTCGCCGGCGAGGGCGCCCAGGTCACGGCGCTGGACGTGCCCGCCGCGCGCGAAGACCTGGAAAAGCTGGCCGGCGAACTGGGCGTGCGCCCGCTGGGCCTCGACATCACCGCGCCGGACGCCGCAGAGGCCCTGGTGACGGCGGCGCGGGCGGCCGGCGGCTTCGACGTGGTGGTGCACAACGCCGGCATCACCCGTGACCGCACCCTGGCGCGGATGGACCAGCGCGAGTGGGACAGCGTGATGGCCGTCAACCTTGGCGCCCCCCTGGCCCTGACCCGCGCGTTGCTTGAGGCCGGGGCCATCCGCCGCAACGGCCGCATCGTGGCGGTGTCGTCGCTGAGCGGCGTGGCCGGCAACATGGGCCAGACCAACTACGCCCTGTCCAAGGCCGGCTGGATCGGCGCGGTGCGCCGCCTGGCGCGCGACGGCCTGGGCGAGGGGGTGACGATCAACGCCGTGGCCCCAGGCTTCATCGAGACCCGGATGACGGCGGCCATCCCCTTCGCCATCCGCGAGGCCGGACGGCGGATGAACAGCATGGGGCAGGGCGGCAGTCCCGTCGACGTGGCAGAGACCATCGCCTGGCTGGCCCACCCGGCCAGCGGCGGCGTCAACGGCCAGGTGGTCCGCGTCTGCGGCCAGAGCCTGCTCGGGGCCTGACCATGACCGACATGGCCGAGCCGGTCTCGACCCTGGCCCTTGCGGGCGGGGCCCTGCGGGGGCTGCTGCGCCGCGGTGGGGCGTTTCCCGATGCGACGCTGGAGGCCGGCGGGGTGTGGCTGAGGCGCGAGGCGATCGACGCCTACGCCGGGGCCTGCGGCTTCGGCGCCGACGCCGGGGTTCCGCTGACCTTCCCGCACATCCTGGCCTTTCCGTTGCAGATGCGACTGATGCTGGCAGCGGACTTTCCCTATCCGATGATGGGGCTGGTGCACCTGTCCAACCGCATCGCGCAGCACGCGCCGCTGCAGGCCGGGGACCGGCTGGCCATCAGCGTGCGGACGGGACGCCTGCTGGCCCACGACAAGGGCCAGGCCTTCTCGCTGGAGACCACGGCCCGCCGCGACGGCCAGGTCGTGTGGGAGGGGTCCAGCGTCTACCTGCGCCTGGGCAAGGCGGGGCAGGGCGAGCCCGCGCCGACCGTCGAGGGCGCGGCCGACACGCCGGTCGAGCGCTGGACGCTGCCGGCGGACCTTGGCCGGGCTTACGCCCGCGTGTCAGGCGACGCCAATCCGATCCACACCTCGGCGCTCGGAGCGAAACTGTTCGGCTTCAAGCGCGCCATCGCCCACGGCATGTGGGTCAAGGCCCGGGCCGTGGCCGCCTTGACGCAGGGCGCCGCCGTCGAGGCCGGCGAGGTCGAGGTCGCCTTCCGCGCGCCGGTGTTCCTGCCCGGCCAGATCCAGCTGCTCGCGAGCCCCGAGGGGCCGCAGCGCGCTTTCGAAATCAAGGACGCCCAAGGCGCGCGCACCCATCTGCGCGGCCGCCTGGACCTCGAGACACAGGACCCTTCATGCTGACCCTGCCCGCGCCCCGGCGCGTCGCCATCCTCGGCGGCAGCCGCATTCCCTTCGCGCGCTCCAACACCGCCTATGCAGAAGCCTCCAACCAGGAGATGCTGACCGCCGCCCTGCAGGGCCTGGCCGATCGGTTCAACCTGCATGGCCTTAGGCTGGGCGAGGTGGCGGCCGGCGCGGTGCTCAAGCACTCGCGCGACATCGCCCTGACGCGGGAGGCCCTGCTCTCCACGACGATCGGCCACGACACCCCGACCTACGACGTCGTCCAGGCCTGCGGCACCGGGCTGGAGGCGGCGATCCTGGTGGCCAACAAGATCGCGCTCGGCCAGATCGACGTGGGCGTGGCAGGCGGCGTCGACACCACCTCCGACGCGCCGATCGCGCTGAACGAGGGCTTTCGCAAGGCGCTGCTGGCGGCCAATCGCGAGAAGACCAACGGCGGCAAGGTCAAGGCGCTGCTGGGGGCTGGCCTCACCGCGCCCTTCAAGCCCGAACCGCCGCGCAACGCCGAGCCGCGCACGGGCCTGTCGATGGGCGAGAGCTGCGAGGTGATGGCCAAGCAGTGGAACATCCCGCGCGCCGAGCAGGACGCCCTGGCCGTGCGCAGCCACCAGCGGATGGCCAAGGCCTATGCCGACGGTCTGTTCGACAGCCTCGTTGTTCCGTTCCGGGGGCTCAAGCGCGACAACAACCTGCGGCCCGACATCGACCCCGCGAAGATCGCCACGATGAAGCCGGTGTTCGACCGCGAGCACGGCACGCTGACGGCCGCCAACTCCACGCCCCTGACCGACGGCGCCTCCACGGTGCTGCTGGCCAGCGAGGAATGGGCCAAGGCGCGGGGCCTGCCGGTGCTGGCCTACCTGCGGGCCGGCGAGACGGCGGCGGTCGATTTCGTCAAGGGCGACGAGGGCCTGCTGATGGCCCCGGCTTACGCCGTGCCGCGCATGCTGGGGAAGTTGGGCCTCAGCTTGCAGGACTTCGACTACTACGAGATCCACGAGGCCTTCGCCGCCCAGGTGCTGTGCACGCTGAAGGCCTGGGAGGACGACGACTACGCGCGCACGCGCCTTGGCCTCGATCGCGCGCCCGGCGCCATCGATCGCGACAGGCTGAACGTCCACGGCAGTTCTTTGGCCGCTGGCCATCCGTTCGCCGCCACCGGCGGTCGGATCCTGGCGCATCTTGCGACCATGCTGGACCGCAAGGGCGGCGGCCGGGGCCTGATCTCAATCTGCGCAGCCGGCGGCCAGGGCGTGGTGGCGGTGCTCGAGAAATGACGAGCTCCCAGACCTTCGCCGCCGATGCCGATCGCCTGTGGGCCGAACGCTTCTGGACCCGCAGCTACCGCGCCGACGTGCCGGCCACGATCGACGACGAGCTGGCCCTGTGGCGCTCGGTCGGCGAACTGTTCGAGGCCGACGCCAGCCGCTACGCCGACCGGACGGGCTTCGTCAGCCTGGGCACCGGCGTCAGCTACGGGCGGGCGCTGAGCGAGGCGAAAGCCTTCGCCGCCTGGCTGCAGGCGGTCGGCGTGCGGCAGGGCGAGCGCGTGGCGCTGATGATGCCCAACTGCCTGCAGTATCCGGTGGCGCTGTTCGGGACGCTGATGGCCGGCGCCGTGGTGGTCAACGTCAATCCGCTCTACACGCCGCGCGAGCTGCATCACCAGCTGGTGGACAGCGGCGCGGTGGCGATCGTGGCCATGGAGATGTTCGCCCACACGCTGGAGCAGGCCATCGAGGGCACGGCGATCCGGCAGGTTGTGGTCACGGCCATGGGCGACATGATGGGCTCGGCCAAGGGCGCCGCGGTCAACGCCATGATGCGCCATGTCGAGAAGCTGGTGCCGAAGTGGCGGCTGCCGGGGGCGCTGCGCTGGCCGGCGATGATGCGCAGGGCAAGGCGACTGAAGCTGGCGCCGGTGGAGATCCGGCCCAGCGATCTGGCCTTCCTGCAATACACAGGCGGCACGACCGGCGTGGCCAAGGGGGCCATGCTAACCCATCGCAACATCATCGCCAACGTGTTGCAGGGGCGGGCCTGGATCATGACCCAGATCCCACAGGACCAGGCCGTCGGCAATGTCACGATGCTGCCGCTCTATCACGTGTTCTCGCTGACCGCGAACCTCTTGATGTTCGTCGGGGTGGGCGGCCGCAACATTCTGATCGCCAACCCGCGCGACGCCAAGCGGGTGGAGTGGGTGCTGCGCAACGAGCGCTTCACGGGCCTGACGGGCCTCAACACCCTCTTCACCAGCCTGCTGAACAACGAGGCCTTTCGCAGCCGCGACTTCTCGGACCTGCGCCTGACCATCGCCGGCGGCATGGCCACCCAGCGCAGCGTCGCCGAGGAATGGCAGGACGTCACCGGCGCGCCGGTGATCGAGGGCTACGGCCTGACCGAATGCTCGCCGGTCGTCTGCATCGGCTATGTCGACATCGATAACCCCGAGACCATGGGCTTCGACGGCACGGTCGGCCTACCGGTGCCGTCGACCGAGGTGCGCATGCGCCGCGACGACGGCGCCTGGTGCGGCGTCGACGAGCCTGGCGAGCTGTGCGTGCGCGGCCCGCAGGTGATGAAGGGCTATTGGGGCCATCCCGACGAGACGGCCAAGGTGCTGTCGGCCGACGGCTGGCTGGCCACCGGCGACATCGGGGTGATGCAGGCCGACGGCCGCGTGAAGCTGCTGGACCGCCTCAAGGAGATGATCCTGGTCTCGGGCTTCAACGTCTATCCCAGCGAGATCGAGGACGTGGTCTCCGCCCATCCGCTGGTCGAGGAGGTCGCCGCCATCGGCGTGCCCGATCCGGTGCAGGGCGAGCGGATCAAGATCGTGGTGGTGCGCCGTTCGGCCGAACTGACCTCGGAGGCGCTGGTCGCCCACTGCCGCGAGCACCTGACGGCCTACAAGGTGCCGCGCATCGTCGAGTTCCGCGCCGAGCCGCTGCCCAAGACGCCGGTCGGCAAGGTGCTGCGGCGAGAGTTGAAGTAGGGGCGGCGGGAAACCTCGCCCTTCGCCAAGCTCAGGGTGAGGTTTCTTTCTGTTCGACGTTCACCTTGATCCTCATCCTGAGCTCGTCGAAGGACGAGGATCACGCGCGACGCCCGCCGTCCGCGTCAGCACCATCCCGAACACCGCCGCCAGCGGGAACATCAGGACGCCATAGACGGCGGCCGGCAGGCTCATCTCCGGCCGCTGCAGCACCGACTGGGCGACGACAATGGCGAGGGCGGCGTTGTGCAGCCCCACCTCGAAGGCGCTGGCGATCGCCTGGTCGCGGGCCACGCGCAGCAGTCGCGGAACCACGAAGCCCACCGTCAGGCTGAGCAGGCAGAAGACGACGGTGACGCCGGCCAGCCCCACGACCTCGTCCTTCAGGGTCGCCAGGTTGGCGGCGACGGCCGCGCCGATCAGCAAGGTGAGGAACGCCACCGACACCACGCGCACGGGCCGGTCCATGGCGTCGGCGAAGGTCGGACGCAGGCGGCGCACCAGCATCCCCAGGGCCACCGGCCCCAGCACCACCATGAAGACCTCGACCGTCTTGGAGAACCGCAGGCCGACGGAGAGTTCGCCGGGCTGGAACCAGGCCACCGACAGATTGACGACGATCGGCAGGGTAATGACGGCCAGGATCGAGTTGATCGCCGTCAGGCTGATGTTCAGCGCCACGTCGCCCCTGAAGAGGTGGCTGTAGAGATTGGCCGCCGTACCGCCCGGCGACGCCGCCAGCAGCATCAGCCCGACCGCCGTCTCGGGCGGCAGGCGAAACAGCAGGGCGAGGCCAAAGCCCATCACCGGCAGCACCAGCAGCTGGCAGGCCAGGGCGACGACGGCGGCGCGAGGACGTCGGCCGACCCTTGCGAAGTCGGCGGGCGTCAGGCTGAGCCCCAGGCCGAACATGATCAGGCCCAGGGCGGCGGGCAGGGCCACGGTGGTCAGCGGCGAGGCCAGGGCGTCGGCGCCCACGGCTCAGACCGCCCCGGCCAGGGCGCGGCCGGCGGCCAGCCCCGAGAGGATGCAGCCGCCCAGGAAGGTGCCTTCCAGGGCGTTGTAGCCGTGCAGCCCGCCGCCGCCGAAGCCCGAGGCTTCGCCGGCCGCATAGAGTCCCTCGAGCACCTGGCCGTCCGGCGTCAGCACTCGGCCCGAAAGGTCGGTCTGCAGCCCGCCTAGCGACTTGCGGGTCAGGACGTGCAGCTTGACCCCGATCAGCGGTCCGGCGGCTGGATCCAGGATCCGGTGCGGCGCCGCCGTGCGGGCCAGCCGGTCGCCAAGGGAGCGCCGGCTGTTGTGGATGCCCATGACCTGGAGGTCCTTGGCGAAGGGGTTGCCCATCTGGGCGTCGCGGTCCTCGATCTGACGACGGATAATAGCGGGATCGAGCAGGGGCGCGGCGGTCAGGGCGTTCATCTTGCCGACCAGCTCTTCCAGGTTTGTCGAAACCACGAAGTCGGCGCCGTTGCGCTTGAAGGCGTCGACCTCCGGCGGCGCGCCCTTGCCCAGGCGCGACTTCAGCAGCGACAGGCGGCGGCGATTGGTGATGTCGCCGTTCTGCTCCGAGCCGGAGAGGGCGAACTCCTTTTCCAGGATCTTCTGGCTGACGATGAACCACGAGTGGTCGTGCTCGGCCAAGTCCGGCGTCGTGCGCAGGTAGCGCAGGGTGGCGATGGTGTCGTAGCCGGGCAGGGCGGGGAAGGGCAGGCGCCGCCCCAGGGCGTCGAACCACATCGACGACGGGCCCGGCAGGATTCGGATCGCATGTCTGGGCCAGATCGGGTTCCAGTTCTGGACGCCCTCGACGTAGTGCCACATGCGGTCGCGGTTCACGAGGCGTGCGCCGGCGTCGGCGGCGATGTCGAGCATCCGGCCGTCCACGTAGGCCGGAACGCCGGTGATCATGCTTGTCGGCGGGGCGCCCAGGCGTTCCGGCCAATAGCGGCGGACCAGATCGTGGTTGCCGCCGATGCCGCCGGTGGCCAGCACGACCGCGCCGGCCTTCAGCGTGAAGTCGCCGACGATCCTGCGGTTGGACGGCGCCCCGCGGGGCGCGTCGTCGGCCGCCAGCACGCTGCCCGAGACGCCGGTCACCCGCCCGCCTTCGACGACCAGGGCGTCGACGCGACGACGGTGATGGAAGGTCAGCAGCCCCCGGCCGGCAGCCTGGCGCGCACGATCGGCGAACGGTTCGGAGACTCCAGTGCCGGTGCCCCAGGCGACGTGGAAGCGGGGAACCGAGTTGCCGTGCCCCAGGGCCTGGCCGGCGCCGCGCTCGGCCCAGCCGACCATCGGCGTCAGCGAGATCCCATGCCGGCGCAGCCAGTCGCGCTTGTCGCCGGCGGCGAACTCGACATAGGCGCGGCCCCAGCGGATCGCCCACTCGTCCTGCGGCAGCGGCCCATCAAGGCGGTCCCAATCGGCGCTGCCCAGCCAGTCGCGCCAGGCCAGGTCGAGGCTGTCACGGATGCCCAGGCGACGCTGTTCGGGCGAGTTCACCAGGAACAGGCCGCCGAACGACCAGAACGCCTGGCCGCCCAGGTTGGCGGCGTTCTCCTGGTCGACCAGCGCCACGCGCTTGCCCTTCTGGACCAGCTCGTTGGCGGCCACCAATCCGGCCAGCCCGCCCCCGACGACGATGACGTCAGCGTCCATTCCTTGCCCTCCCGTGCTGCGCGGACATTGGCCGTTTTTACAGCGATGTAAATATTAATTCGGCGTCACGGAGCGGCCCTAGGTAGCCGTACGGAGCTTACGTCAGGGAACTGAACATCGGTGTAAGTAATGTATTGACATGCTAGTGAATAGGTAGATCGTACAACCCAACCGTCGGCCGAGCCGCCAATGCCGTCGGAGATTGATTTGGGGCGGGGGAAACGTTCATCGGCCTGGACGGAGAGCTGGGTCGAGGTAGGGGAGGATAGGGCATGGCTTCATCAGCCCGCGCTCGCGCGCGTCTGGCTGTCACTGCGTCGATTTTCGCGCTCGCCGCCGGGGCGGGCCAAGCCTTCGCGCAGGAAGTGACGCAAGTCGAAGACATCATCGTCACGGCCCAGAAGCGTTCGGAATCGATCCAGGACGTGCCGATCGCCGTGTCGGCGCTGTCGTCGGAGAGCCTGAACGAGCTGAAGATCGAGGGCGGTTCGGAACTGATGCGGGCCGTGCCCAACGTGTCGTTCTCGAAGGCCAACTTCAGCATGTATAACTTCTCGATCCGCGGGGTCGGGACCAAGGCGATCTCGGCCAGCAGCGACCCCGCCGTGGCCGTCAGCTTCAACTCCACGCCGCTGATCCGCAACCGCCTGTTCGAGCAGGAGTACCTGGACGTGCAGCGCGTCGAAGTGCTGCGCGGGCCGCAGGGCACGCTCTATGGCCGCAACGCCACCGGCGGCGTCGTCAACATGATCCCGAACCTGCCGGGCCGGGATTTCGAAGGCTTCATCAAGGGCGAGGTCGGCAACTACGACAGCCGCCGCATGCAGGCCGTGATCAACGTCCCCGTGGGCGAGACCTTCGCCCTGCGCCTGGCCGGCTCGGCCACCCAGCGCGACGGTTTCGACTACAACACCTTCAACGAGACCAAGGTCAACAACCGCGACCTGTGGTCGACGCGCCTGTCGGCCGCCTGGGAGCCGACCAGCCGCTTCCGCACCAACTTCATCTGGGAGCATTTCGAGGAGGACGACCAGCGCTCGCGCACCGGCAAGCAGCTGTGCACCAACGATCCGGGTCCTACCCAGGTCGGCAACGTGGCCATCACCTCGCAACTGGTCCGCAACCGCCTGAGCCAGGGCTGTCTGCCCGGATCGCTCTATGACGACGCGGCCTACGGCGTGCCCAACGGCGGCGCCTTCGCCCACGTCTTCCTGGCTTCGCTGTCCTATGGCCGCAACGCCGCCGGCCAGACCGTCAACGCCGTGCCGCTGGGCACCGACCCCTATGCCGGCCTGACCCAGTCGCGGGACCTGCGCGAGATCGCCACCAGCTACGATCCCATCTTCCGGGTGAAAAACGACGTCTTCCAGTTCAACATGGAATTCGACCTGAGCGACAACCTGAAGCTCATCTCGCAGACGGCCTACGCCAAGGACGACTACTATTCGTCGCAGGACTACAACCGTTTCGTCTCGAACCCGATCTTCAGCAACTCGGACGGGCTGTTCAACACGCTGAACCAGCCGATCATCAATCCGAACACGCCGACGCCTGGCGGTTACTACACCGACCCGCAACTGGGGCGGTCCAACCGAATGGTCTCGGCCGACCTGTCGCGCTCCGACAACCGCCAATGGACGCAGGAGCTTCGCCTGCAGTCGAGCTATGAGGGGCGGTTCAACTTCAGTCTCGGCGCGAACTACATCGACTTCAAGTCGAACGACGACTACTTCGTCTTCAACAACCTGTTCACGTTCCTGGCCGAGTATTATTACAACGACCTCGTCGTGCCCGGTGTGACCAACATGGGGCGGCGCACGCAGCTCTGCACGCCCCAGACCACCAAGGAATGCATCTACGTCGACCCGACGCCGCTGGACCAGCTGGCGGGCGACGGCCACAACTACTTCCGCAGCAAGAACCAGATCCACACCCGCTCGTGGGGCGTGTTCGGCGAGGCCTACTACGACCTGTCGCCCACTTGGCGCGTGACCGCGGGCCTGCGCTACACCGACGATCGCAAGGTCAGCACGCCCTATCCAAGCCAGCTGCTGCTGGGCGCCGACCGCGGCAACCCGGGGCCGTCGTCGGGCGGCTATGTCAGCCGCGGCTATCCGGCCCTGCCGGACATCGACCAGCAGTGGGACGCCCTGACCGGCCGCCTGGTGGTCGACTGGAAGCCGACCGTCAGCTTCACCGACGAGACCATGGTCTACGCCTCGTACTCGCGCGGCTACAAGGGCGGCGGCGCCAACCCGCCGCGGGTCGATATCAACCCCACGGTCCTCCAGTATCAGCCGCTGGCCGAGACCTTCGCGCCTGAATACGTCAACGCCTTCGAGATCGGGGCCAAGAACACCCTGGCCGGCGGCAAGCTGCGCCTGAACGCCACGGCGTTCTACTACGACTATACCGATTATCAGGTCTCGCAGATCGTCGACCGGATCTCGCTGAACGAGAACTTCGACTCCCGGACCTGGGGCCTGGAATTCGAGGCGGTGTTCAAGCCGACCCGCGACTTCCGCCTCGACGCCAATCTGGGCTACCTCAACACCAAGATCGGCAAGGGCGAGAAGTCCATCGACGTGATGGACCGCACCCAGGGCAATGACGAGTGGACCGTCCTGCGGCCGTGGCTGCAGGTGCCGTCGAACTGCATCGCACCGACCAGACACGTGCAGAGAATCCTCTCCGCCAACAAGCCTCAGGAACAGACGATGCTGGGCTTGCAGGCCCTGTGCGGCGGTTCGCTGCGCACGGGCTCCTTCAACCCGCAGTTCCCCTCGCAACTGCCGCTCTACCTGCCCAATTTCTTTGGCTTCACCTACAATCCGCTGACCGAGGCGCCCAACGGCGGGCGCGGCTTCGAGGCCGATCTCAGCGGCAACGAGCTGCCCAATGCGCCCAACTGGACCGCCAATGTCGGCGCCCAATACACCTTCCATCGCGACGACTGGGCGCTGACCCTGCGCGGCGACTACTACTACCAGGGCTCCAGCTACGCGCGGGTCTACAACACCACCTACGACCGCCTGAAGTCGTGGGACAACGTCAACATTTCGGTGACGCTGGAGCGTCCGGCCGACGGCCTCGTCATCCAGGCCTATGTCAAGAACCTGTTCGACAAGACGCCGATCACCGACGCCTTCACCAACAGCGACGACACCGGCCTGACCACCAACGTCTTCACGCTGGATCCGCGCCTCGTCGCGGTCAGCGTTTCCAAGCGCTTCTAGCGCGCGACCTCGGTGCCTCGCCGCCTCGGGGAACCGGGGCGGCGGCCTTTTCGGCGCTCCCCCGCGGGACGCGTCGCGAGACCTCGTCGCTGTGTTGTAAGTGTTTGAATTTTATGTATTTTTGGGTTTGACTCCTTACACGATTGATAGTTGCATGTAGCTCGACCTCCATGAGGGGTTGAAGAAAATAAACGTAGGAGGAGACGTCATGTTGAAGAGCGCTTCTGTTCTCGCCGCCGCCGTTCTGGCCGCCGCCGGCTTCGCCGCCGCTGGCTCCGCCTCGGCCGCCACGATCACCCCGGCCGGCACGGGCTTCACGCTCAGTGGCGACCTGACCATGAGCCAATCGACCACCGTCGAGTGCGCCGTGACCCTGACCGGCACGACCGCCTCCGACGGCAGCAGCGCCTCGATCACCGGCGGTTCTTTCGCCGCTGGCGACTGGCAGTGCGGCTGGCTGGTGACCCCGAGCAGCTTCCCGTGGAGCGTCACGCTCAACGGCGGCTCGTCGATCACCATCAGCGGCATCGGCGCCAACTCGATCCTGGGCAACTGCGCCGGTTCGATCACCACCAACTGGAGCGGCGGCGTGACCTTCTCGGGCGCCACCATTCCGGGCTCGCCGGGCACCTGCTCGATCACCGGCACCCTGACCAGCAGCCCCTCGCTGACGGTCTCGTAAGAGCCGCGGGAGCGGACCTAGATCCTTTCCCCTCGTCTCGCCGGGAGTCCTTGCGGACTCCCGGCGTTTCTTATGGAAACACGGCCGCATCCGGCCATCGGCCGCTGCGGCGCCTTCCTTGGAGGCCTTCATGCTGAAACGTGGCCTAGCGCTCACGGCAATGGCCTTGGCGAGCATCGCCGCGGCCCCCGGCCGGGCGGACGCCCAGGTGGCGGTCACCGGCACGCTGCACATGCACCAGACGGTGGATGTCGCCTGCGTCGTCCAGCTCCGCGCGATCGTCGCGCCGAGCGGGACATCGGCGGTGATCACCGGCGGGTCGTTTTCTGCCGGCGACTGGCAGTGCGGATGGTTGGTGACGCCGAGCGGCTTTCCGTGGAGCGTCACGATACCGGCTCCGGGCACGGTCACCGTGTCGGGCGTCGGGGTCTCCACGATCCTCGGCGCCTGCTCGGGCAGCTTCACCTCGACCGGCCTGACATCGTCGTCCCTGGTGATCCCGTCGACCGCGCCGGCCACGCTGCCCGGCACGCCCAACGCCTGCACCTTCTGGGGCACGCTGAACTTCTGACAATCTCACTCGACTTGACGCCGCGCGACCGGCGGCTGACCTTCGCCGCCGGAAACCGGGCGATCGTCGTCGCCGAAGTCGGGGGAGGCCATGTTCATGTCGTCGTCAGCGCTAGGGAAGGGCGGGGTCCGGTGGTCTGCTCCAGCTGTGTTGGCGCTGGCGATCTTGGCGGCCGGTCCTGGCCTGGCTGCGGCGCAGGCGCCGGCGACCGACGGCATCTACGGCGTCTGGCGCAATCCCAAGGACAGCGTCCATGTGGAGATCAAGC
The DNA here is from genome assembly GCF_057808875.1 of Caulobacter sp. FG7. Classification (NCBI taxonomy): domain Bacteria; kingdom Pseudomonadati; phylum Pseudomonadota; class Alphaproteobacteria; order Caulobacterales; family Caulobacteraceae; genus Caulobacter; species Caulobacter sp. FG7. Next base: position 113,229 of record NZ_JBMDIW010000019.1, read on the forward strand.
CGTGCGGGCCGGAGGTCTGCGGCTACGTGGTCTGGGCCAACGACGAGGCGCGCACCGACGCGCGCAAGGGCTCGGGCGGCGAGCTTCTGGGACGGCAGCTGCTGAGGGACTTCACGCCCGGTGACAAGGGCGAGTGGCGCGGCAAGGTCTTCGCGCCGGACGTCAACATGACGTTCTCGGGCCGGGTGCTGGTTCTGGACGCCGGTAAGCTGCGGGCCAAGGGCTGCGTGCTGGGAAACTTCCTCTGCAAGACCCAGGTCTGGACCCGGGGGGG